>NZ_JAVMKF010000180.1:0-24344 GCF_031732815.1 Accumulibacter sp. | reverse complement strand
GCCTGCTTGAGCGTGATCCCTTCGTAGAACGGCATCACCATGTAGGCTGTGCCGTTGGCTTCCCAGAAGCGGTATACCTTGACCAGGGCCGGATGGTCGAACTGCGCCAGAATGCGCGCTTCGTTGACGAAACTGCGCAGGCCGATGGCAAAGGTCTCGGCCAGACGGTCCGACTGGACCGAGACGGTCAGCCCGTCAAGCCGCGCGGCGAGCGACGCCGGCATGTATTCCTTGAGTGCGATGTTGCGTCCGAGCGATTGATCGTGCGCGAGATAGACGATACCGAAACCACCGATGCCGATCAGCCCGGTAATCTCGAACTCGCCGATCTTGGTGCCGACCGACAAGGCGTTGCTCTCCTTGTCGACGGCTACTGCCGCTGCGGTTGCGGGCGACGCGGGAGCTGCCTTTGCAGGCAGGACCCAGGTCTTGTCGTGGTCTTCTTCTGAGGCAGGCATGAATCTCCCCGGTTTCACGGCTACGGACGCCAGCCGTGCATTCTGCCGCAGTTTTCTCGCCTGGCAAAGCCATTGCCGGAACGGCCAGGCGACCCGCAGCCGGCGCTGAGGCGCCAGACCCGGCCGAACAGGCGGCGCGTGTCAGCGCGCGGCAAGTCGGGCCCGTCAGTCAGATCTTCAGGCCACCGTCGAGTTCGATGACGGTTCCCGTCAGATAGTCGTTGGTCGCCGCAAAGACGACGGCGTCGGCCACCTGCTCGGGCGTGCCGAGCCGGCGCAGCGGAATTCGCGCCAGCCATTCGTCAAGGCGCTGCCGACTCATCGCCGCGTGCGTAGACGAAGTATCGATGAAGCCTGGCGCGATCGCCAGCGCGCGGATGCCCAGCGCGCCCAGTTCCTTCGCCCACGACAGCGCCAGCGCATTGCTGCCTGCCTTGGCGGCGGCATAAGCACTCTGGCCGGCATTGCCGCGCGCGGCGACCGAACTGATGTTGATGATCAGGCCGCGCGTACGGCGGCGGATCATCTGCTCGGCGACGCATGCTCCCATGACGAAGGCGGTGGTCAGATTGAGTCGCAGCGACTTCTCCCACAGCGCCAGCTCGTGCCGACCGCCTGCCCGGTCGAGCAGATTGAACAGCGGCGCACTGCAGATCCAGCCGGCGGCATTGACCAGGAGATCGATGCGTCCGTGCTCCTCGACGACCGTTGCGATGACGCTTGCCGCCTGTTCGGGGTCGGCGACATCGCACTTGCCGACCCTGATCCGCTCATTCGCCAGTTCGCCGAGCAGTTCCTCGTTGAGGTCGAGCGCCACCACCCGGCAACCGGCGTCGGCCAGAGTCAGGGCGATGCAGCGCCCGATGTTCTGGGCTGCCCCGGTCACCACCGCCACCGCACCGTCAAGCTTCATCGTCGAGCAATCCGCGCTGGCGAAGCTGGTCGACGACGGCGGCAACCGAGGTCATTTCGGCAATCTGGTCGGCCTCCAGCATGATCCGATAGTGTTCCTCGAGACTGATGATCAGTTCCATGTGCGCCAGCGAGTCCCAGGCCTCGGTGGTTTGCATCGATGTCGTCAGGTCGATCGCGCTGAGCGGGAGTTTGAGTGCGGCTGCGATCAGCCGGAAGAGTTCGTTGCTTGTCGTCATCGTGGCGAGCGTGGGTCAATGGCCGCGGGCAAGAATGTTGATCACCCGATCGACGATGCTGGCAGCGAGGTCAGGATACGTCGGCAGGCAAAGAACCTGCGCAGCCATTCGGGTCGCGACCGGCAGGTTGGCGGGCGTTGCCGAGGCAATTCCGCGATACATCGGGAGATTGCTGATCAAGGGATAGAAATAGCGTCGAACGTGGATGTGATTGCGCCGGAACACATCATAAAGCTGATCGCGGCTGAGTGGATAGTCGGCGCCGATCAGGATCGGGAAGTATCCGCCGTTTGGCGTGACACCATCGATCTGCGGCAGGCAGCGGATGCCTGGAATGTCGGCGATCGCCTGACGGTAGCGGCGATCGATGGCCAGGCGCGCGGCGATCGCCTGGTGAACGTACCTGATCTGCAACAGACCGAGCGCTGCCTGGAACTCGTTCATCTTGCCGTTGATCCCCGGTGCGACGACAGTCACCTCGTCGGCAAAGCCGAAGTTCTTCAGATAGTCGATCCGCTGCTTCAGTTTCGCATCATGGCAGACGATGGCGCCACCTTCGAAGGTGTTGAACACCTTGGTCGCATGAAAACTCAACACCGAGAGATCGCCCAGCGCGAGCAGCGAGCGCCCGGCGAGCGACACGCCGAAGGCATGTGCTGCGTCGTAAATCAGCTTCATGCCGTAGGTGTCGGCAATCTGTTGCAAGCGTTCGCCGGCGCAGGGATTGCCGTAGCAATGGACGGGCAGGATGGCAGTCGTGCGCGGGCTGATCGCCGCCTCGGCCTGTTCCTCGTCGAGGTTGCAGGTATCGCGCCGGATATCGACGAAAACCGGCTTGATGCCGTTCCAGAGCAGCGCGTGCGTCGTCGCCGCGAAAGTGTACGGGGTGGTGATCACCTCGCCGGTGATGCGCAGTGCCTGCAGTGCAGTGATCAGCGCCAGCGTGCCGTTGGCGAACAGACAGACATGCGGAACGCCCAGATACTCGCGCAAGGCCTCCTCGAATTGCTGGTGGAACGGGCCGCCATTGGTCAGCCGGCGGCTCTCCCAGATCTGCGCAAGGTAGGGCAGGAATTCCTCCAGCGGGGGAAGATACGGGCGAGTGAGGAAGGTCGTCGTGGCTTCGCTCTTGGTATCCATGGCGCGGCGTGCAACCGAAAAGGTGTATGGCCCTATTATGCACCGCCCAGCGCTCGTCGCGATCCTTGAATTAAGGCCGTATTGCTCGCCTTCGGGCGAGTGCTAGCGCGCCCCAGGCGCGAGCCGTCGAAAGCGCTCGATGATCGTCCGCGTAGCCAGCGACATGCGCTCGTCCAGCCGGTCGTCGCTGGCGCCGAGGAAATGCAGCGCACAGGCGTCGTCGCCGGCGCGCGGCTGTCCCGCCGCCTGCGCCAGGTAGACCTGGTGACAATTGGTCGCCGATTCGTGCGCGAAGAGGAAGCCAATCGACGCGGCGGTCAGGCCGGTTTCCTCGCCAAGTTCGCGCACTGCTGCCTGGGCGGGCGACTCTTCCGGGTTGATCCCGCCGCCGGGCAGCAGAACCAGTCCGCCGCGGTTCTCGACGAGCAGAATGCGGCGCTCGATCTCGACGATCACCGTGGCTCTTTGTCGTTTCATTCTCGTTCCCTTCCGGTTGTCGAACAGCGCGCCAGCAGGCACGCCCGCTGCCTGCGGCGGATTCTACCGCGCGTGCAGCGCCAACGCCGGTTGCCTGGCGAGACAATCCGCGTCGACCGGCGCGACACGTCAAGGGAGCCGCTTCCAGCGGTCGGTGCTCGGGCCAACGCATTGCGTTTGCTCGCCAGCTCGCCCAGCCAACGGGTGGCCAAGGAGAAAACACCATTCGGGCCAGCCCCCGCGCATGACCGCAAAAGAGCCCGTGCACGGCCGGCGATCCGGGCCGGGCAACGCTTGCCTGGGGCGGCCTGCCGGAGGTACAGTTCGCTTACCCAACTCTCCGAAACGGAATGTTGATTGGTGGCTGCCTGTCCAAAAATAACCGGGACCCAAAACGGGCCAACCGGTTTGCGGCACTGGACCCGGAACGGGTCGTAAGCACTTCTTCTGTGGAGAAAAAGCATGTCACTCGTCAACATGCGGCAGGCCGGAGCGAAAACGCTGGAAGCGGACACGCTGGGTGATTGGTTGACCGACGCCGCAGCCTGCGCCCGCGCGTTGGCCCTTTGGCATGCATCTTACGGCGCACACGGCCACCTTGCGCCGCACGCCTTTGTCGAGGAAGCGGAAGGGGGCGTGCATCTGCGCTCGCTCCCTGCCAGGCGGCAGGATGAGGCCGAACGCTGGCACTACCTCGCTCCCGAGCAGGTGGGACAGAAGCCTCCTTTCGAGTTCGCCAGCGATCTGTATTCCCTCGGTGTCATTCTGTACGAGTTGCTGAGCGGCCGGCCATTGTTCGACACCAGCGACCCGCTGGAGCTTTGCCATTGCCAGATGGCCGTGCAGCCGGCCGAGTTGCACGCCCTGTTGCCGCACTTGCCGCGCGTGCTGGGGCGCCTCGTGCATCGGTTGCTGGAGAAGTTGCCGGCCGCCCGCTACGCCAGCGCGGAAGGCCTGGGTCAGGATCTGGAGAAGTGCCTCGACCAATGGCACGCCAAGCACTGGATCGACGACTTCCCGCTCGACCTGGCCGAGCAGGGCCGGCAGTTCCGCATTCCCGATCGCCTGTATGGCCGCGAGACCGAACTGGCAACGCTGGCCGACATCTACGAACGCTCGGTGCGGGGAGAGATTGTGCTGTGCATGGTCGGCGGCTATTCGGGCGTCGGCAAGAGCGCGCTCGTGCGCGCACTGCGACCGTACGTGGTGGCCAACGCCGGCAGCCTGGTGGAGGGCAAATTCGACCAGTTCCACCGCGACCAGCCCTACTCGGCCCTGATCGAGGCGTTTCGCACCTTGCTTCGCCAGGTGTTGTCCAAGCCGCAGGACGAGCTGGCGCAGTGGCGCGCGCGGCTGGATGCGGTGCTCGGCGAAAACGCCAGTGTGGTGATCGACGTACTCCCCGAAATTGAACGCCTGATCGGCGCCAAGGCGCCAGCCGCCAAGCTGGTAGGCAACGCCGCCCAACAGCGGTTCAACACCGTGTTCTCGGTGTTGCTCAAGCAGTTCGCCAGCCGCGAGCACCCTCTCGTCCTGTTCCTCGATGACCCGCAATGGGCGGATTTTGCCTCGCTGGCGCTGATCAAGGCGTTTGTCAAGCAGGGCGTCGGCGCGCACCTGCTGATCGTGTCGGCGTTTCGCGACAACGAAGTCGGCGCCGGCCACCCGCTGCGGGAAATGGTCGACGAGTTGCGCAACGACGGCGATCAGATCGTCGAGATCACCATCGGGCCACTCGGCACGCCGCACGTGGCGCAGCTCATTCGCGACAGCTGTCTGGCGATCGACGATGCGGACGCGCTGGCCTCGCTGGTGGTCCGCAAGACCGAGGGCAACCCGTTCTATGTGCGCCAGTTCCTGCAGGCCATGCGCAAACAGGGCGATCTCTACTACGATGCGGCTGCCGGCACCTGGCGCTGGAAGCCCGAGGCGATCCGCCTGCATGATGCGGCCGACAACGTCGCCGAATTCATGCTGCAGCGCTTGTCACGCTTCTCGGCCGCAACACAGGAAGCGATGAAGGTCGGCGCGTGCATCGGCAAGCGCTTCGAGCTGGCGCTGCTGGCCGACGCGATGGCCGACACGGCGGGCGATGCCCTGGCCAGTCTGGCGCCGGCGGTGCAGGACGAGCTGCTGCTCCCGGTCGCCAACGACGATGCGCGGCGCGAATTCCAGTTCGTGCATGACCGCGTGCAGCAAGCCGCTTACTCGCTCAAAGGCGGCGCCGCGCCACAGGCGATCCATCTGGCGATCGGGCGCAGCTTGCGGCGGCAGATCGCCGACGACGCGATCGACAACGCCGTTTTCGTCATTGTCGACCAGTTCAACCATGCCCTCGCGCTGCTCGACGACAGCGAACGCGTTGCCGTGGCCAAGCTCAGCTACCGCGCTGCCGCACGCGCCAAGAGCTCGATGGCCTACAGCGCAGCAGCCCAGTACCTGGAGACGGGGTTGACCCTGTTGCCAGCCGAGGACGGGTGGCAAACGCATTATCCGCTGTGCTACGCGATGCACCTGCTGCTGGCCGAGGTTCTTTCGGTGCTCAACCGCGAGACGGCGTTTCAGGAAGTGGTGCAACGCACCCTGCAACAGGCGCGCGACCGTGCCGACCGGCTGGCGGTGCGCATCGTGCAGACCGCTCACCTTTGCCTGTCGAGCCGCATGCACGAGGGTTTGGCGGTCGGCCGCGCGGGCTTGGCGGAAGTGGGCATCCGGCTGCCCGGCCTGCGCGACGACGACGGGCTGGCACGCGCCTTCGAGCACGGGCTGGCCGACTTCCGCGCCAGGACTGCCGGGAACGACCTCGAGCAGTTGCTGTATTCGCTGCCCTACGCCAGTGACGATCTCAGCGAGAAGATCATGCGCCTGATCGGCGCCATGTGTGACGCGGCAACGAACACCAGCGTCCCGCTGCTCAACCTGCTCGCGGTGGTCGGCAGCAACCGCAGCCTGGAGTTCGGCAACACGCTGCTCTCGCCGCTGCTGTACACGCTGTTGGGGCAGGGCCTGGTGGTGCACCAGCGCGCCTATCGCGAGGCGCGCCAGCTCGCGCAAGTGGCGATGCGCCTGTCGGACGAAAAGCTGCCCGATCTGTGGACCTTCGGGCGCAGCCGCGTACACCAGTTGGCGTTCATCCTGCACTGGTCGCAGCACATCGAGGAGATCGTGCCGCAGCTCGAGGAGGCGCTGGCGATCGCCCGGCGCGCACATGATCCACTGTACGCCGGCTACTCGCTCACCATCATCACCTTCACCTTGTACTGCATGGGGCGCAGCACGAGCGACGTCCTCGCTGCCTACGCGCGGGCGGTCGACCACTGCCGCCCGTATGCGCTCGAGGTGATCATGGGTTTCACGCAGTGCTATGCTGCAGCCGCATCGGCATTGCAGGGGCAGACTGCCGCCCTCACCTCGCTCAGTGGCGAACACATGGACGAGCCGGCGTATTGTGCGCACTTTCACGACATGCCCCTGATCATCGGCTTTTACCTGGGGGCGCGCATCCCGCTGCTCGGCCTCGCCGGGGACTGGGAAGGCGTGCTCGAGGCCGCCGCCGACCCGAACCTGCGCGAGTTGGCGCCTTTCCCGCAACACGTCGTGGTGGCTTTCTGGCGCGGCATGGCCTGCGCCAATCTGCTCGCGGAGGCGGTCGACGAAACCCGGCGGACGTATCTGCAGCATTCCCTTGGCGAAACCTTCGACCTGCTCACCGGCATCAACGATCACGCCTCGCCTGCCAACGTCGCGCACCGCCTGGCCTTCCTGCGCGCGGAACTGGCCCGCTACGAGCCGCAGTCCGTCGCTTCGGTGGCCAGCCTCTACGAGCAGGCCGGACAACTGGCCGCGCGCGCTGGCTATCGGCTCGAGCAGGCCTACGCATACGAACGACTGGCGCATTGGCTGGAAACGCAACCGGAAGCCCGCGAAACGCAGCAAGTCGCGCTGCGCCGGGCGCGTGCGCTGTACGATCGGGTGGGTGCGCGCGTCCTGGCGGAGCGCGTCGAGCAGCGCTTGGCGGTGCATGGTGGCGACCGTGAGACGGCCGATGGCGAGACGCTCGACTACGCGGAGATGCTGGCCGTCCTGCGCGCAGTGCAGGCGATCAGCGCCGAGACGGATCTGCCGCGACTGCTGCTGCAATTGATGAAACTGATCATCGATGTCTCCGGCGCCGAGCGCGGAGCAATCGCGCTGCGCAGCGGCGACCAGGCGAACGTTGAACTCTCGCACCACATCGCCACTGGCGGACTACCGCAGTCACTGCTGCGCTACGTGATGAATTCCGGCGAAGCGATGGGGCTCGATCGCCCAGGCGGCCACCGCGAGGACGGCACATGCAGCGAATTCGACGAGGACCCCTACTTCGCCGAGACCCGCCCGGCCAGCGTTCTATGCCACGCAATCGGGCGGCGCCCACCGCTGAACCGGGCGCTGTACCTCGAACATCGGACCTTACCGGGCGTATTCACCGCCAAGCGCAAGCGTCTCGTGGAGTGGCTGGCCGCCCAGGCCGCCATCTCGATCGACAACGCGCAGCTCTACGGCAACCTCGAGCACGAGGTGGCCCGGCGCACGCTGGCGCTGACCGAGGCCAACGCCCGCCTGCGCGAGCAACAGATCGAGCTGGCGCAGGCCAAAGAGGAAGCCGAGTCGGCCAACCGCGCCAAGAGCGTGTTCCTGGCCAACATGAGCCACGAGCTGCGCACGCCGCTGAACGCGATTCTCGGCTTTTCCGACCTGCTGGCGCGCTCGGGCGAAACCAGCAGCGAGCAGCGCGACAAGTTGGCGATCATCAACCGCAGCGGCGAGCACCTGCTGCAAATGATCAACGACGTGCTGGACCTGTCCAAGATCGACGCGGGCCGAGTCGAACTGGAGCCGGAAGCGTTTGACCTGCCCGCGCTGCTGCACGACATCGGTCGCATGTTCGAGCTACAGGCGAAGGCCGCCGGGCTGACCTTCGAGCTGGATCTAGAGCCGGAGCTGGCCCGCTACGTCAACGCCGACGCCGGCAAGCTGCGCCAGGTGCTCATCAACCTGCTCGGCAACGCCGCCAAGTTCACGCGCGAGGGCGGCTTCGCCCTGCGCGCGCGCGCGCTACGCGTGCCGGACGATTCGCGCCTGGCCTTGCTGCAACTGGACATCGAGGACAGCGGTCCGGGTATCGCTGCGGAACACCGGAAGCACATCTTCGACCCGTTCGCTCAGGTGCGGGCGAACAGCGCCGGCGCCAAGGGCACCGGCCTCGGGCTGGCGATCGCGAAATCGTTCGCCGAGCTGATGGGCGGCCGCATCGTGGTCGACAGCGTCCCTGGCCAAGGTTCCCTGTTCCGCGTCGAAGCGCCGGTTCCGCTGGCGAGCGCCGAGCAGGTGCGCGGCACGCCCGCCCGCCCGCCGGTAATCGGGCTGGCGGCGGGCCAGCCGGCTTGGCGGGTGCTGGTCGTCGAGGACAACCCGGAAAACCGGCTGCTGCTGGTCAGCTTGCTGGCGCGCGCCGGCTTCGACGTGCGGCAGGCAGCCGACGGCGTGGAAGCCATCGAGCGGTTTCGCGAGTGGCGGCCCCACTTCATCTGGATGGACATGCGCATGCCGGTGATGGACGGCTACGAAGCGACGCGGCGCATCCGTGCTCTTTCCGGCGGAAGCAGAGTCAGGATCGTGGCCCTCACTGCCAGCGCCTTCCGCGAGCAGCGCGGCGAGGTCTTGCGGGCCGGCTGCGACGAGGTAATGCACAAACCGTACCGGGCGGGCAATATTTTTGATGCGATGGCCAGGTGGCTCGGAGCACGTTACGAACACCAGGCGCCGACCGCGCACGCGCCAGCGCCCGACGGTGCGATGGCCGGGCCGGTGCTGCGGGCAAGCCTCGCCACTTTGCCGGCAGCGGCGCGAGCCAGGCTGGCGGAAGCGGCCGAGCTCCTCGACGCCGCACAATTCAAACGCGAACTGGGCGATCTGGCGGACCAATATGCCGCCGCGGCGAGCGCGCTCGGCTCGCTCGTCGACGAGTTCCGGTTCGACCAGATTCTCGCCTTGCTCGCTGATGGAACTGACCAACACGATGGCTGACTCCCCGGCAGTTGGCCGAAGTCAGCCCGCCGCATTCGGCGCGCTTCCCCGGAGATGCAAGACTTCACATGGCGCGCAGTTTCGTCAGGTCCGGATCCGCGCTCGTGGGGTGGCTCGCGTCACCAAGAGCCCGGGCCGCACGCTCCGTCAGTAGCCGCCGCCAGTCCGCGATCGGGTTCGGGTGGATGCCGGACCGCTTCGACGATCCGCTGATCGACCGGTCTGACAGTGCTGCCGGCAGCAGATTCGGTCGGGTCGTCAACCGGCGCGCTGAGCATGCCCTGCGCCTCGATGAAGGCGATGATCTCGCGCAGGCCTTCGCCGGTTTTCATGTTGCTGAAGACGAAAGGGCGTCCGGCGCGCATCCGCCGGCTGTCGTCCGCCATGGCTTCGAGCGAAGCGCCGACGAGCGGTGCCAGATCGGTCTTGTTGATTACCAGCAGGTCCGACCTGGTGATACCGGGTCCGCCCTTGCGCGGAATCTTGTCGCCGGCGGCAACGTCGATGACGTAGATCGTCAGGTCGGAAAGTTCGGGGCTGAACGTCGCGGCAAGATTATCGCCGCCCGATTCGACGAAGACCACCTGCAGGTCGGGAAAGGCGGTGGTCAGACGGGAAACGGCTTCCAGGTTGATTGACGCGTCCTCGCGGATCGCGGTGTGCGGACAACCGCCGGTCTCGACACCGAGAATTCTTGCTTGCGGCAGCGCCGCGTGGCGGACGAGGAACCTGGCGTCTTCGGCGGTATAGATGTCGTTCGTGACGACGCCGAGACTGTACTTGTCGCGCAGGGCGATGCAGAGCGACAGGGTGAGCGCGGTCTTGCCGGAGCCGACCGGGCCGCCGATGCCGACGCGCAGGGCAGAGTGTCTGATCATGGGGCAATGCTTTCGTGTATCAGGAGCGGAAGAGGCGCGAATATTGGGTTTCGTGCGCACAGCAGGCAAGCGCAAAGGCGGGAGCATAGTTGCTCCACATCGCCTCGGGCAGCTCGAGCGCCTGCTCGGCAAGGGGCGGAATGCGCTCGCCGAGGGAGAGGAGGATGCGCTGGCCGGCAGCCTGACCGAGCGGCACCGTCTTCAGCGCAGCCATGACCTGGTTTTCGCACCACGACCAGAGGTAGGCGGTGACCGATTCCGCCGGAGGAATTGCCCAGAGCGCGGCAGCCAGTGCCCAAGCAGTGGGAAAGGCGACTTCGGGCAGTGCCTCGAAAGCCGCCGGCAGAGGCACACCCTCTACCTCGCGTAGCAGGCAACGCAATGAATAGCCCATCTGCAGCGTCTCGGCGCGCAGCTCGGCTGTTTCTCGGCTGGCGATGAAGTCCGCATTGAGGCGCTCGACCCGTTCATGCGCGCGCGCCGCCCAGGCCTGCTGCAGGCAGACCAGCAGCGGCGCTTCGTAAAGGCAGACGCAGTGCTCGAGCAGGGCGCCGACCCAGGCCAAGGTGCCGGCCTCGTCCGCCACCCGACCCGTGTCGACCGCCCACTCCAGACCTTGCGAGTAGGCGTAGGCGCCCACCGGCAAGGTCGGGCTGGCGAGCTGCAGCAGGCGCGGCAAGGCCCGGTTCACCACGCCAGCCGCCCATTCCGCATGCCGCGCGCGACGGAAGAAGAACGCGTCCGGCCCTTCATTTGAACTCGTGAATCCGCGCCGTCGACCGCGGCTCATCGCCGAGTTCAGCGGATGCATCGGCGGCAACATCCAGTGCTCCGCCCTGCGCCGGGTGATGGCCATGCGCATGCGCATGCCGATGGGCATACGGCTGCCGCGTGCCGTGTGCACCTGTCCCATACGCGCCGCCCTCGGGGTCGAATGGTGCCTCGACCGGGTACACCGCGCAACCGAGCCCGCCGAGCATTTCGGCAAGCACATGGTCGGGTTGCAGGCGCAGCAGCGCTTCGCCGAGTTGCACCGGTACATGCCGATTGCCGAGATGGTAGGCGGCGCGCATGAGTTGCAGCGCGTCGACAGCGCGGACTTCGAGCAAAGTCTCGCGCGCCGCCTCGACTTCGACGATGCGGCCATTGCCGGTGAGCAGGCGATCGCCGCCGCGCAGCACGGTGCCGGGGGGCAAGGCGTAGCCCATTTCCTCGCCACTGACGAGCGTGACGCGTTGGCGGCTCTTGCGGCGCGCCTCGTACGGCAAACGCAAGCGGTCGGCGGGGCCGCGCGTGTCGTCGGCAGGGGCGAAAGATTCGGCGAACAACATGGCGGCTCGTCTCAGAACAGGAAATAGCGCTGCGCCAGCGGCAAGACGCTGGCTGGCTGACAAACCAGCAGTTCGCCGTCGGCGCGCACGGCGTAGGTTTCCGGGTCGACTTCCATTTTCGGCGTGGCCGAGTTGTGCCGCATATCCGCCTTGCCGATGCCGCGCGTCCGGTGCACGGCGACCAGCGGCTTGCGCAGACGCAAGGCGGCGGTTGCCGGATGGTCGAGTGCGGCCTGCGAGACGAAGGTGACCGAGGTCTCCAGAGCGCCGCCAAAGGCGCCGAACATCGGCCGGTAGTGCACCGGCTGCGGCGTCGGGATCGAGGCATTCGCGTCGCCCATGGCCGCCGCAGCGATCATCCCGCCTTTGATCACCAGCGACGGCTTGACGCCGAAAAAGGCGGGCTTCCAGAGGACCAGATCGGCCAGCTTGCCGACTTCGAGCGAGCCGACGAGATGGCTGATGCCGTGCGTTATCGCTGGATTGATCGTGTACTTGGCGAGGTAGCGCTTGACCCGGAAATTGTCGCCGACCGTTGCCGTAGCGTCGCCTGCCCCCGCCGCCGGCAAAGGGCCTCGCTGGACCTTCATCTTGTGCGCCGTCTGCCAGGTCCGGAGGATCACCTCGCCGACCCGCCCCATCGCCTGCGAATCGGACGACATCATCGACAGCGCGCCGAGGTCGTGCAGAATGTCCTCGGCGGCAATCGTCTCGCGCCGGATGCGGCTTTCGGCGAAGGCGACATCCTCGGCAATCGCCGGGTCAAGATGGTGGCAGACCATCAGCATGTCGAGGTGCTCGTCTACCGTATTGACCGTATATGGCCGCGTTGGATTGGTCGACGACGGCAGGACGTAAGCTTCGCCGACGGCGCGCAGGATGTCGGGTGCGTGCCCGCCGCCGGCGCCTTCGGTGTGAAAAGTGTGAATCGTACGTTCCTTGCATGCCGCCAGCGTCGTTTCGACGAAGCTCGCTTCGTTCAGTGTGTCGCTGTGGATCGCCACCTGCACGTCCATCTCGTCGGCGACCGACAGGCAGTTGTCGATCGCCGTCGGCGTCGTTCCCCAGTCCTCATGCAGTTTGAGCCCGATCGCTCCGGCGCGCACCTGTTCGCGCAAGGGTTCCGGCAGCGAGACGTTGCCCTTGCCGAAGAAGCCGAGGTTCATTGGAAAAGCGTCGGCAGCCTGCAGCATGCGCTGAATATGCCATGCTCCAGGCGTGCACGTCGTCGCGCAGGTCCCCGTCGCCGGACCCGTGCCGCCACCAAGCATGGTCGTGATGCCCGACATCAGCGCTTCTTCGATCTGCTGCGGGCAGATGAAATGGATGTGGCTGTCGATACCGCCGGCTGTGACGATCATACCCTCGCCGGCGATGATCTCGGTGCCACCGCCGATATGGATCGTCACGCCGGGCTGGATATCGGCGTTGCCTGCCTTGCCGATGGCCGCGATATAGCCCCCCTTGAGCGCGATGTCGGCTTTGACGATTCCCCAGTGGTCGACGATCAGCGCATTGGTAATCACCGTGTCGGCCACCTCGTCGGCCGTCCTCTGGCCCTGGCCCATTCCGTCGCGGATGACTTTGCCGCCGCCGAACTTGACTTCCTCGCCATAGACGGTGAAATCGCGCTCGACGGTGATCCACAGATCGGTATCGGCAAGGCGCACGCGGTCGCCCACCGTCGGGCCGAACATCTCGGCGTAGGCTTGCCGCGAGAGACGCAGGCTCATGCCAGTTTCCCCATCACCAGGCCATTGAAACCATAGACGCGCCGGTCGCCGGCCAGGGCAACCAGTTGCACCTCGCGCGTCTGGCCGGGCTCGAAGCGGACTGCCGTACCGGCAGCAATGTCAAGCCGAAAACCGAGCGCCGCAGCGCGGTCGAAAGCGAGCGCGGCGTTCGTTTCGGCGAAGTGGAAGTGTGAACCGACCTGGATCGGCCGGTCGCCGGTGTTGGCGACGCCGAGGCGGATCGTTGGCCGGCCGGCGTTGAGCTCGATCTCGCCGGCCTCGACCTGTAGTTCTCCGGGAATCATTCCTGCTCTCCTGATGGACTGAAAAGGCGATCGTCAAATGATCGGATGGTGGACGGTGACCAGCTTCGTCCCGTCCGGAAAGCTTGCTTCGACCTGGATGTCATGGATCATGTCGGCCACGCCCTCCATGACATCGTCGCGCGTCAGCAGCGTCGTGCCGTAGCTCATCAGTTCGGCCACCGTCCGCCCGTCGCGCGCGCCCTCGACGATCGCCGCGCTGATCAGCGCGACGGAC
Source organism: Accumulibacter sp. (assembly GCF_031732815.1). Lineage (GTDB taxonomy): Bacteria > Pseudomonadota > Gammaproteobacteria > Burkholderiales > Rhodocyclaceae > Accumulibacter. Next base: position 10,567 of record NZ_JAVMKF010000180.1, on the reverse strand, counting down.
TCCGGATAGTTGAGTTTGAGGCCGCGCGCGCGCCGCCGTTCGGCGAGCAGCGCCGCAGTGAACAGCAGCAGCTTGTCCTTCTCTCTTGGCGTCAGTTCCATGCATCCTCCTCGATCAGCTTCAGGTGTTCCAGATTCGTGGCGGCACGGCCGCCCGACCCAGCGCCAAAGGGCGCAGCGCCCGCCAAACGGCGCCCAGCCAGGCACGCGCCGCTTCGCTGCCCGGCGCCAGGCAACGCGCCACAAGCAGTTCGGGCAGAGCGCTGGCGCCACAGAATACTCCGCCACCGGCGTCGACGGCGCGGCAGGCGGCCAGCCACTCGGGCTCGATCACCCGCCCGGCAAGGAGCAGCGTCGCGCTGACCGGCAAACCGGCCAGGCCGGCCGCCGCCTGCATCCAGGGCGAACCGCCGGGCAAGCGGGCGCGCTCCAGCCAGAGCGGTCGCCCCGCTTTTTCGATGCGGGTCGTCAGCTCGAGCATTCCGCCAGCAAAGCGCTCGCCGGCCGCCGTCCGCCCGAGGCAGAGGATTTCCCAGCCGCAAAACACGCCGCCAGCGGCCAGCTCGACCTGCGTCTGCAGGCAGGCGTCGGCTCCGGCAAAGACGATGGTTTCCTGCGGCAACCATTCGACTTCCGCCCCCTCGCCGACGCGCACGGCGAGCGTCTGAGCAGCCCGCCGGCCGCCCGAACGGTACCACTTGCCGGCGCCCGGCGTCGTCAGCAGAACGCGCGCCGCCGGCGCGGCCTCGAGCTCGATGTGCAGCGCGTCGCCGCCGGCGATGCCGCCTGGCGGATGGAGAACGATCACCTGACAAACCTCGGGTCCTTCCGGATAGAGCGCTTTCTGCACGCGCAGCGGACCTTCGTGTCGGCAACGGACGAGCGTGCTACGCCCGGCCCGGCAGGCAAAGCCGAGATCGAGCCTGGCCTGCCAGCCGGGTCGCGCGCTTTCTTCAGCCGCGCGCCTGGCCGCCTCGCTCAAACCGCCAGGGTCGCCAGCACCCCGTCCTTTTCCATATCCTCACCGCGCCCACGCAGAACGATTTCGCCCCGCTCCATGACCAGGTACTGGTCGGCCAGCGAACGGGCAAAGTCATAGTATTGCTCGACGAGCAGAATGGCCATCTCGCCGCCCTCTGCCAGGGCGCGGATCGCCCGCTCGATGTCCTTGATGATCGACGGCTGGATGCCCTCGGTGGGTTCGTCAAGGATCAACAGTCGGGGCCCCATGGCCAGTGCCCGGCCAATGGCAAGCTGCTGTTGCTGCCCGCCCGAGAGGTCGCCGCCCCGCCGACGCAGCATCTGCCGCAAGACCGGAAACATCTCGAAGATGCGCTCGGGTACCGGCGCCTTGCCGGAACACGTCGCCAGCCCCATCAGGAGGTTTTCCTGCACCGTCAGGCGCGGGAAGATTTCCCGGCCCTGCGGCACGTAGCCGATGCCGGCCTGTACCCGCTGGTGCGGCGCCGCGTGCGTCAGATCGCGACCAGCGAACTCGACGACGCCGCTTCTCACCGGCAGCAGGCCCATCAGCGACTTGAGCAGCGTCGACTTGCCGACGCCGTTGCGCCCGAGGATCGCCGTCACCTTGCCCGCTTCGGCGGTGAAACTGAGATCTCGCAGGATGTGGCTGCCGCCGTAGTACTGGTTCAGGTTGCTGATTTTCAACATCGCTCGACTAACGCCCCAGATAGACTTCGATCACCCGCGGGTCGGCCTGGACTTCCTCCAGCCGTCCCTCGGCGAGCACGCTACCTTCGTGCAGCACGCTGACCTTGCCGCCGAGCTGGCGGACGAAAGCCATGTCGTGTTCGACGACAACCAGCGAATGGCGGCCGGCCAGGGAGAGGAAGAGCTCGCCGGTGCGCTCGCTTTCTTCGTCGGTCATCCCGGCGACCGGTTCGTCGAGCAGCAGGAGTTTCGGCTCCTGCATCAGCAGCATGCCGATTTCCAGCCACTGCTTCTCGCCGTGCGAAAGCAGACCGGCCGGGCGGGCGGCGTGTGCGCTCAGACGGATCAAGCCGAGCGTCTCGGCAATACGGTCGCTGGCGGCCGAATCGAGCACGGCAAACAGGCTGCGCCAGACGCGCTTGTCGGTCTTCATCGCCAGTTCGAGGTTCTCGAACACCGTGTGGTTCTCGAAGATGGTCGGCTTCTGAAATTTGCGCCCGATGCCGATGTGCGCTATTTCAGGCTCGCTCAGCCGCGTCAGGTCGATCGTCTGACCAAAGAATATCGTTCCCTCGTCGGGCCGCGTCTTGCCGGTGATGACGTCCATCATCGTCGTCTTGCCGGCCCCATTCGGTCCGATGATGCAGCGCAGCTCGCCGCTGTCGATGGTGAGCGACAGTTTGTTGAGGGCACGAAAGCCGTCGAAACTGACCGTAATGTCCTCGAGATAGAGGATGACCTTGTGCGACAGGTCGAGCTGGCCGGGCTTCAGAACATGGCCCAGCTCTGCCGTGCCGCTGTCCCAGTCGGGATTGTCGTTGGCGGGCAGGGCAAGCGCGCTCATGACGGCCGCGCTCCGCTCGCCGCGCCGACTGTCGGATTGCCCGGCGGGCGCTGCCGGCCGGCGCGCAGGCGCGCGTACAGACCGATCACGCCTTGCGGCAGATAAAGCGTCGCGACGATGAACAGCGTACCCAGAAAGAACAACCAGTACTCGGGAAAGCTGACGGTAAACCAGCTTTTCGCCAGGTTGACCAGGAACGCACCGAGGACCGGCCCAATCAGCGTGCCGCGTCCTCCGACCGCGACCCAGATGGCGATCTCGATCGAATTGGCAACCGACATTTCCGACGGATTGATGATTCCTACCTGCGGCACGTAAAGCGCCCCGGCAAGCGCGCAGAGCAGCGCCGACAGCGTCCAGACGAAGAGCTTGTACCACAGCGGATCGTAGCCGATGAACATGACGCGCGCCTCGGCATCGCGAATCGCCGTCAGTACGCGACCGAACCTTGAGGTGACCAGATAGCGGGCGAGCAGCAAGGTGGCGACGAGCGCCAGCGCGGAGAGCGCGAAAAGCACGACGCGCGTCTCCGGCGCGGTAATCGAAAAGCCGAGAATGCGCTTGAAATCGGTGAAGCCGTTGTTGCCGCCGAAACCGGTTTCGTTGCGGAAGAAAAGCAGCATCGAGGCGTAGGTCAGGGCCTGCGTGATGATCGAAAAATAGACGCCCTTGATGCGCGAGCGGAAAGCGAAGTAGCCGAAGATGAAGGCAATCAGCGCCGGTACGACGAGAACCAGCAGGGCGACCCAGAGGATGCTGTCGCTGCCCAGCCAGAACCAGGGCAGTTCCGGCCAGTCGAGGAAGACCATGAAGTCCGGCAGGTCGCTCTGGTAGCTGCCGTCACGTCCGATCTGCCGCATCAGGTACATGCCGAAAGCGTAGCCACCGAGGGCAAAGAAGAGGCCATGACCAAGCGAAAGAATTCCGCCGTAGCCCCAGATGAGGTCCATGGCGACGGCGACGATGGCGTAGCACAGGATCTTGCCGGTCAGCGTGATGAAGTACGTAGACAGGTGCAGTGGGCTCTCGGGCGGCACGACGAGGTGCATGACCGGTACCGCGATCAGGGCAAAAGCGAGGAACAACCCGGCCATCTGCCAGCCGCGCACGCCGAAGGCGCACGCCAGACGGACGATGAAGGGCTGCCGGGGAAGCGATGGGCGCACGATCGTTCTCCTTGCGTCACGCGTCGACGAAACGGCCCTTGAGGGCAAACAGACCCTGTGGGCGCTTCTGAATGAAGATGATGATCAGGACGAGGACAATGATCTTGGCGACTACCGCACCTGTCCAGCCTTCCAGAAACTTGGTGAACACGCCCAGGCCGAGAGCTGCCCAGACGGCACCGGCGAGTTGTCCGACGCCGCCGAGAACGACGACCATGAACGAGTCGACGATATAGCCCTGGCCCATGTCGGGGCCGACATTGGCGATCTGCGATAAGGCTACTCCGCCGAGCCCGGCAATTCCAGCACCGAGGCCAAAGGCCAGCGTATCGACGCGGCCAGTCGGTACACCCACGCAGCCGGCCATCGCGCGATTCTGCGTCACGGCACGAACAAACATGCCGAGACGCGAGAGGTTCAGCATCGCCCACACGGCGGTCAGTACGGCGATCGAGAAAGCGATGATCATGATGCGATTCCAGGGTAGCAGCAGATTCGGCAGAACTTCGATTCCGCCAGCCATCCACACCGGATTGGCCACCTCGACGTTCTGCGCGCCAAAAAGCGTGCGGGCCACCTGCATCAGGAAGAGCGAGATTCCCCACGTGGCGAGCAGCGTTTCGAGCGGCCGACCGTAGAGGTGGCGGATGACGACACGTTCCATCAGGACACCGACGAGTGCCGCCGCGAGGAAACCGGTCGGAATCGCCGCCAGCAGATACCAGTCGAGCAGATCGGGCAGATGGGCGCGGAAAACGCTTTGCGTCGCCCACGCCGCGTAGGCGCCCACCATCAGCAGTTCGCCGTGTGCCATATTGATGACGCCCATCACGCCGTAGGTGATGGCCAGGCCGAGCGCCGCCAGCAGCAGAATCGAACCGAGAGACAGCCCGGTAAAGGCGCGCGTCAGATTGTCGGCCCAGGCCAGACGCTGTTCGATGGCGCGCAGCGAGGTCCTGGCAGCCGCACGCACTGCGCTGTCGGCCTCGACCCAGGTCTCGGTGCGCTTCTCGGTCAAGGGCAGCAGCAACTGCCGCACTTTCGGATCGCTGCTTTCGCCGAGCGCCACGACGGCGCCGAGACGGATGGCCGGGTCGTCGGACCCCAGGCTGGCCTGCGCGTGGGCGAGGCGCAAGCGGTTCCTGATCGCCGGATCGGTCTCGCCGGCCAGGGCCTTGTCGAGCAATGGCAGCATCTTCGCGTCGGCGCTTGCAGCTACTTCCTGCACCGCCTGCCAGCGCACTTCGCGCTCGCTCGAGAACAGGCGCAGCGCGGCGAGCGCGGCCGCCAATTCACGCCGCACCCGGTTGTTGATCGAAATCGGTTCGCGTTCTGCTGGCGGCGGAGCGATTTCGCGGTTGCTCGCCGCGTCGAACACGCGCTCCCCGTCGACGCGCACAATGCGCTCGCCGGCCACCGCCAGAGACTCTTCGGCCAAGGCCGTGAGCACCGGCAGGGCTGCTTCGGGGGCCGCCTGCGCCAGAGCAGCGATCGCCGCGATCCGCTTCTCGGAATCGTCGACCGCGAGCGGCGCGAGCAGCGCCGGATCGATCGCTGCGCAGAGCGACGAGACGCAAAATAGCCAGCCGCCGAGCAGTAAGCCAAACTTGCGCATACTTTCTCCATTGCGCCGCGGGCGGCAAGCCGCCCGCGGCGCCAGACCAGAACAGGAAGCCGAACGATTACTTGCCTTCCGGCTCGCCCTTCTTCGTATCGTTACCCGGAATATAGGGGCTCCACGGGGCTGCCTTGACCGGTCCCGGCGTCTTCCAGACGACGTTGAACTGTCCGTCTGCCTTGATTTCCCCGATGAACACCGGCTTGTGCAAATGGTGGTTTTTCTCGTCCATCTTGATCGTGAAGCCGGACGGTGCCTTGAACGTCTGTCCGCCCATCGCCGCGATCACCTTGTCGACGTCCGTCGACTTGGCCTTCTCGACGGCCTGTTTCCACATGTAGATGCCGACATAGGTCGCTTCCATCGGATCGTTGGTCACCACCTTGGCGGCATTCGGCAGCTTTTGCTTGACCGCCCAGCTCTTGTACAGCTTGGTGAACTTCTCGTTCTCCGGGTTCTTGAGCGACATGAAGTAGTTCCACGACGCCAGGTGGCCGACCAGCGGCTTCGTGTCGACCCCGCGCAGTTCCTCCTCGCCGACCGAGAAGGCAACCACCGGTACATCGGTCGCCTTCAGACCGGCGTTGCCGAGCTCCTTGTAAAATGGCACATTGGAGTCGCCGTTGATGGTCGACACGACCGCCGTCTTCTTGCCCTCGCCAGCAAACTTCTTGATCTTGGCGATGATCGTCTGGTAATCGCTGTGGCCGAAAGGCGTGTATTCCTCCATGATGTCGGCTTCGGCGACCCCCTTCGACTTCAGAAACGCGCGCAGAATCTTGTTCGTCGTGCGCGGATAGACGTAGTCCGTGCCGAGCAGGACGAACCGCCTGGCTTCGCCGCCGTCCTTGCTCATCAGGTACTCGACAGCCGGAATTGCCTGCTGGTTTGGCGCTGCGCCGGTGTAGAAGACGTTGCGCTCGAGCTCTTCACCTTCGTACTGCACCGGATAGAACAGCAGACCGTTGAGCTCCTTGTAAACCGGGAGAACCGACTTGCGCGAGACCGAAGTCCAGCAGCCGAAAGTCACCGCTACCTTGTCCTTGCTCAGCAACTGACGCGCTTTTTCGGCGAACAGCGGCCAGTTCGATGCCGGATCGACGACCACCGGCTCAAGCTTCCGACCGAGCACGCCGCCCTTGGCGTTGATCTCGTCGATCGCCATCAGAACGGTCTCCTTGAGCGCCGTCTCGGAGATCGCCATCGTCCCCGACAGCGAATGCAGAACGCCTACTTTGATCGTCTCGGCGGCCCGCACGCCGAACGAGGTCAAGGCAAATGCAGCCGACACGGCGAGTGCCGGAAGCGTCTTCACAAAATTGCGACGTACCATCTGAAAACTCTCCTCGAAGGTTGATAAACGGGAAGCAATATTCCGCCGAGAAGATCAAAGCAAGCACCGTGCCATGCCCAGAGAAAGGGAGAAACTCGCGCCGCATCATAGACTTGCGTCCAGCCAGGCAGAGCCTCCGGAAGCCGTCGCGAGGGTAGCGCGAGCGCGTCGCACAAGAGCAGTGCGCACGCACCGGGCGAGCACCAACACTGGACATGCGGTGCCTCGGGAGGGTGGCCAGACGAAGCGGCGAAAACCGGAAAATCAGACGCTGGAACAAGGGCGCCATGGGTGCACCAGGCTCGCGCTTGAAAACCATCAGACCTTGCGTTCGGCGATCAGCGGAAATGGGCATGCCCGGCAAGCTGCTCGGATCAGAATGTCCCACTCGGCGAGGGACGGATGTCCTTCCCGCCGGGACTCGACAGACGGCATGACATGCCCGGTCAGGGTGACACCTCTGGCATGGGTGGTGCGGCTCGCCTGGACGACGCGATGGGTGCCTTTCCAGGTCACGCTTCTTGCCCGCGCCAGCATCGTCTCGGCATCGGTGAGCCTGGCGCCGCTGCCGTCAGGCCGGTTTCCTCGCCAGGTTCGCGACCTGCCGCCTGGACGAGCGACTCATTCGGGCTGATTCTGCCGCTGGGCAGCGTCCGCCGCTGGGCAGTGACGGGCGTGGCTGGCGTATGCCGACTACGGCAGAGCTTACCGCGCCCGTGGCGCCAGCGCTGCTCGCCTGGCGACACACTCGGCGTCGGCCGGTGCGAGTCACCCGATGAGGCAGCCGTCCGCTGCCGCTCGTCGGGCGCAGGCTCGCTGCAGCAGCGACAAATTGGCACTAAAGCCTGGCCGCGCCCCAGCCGTTATTAAGCGAAACCTGCACCAGTAGTGGTGGTGGCGGTTTCGAATCACCGAGCTTGGCGGGACGGCGTGGCGGGGGGTGGTCACGTAGCGCGGCGGACTCGGGCGCTTGCCCTGCCCATTTCCCAACCCCAATCCAAGGAGAGACCGTATGCCCGTCGCAGCCCGTACCACGACTTTCACCCGCTTCCTCACCATCGCCAGCTTTGCTGGCGTGCTTGCGGGCTTCACCTTACCGGCCGTGGCAGTGGAGGAGACGCCGCAAAGCATCGCTGGCGGGACCATGGTCGATGCCGCGAAAACCATGGAAATCATGAGCAAGGGCGGTGTCGTCCTGGATAATCGCGTTGCCGCCGAATACGCCGAGAAACACATCAAGGGCGCGATCAACGTCGTCTATAAGGAAACCCACCCCAAGGTCGCCAAGGTCGCGCCGGAGGACACCTTCGATCTCGGCAAACTCCCTGCCGACAAGTCCAAACCGATGGTCTTCTACTGCAATGGCTCGCCCCGCTGGAAAGGCTACAAAGCGGCGAGCGCCGCCATCAAGGCCGGCTATAAGTCTGTGTACTGGTTCCGCGACGGTCTGCCCGCCTGGGTGGCAGCAAAGTTCCCGACGGAGTGATCCGCGGACGTGCGCAGGCACGCCGGGTCGTCGCCGAGCAAGCAACGATTCGTCTGACGGGCGAGATCACGCCTGCCGAATCCGTGAACTGGACGCCCGACGCGTGCCGGACTGCGCCCTGGTGGCGCCGTGCCGGCAGCGCGGTCGGTCGGTATCACCAACGGTCGTTTGACCGCAGCGGGATGAGATGACGATGCAAAGCATCAAGACAAGAGTAGTGGCGGCCGGCGCGATGGGGCTGTTGATCGTCGTCGTCCTGGGCGTGGTGGGCGTGTTCGGAATTCGCAACGGCCTCGACATTCTCGAGACGGTATTTGAGCATCACGTTGAGCCCGCCGGGCAGATTCAGGAAATTGAGCGCAACCTGAAGGAAATTCGCTTCCGAATTGCGGCCGTGTTGCTCGATCACATGCCGACCGTTGGCTCGCGCAATCACCTGCGTGAAGCGCGCACGACGATCGACGAGCGCTGGCAGGCATTCAAGGCGACCGTCGCCGCGCACGACATGCAGGCCGACCAGGCGACCGGCAAGCTGCTGGAACGGATCGACCAGCCAATGGCTGCGCTGCCGGCCTTCCTGGACAAGGTGGACGGCGCCTACGCCAATGACGACAAGAAGCTGCTTGCCTCCTTGCTGGAAGACGAATGGCCGGTCTTTCATGCCAATCTGATCAAGCCGCTCGGCGAGTTGCTGCCGCTCCAGCAGGCGGCGATCAAGCGCATTTTCGAGGAGAACCGCCAGGTCGGCGCACGTCTGCTGGCACTCGCCTTTGGCGCGACGGCGACCGGTGTTGTCCTCATGCTCGCCTTGGCTTTCGTTCTCTTGCGCGTCGCGCGGCGCATCGATGTCGGCGTACGTTCGATTCAGACCTCACTCGCCGAGGTCGCGCAAGGACGGCTGAGCGTTGCGCAGAAAGACAAGCACCTGGAGAGAAACGACGAGTTTGGTCAGATGAACCAGCATCTGCAAACCGCGGTCGGCAAACTGGCCGAGGTGACGAGCGGCGTCAGCCGCCTGGCCGACCAGGTCGCCGCCACCGCCAACGACCTGCTGGGCCGGATGTCGACCGTGATGGAGCGGGGAAGTGCACGCAATGACGCCATGTTGCACGTTGGCCAGGCGGCCGGGGAGATCAGTACCTCGAGCCGCGAGGTGGCAGAGTTCGCCGCCGTTTCAGAAGTGGCGGCGACCCATAACGAGGAGGCGGCACTGGCCGGTAGCAACGACATGGCCAAGGGTCTGGAAATCACCCGCGAGGTCGTAGACGTTGCTCGCGAGTCGGCGACTACCGTCGAACGGCTGCACGGCTCGATTCAGGAAATCGGTAAAATTGCCATCGTGATCAAGGAGATCGCCGATCAGACCAACCTCCTCGCCTTGAATGCGGCGATCGAAGCGGCGCGCGCCGGCGAAGCCGGCCGCGGCTTTGCCGTGGTCGCCGACGAGGTCCGCAAGCTGGCCGAAAGAACGGCGCTGAGTACGAATGAAATCAGTCGTGTAATCACCAGCATCCGGCAGGAGACCGAGGCCACGGTGGTCGCCATGCAGAAGGTGTCGCAACGTGTTGACGAGGCGGCGAACTACAACCAGTCGACAGGCCGGACCCTGGCCGGGATCGTCTCCGGCGCGCAGGAGTCTACCCGGCAGGTGCGCCAGATCGCCGCCCGGATGCACGCGCAATCGACGGCAACCGCCGAGATGTCCCGCCGCATCGCCGAGATCGCCGCGCTTTCCGAAAGCAATGCCGGCAGCATTCGCGAAGCGGTCGGAGCGACGCGGGAAATGTCGACCGTTGCCGGGCGCCTGCACGAGCTGGTGAGCTATTTTCGTGCCTGATCATCTGCCGGGTCGGCCTGCGGCGTGGTGGGCGCTGCTGCCGCGGCCCAGCGCTGCCGACCGCTGAAGGAGTCTGCCGCATGCCGACCTCGCTGAATACACTGCAGGCTGACCTCACGACGCTCGCCGTCGATGCCATCGTCAATGCCGCCAATTCGTCGCTGCTCGGCGGGAGTGGCGTCGATGGCGCGATCCACCGGGCAGCCGGACCAGGCCTGCTCGACGAGTGCCGCCGCCTCGGCGGCTGCCCGACCGGCGAGGCGAGGTTGACGCGCGGTCATCGCCTGCCGGCGACCTACGTCATCCATACCGTCGGCCCGGTCTGGCGCGGCGGGGCGAGCGGCGAAGCCGAACTGCTCGCTGCCTGCTATCGAAATTCACTCGCTCTGGCGGCGGCGCACAGCTTGTCCACGATCGCTTTCCCGAGCATCAGCACGGGCATTTTCGGCTATCCGGTCGAGTCGGCGGCAGCGCTCGCCGTGGCCACGGTACGCGCCGCGGCGCCGGCCTGCCCGACACTGCGCGAGGTCATCTTCTGCTGCTTCTCGGCGAGCGATCTGCGCGTCTACCAGAGCTTGCTGGGCGAGCGCTGAGGCGCACCGGCGGCGGATCG
>NZ_JAVMKF010000179.1:0-4187 GCF_031732815.1 Accumulibacter sp. | reverse complement strand
CCTGCTGCTCGCCCTGCTGCTCGCTGCCGGACAACGCGCCTGCGGCGGTGATTTGCGCCGCGACAGGCTCCGTTTCCGTCTCAGTTGCTGTCACAAGCGGCGTAGCCGCACTCTTTCCCACGCCAGCCAGCGCGGTGACCTGTGCGCGTAGCACTGCGTTGGGCGCCAGTACGCCGTAGTACCGATGACGATGACGGCGCGGGGGTGGAAGCAGCGCCGCCAAGCGCTCGATCCGTTCGAGTGGCGTCAGCATCAAGCTGACGCTGCCGCCGGGACCCGGCTTGATACTCTCATAGACCAGGTGTTCGGCGTCGATTTCCCGCAACCGCTCCACTGCGAAGGCCGGTCGCGCGCAGTAGCGCAGCAGCCGTTCCAGACCCGGCCGATCAGCGCCTTCGACGCGCACGCTGGCGTCCAGCGAAAATCCGCCACCGTGGTCCCAGCTTGCCATCGACTCGGCGTCCTCCGGGTCCAGCACGCCACGTCCGGTCAGCGCGCGCAGCAGACGACGCCGGACCCTGCCATGGACCAGAACCCCGCGTGCGAGATACCTCCGGAACTCGCGTTCGACATGGGCTGGGCTGGATACGCCCTGGCGGCTATCGCAGGAGAGTTCGAGCCAGGTGGCGAGGTGCGTCTGCACGGTGCGATAGAGCACGGTACGTTCGGGCCGGCGACGTCGATAGACGGCTGTGCGAGCGGGCGCGCAGGCGGTAGGCATGGGGATTCGGGTTGAGGACTCGATACGCCGCAAACTGCATGGCAATACCGTTTTCGGCGTAATGCCCTCTGGCTGCGGTACGACACTCGCCATGCGGTACCGCGTCCGCTGGCGGCTCTGCGAGCTGCTGCGGCACCTAGGGCGGTCGCACCGTCGATCATCACGCACTTGGCGTGCAGCTTGTTGCGTGGCACGGATCGGAATTCGATGTCCCCGGGCAAGGCGTTGCCGTGCTCCTCATCACCGAGAACGCGGACTGAACGCCGCTTTTCGCCTTGTCGACGAGCAGGCGAACAATCGCCGGGTCGGTCAGTTTGGCGTCGGCGATCGGAATCGCGGTGCGCGCTGCTCAACACCTGCTCGATTCTCTGCCGACTGTTGAACGGGCTGATCAGCAGGGAGAGCGCCTCGTCCGGCGTGAGGCTCCCCAGTCGCTCCAGTCGGCTGCAAAACACGCAGCGGACGAATGAGCCCCCCGCCGTCCAAGACTTGCGTGTTATCCGCATGAAGCCTGACGACACGCGGATTCGTCGGCCTGAGCGAGTTGTTCGCCTGCCGACACCAAACCGGCCCGCCGCGCTCCGGCCGACAGCAAGTTCGCTCGTTCGTGCAGCGGCGCCGGCCGGCGGCGCCAGGCACGCGCTGCCGCTAGGCGAAACGCTCGCGCAGTTCGTCGAGGCCGAAGAGCGTGAGCAGCTCGGCCAATCGCCTGGCCGGCTGGCGCGTCGGCAGGTCCTTGTACACGGCGATGATCAGTTCGTTCTTCAGTGCATGCTCCCAGCCGGTCAATTCGGTGACGCGGACTTCGTAGCCATGCGCCTGCAGGCGCAGGCAGCGCAGGACATTGGTCAGGTGGCTGCCGAACTCCCGCGTGTGCAGCGGATGGCGCCAGACCTCGCCGAGCGCCGCGGCAAGCGCCGTCGCCTTATGCTTGCGCAAGGTCGCGGCAAGCTCGGCCTGGCAGCACGGCACCAGCGCGAGGAATTTCGCCTGCCGGGCAAGCGCGAACGAAATCGCGTCATCGGTCGCCGTGTCACAGGCATGCAAGGCTGTCACCAGGTCGACGCGCGCCGGCAATTCGCGCGCGGCGATCGCATCGGCAACCGACAGATTGACGAAATGCATGCCGGCAAAACCCAGGCGGTCAGCCAGTTCGCGCGCGCGCTCAACCAGCTCGGCGCGCGTCTCGATGCTCCAGACACCTGACGACGACCCGCCGCGCAGGCGGAAGAACAGATCGTAGAGGATGAATCCGAGATACGACTTGCCGGCGCCGTGGTCGACCAGATGCAGGTCGGCGTGCGCCTGCTGTGCTTCAAGCAACAGCGGCTCGATGAAGTTGTACAGATGATAGACCTGTTTCAGCTTCCGCCGGCTGTCCTGATTCAGCGCGCCGTCGCGGGTCAGGATATGCAGCGCCTTGAGCAGCTCGAGCGACTGCCCGGCGCGAATTTCGTCCGGCGGCGCTGGCGCCGGCATCAGCAGCTCGCGCCTGGCGAACACGCCGCCGCCGTCGGCGGCAGCGGCGCCAGCGAGCGCCCTTCCTTCGCCCACGCCCGAATCCCGTCCTGCACGTTGTACACCGTCCGGTAGCCTGCCTGCTCGGCGAGCAGACGGCTCGCCGCGCGCGTCCGGTTGCCGCTCCGGCAGATGAGGATCACCGGCTGCTCCGGCTTCGCCACCGCGCGCACTTTCGCCAGCCAGTCGGCCGCGTCGGCGCGGCCGCGCTCGTCGAACAGCGTGATCAGCCGGCTGCCCGGAACGACGCCGGTCTCTTTCCACTCGCCAGCCGTGCGAATATCGATCACCGGCACGCCGGCAGCCAGCAGGCGCGCCAGTTCGGCGTTCCCGACGTCGACCACCTCGGCGCGCAGATGAGGCGCGAGGGCAAGCAGCAAAAGCAGGAAAGCAGCACGCAACATGATGGTTCTCCGGAAAGCAGCCGGCATTCTACCGCCTGCTGCGCCCAGCGGACGGCGCCGCCGACACGGCCGTCGTCGGGCGCACGCTTGACGGTGCTGCGGCGCGCTCCCTATACTCGCAGCGCGTTCCCAGTTCCGGCTTCCCTGTGCGGCGCCTGCCCTGCCCATCACTTTCGCCAGCGGGCGCTTGGCCGCACGGTTCATCGGCCGAAAGGCAAGCCGTTCCGGATGCAGGTGGACCGCGCGCGCCCTTTTTCATTACAACGACCCGCAACGGGACGGCAACTGTTGGCAAATCTGCAAAAATTGCCGGAAGACTATCCGGCGGCGGCCAGGCGACATTGGCGCGACGCCGAACTTCTCTGGAGCCATCAGCGTCAGGAAAACGCCGACCAGTTGTACGGCATCGCTGCCGAGTGCGCGGTGAAGGCTGCGCTCTCGTCGCTGCCGGGCTATTCGGCCCAAGCTTGCTTGCACGACAAGTACAAGCTGCACATCGACAAATTGTGGGACCAGGTTCATGTGCACAACATGCAGAAAAGCTTCCCGGGCCTGTCCGCGCTCCTTGGACTGGACCCTCCCCCGTTCGGCGACTGGACCATCGCCCAGCGCTACGCCGCCGACGCTTGCTTGGCGCGAGATGCCGTGGAAGCTCATCGAAAGGCAGCGCGCCGACTCCTGGGCGCGGCGCTGATCTCTGAGGAACGGGCCCGATGACCGCCGCGCAGAACTTCGACCAAGCCTTGCCCGCCGCGTTGGCGGTGCTCAAGCAGCGTTTTCCAGCCGTGTCTCCACTGACCACGATCGTGCGCGACGCCTTTGGCCTGCTCACCGTCGTCCTGCCCGATAGCGCGCTGGCTGAAGCGAGCGACTGGGATGAACTGGCGGACCGCCTGGACGCTGAATTGGGGCGTTACAGCCCCGGCGTACGGCGCGTTCTCCTGCGCACCAGCGACCTGATCGACGAAGACGCGATCTGCGCGTCAAGCGATCGCATCCGCCTTCCGGATCAAACCAACACGTGGCTGCTCGATCGTTTGCAGACCAACCAGGATTGGCTGCGCCGGCCGCTCTCTGCCTCACCACCGCTGCCGACGGCGATCGCCTTCAGCATCAAGGGCGGCGTCGGTCGGACGACGGCGCTGGCGCTCTGGGCCTGGCACCTGGCGCGCCAGGGCAAGAAGGTGGTGGTCGTGGACCTCGACCTCGAGGCGCCCGGGCTGGCCGGCGTCTTGCTGGACGAGGACAGGATGCCCGACTTTGGCGTGGTCGACTGGCTGATCGAAACGCTTTCCGGCGACGCCGACAGTTTCCCGTTGAGCGAATGCCTGGGCGAGTGTGCGCTGGCCGAGTCCACTCCCGGACGAATCCGTGTCCTCCCCGCCTTCGGGAAAAGGACCAAGAACTACATCAACAAGCTGGGGCGCGTCTTCATGCCGGTCTTCAGCAACGACGACGAGGCGCGCCTGCCGGGATTCGCCGAGCGCTTGCAGCGACTGCTCGTACAGATCAAACGCCTCGACGATACGCCCGACGCGGTGCTG
>NZ_JAVMKF010000178.1:0-4208 GCF_031732815.1 Accumulibacter sp. | reverse complement strand
GGTGCCGCACTCAAGCGCCGCCGCGGATTTGCAGCTCTGCCGAAAGGACACGATCGAGCCGGGCCGGCGACAACCATCGGCACCCATGACAGCCAGCGAGGAAACGGCAGTCCGGGCATGGCTGGCACTGATCGAGGAAACCGACCCGGCGATCATTGCCGAAGTCTTGACGGTCTGCCGGCGGGATGCGGAAGCGCGCGAGTACTACCTTGGCCGGGCCGGCGCTGATCCTCAGATCGATGACGACCGGCGATGCTGCTCGCAGTGCGGCAACCTGCGGTCTGGCGTCTGCACCGTGGCTCGACCTGGCGGGCTGGTGTCGGCGATCGTCGGGTATCGGCCCGCATCGCCTGGCGTGCCTCAACGGTGCGCGGGCTATTCGATGAACCCCAATTGCACGACGAGGACGACATGAACGACCCGTCACCCCAAGCGCTTGCCGCCGGCCTGTTTGTCGAGCCGGACGGATCAGAGCCAAAGCTGACCACGGCCGGACTGTTTTCCTTGGCAGGCGTTCTCGCCTTCTCCCGCCAGTGCGACCCTGCATCAAGCGCGCACTGCCTGCAGGGCGTTCGTCGCGTGATGGAAGCCGCCAGCAAGGCCGGGCTAAGTCCGCAGTCGGAAGCGCGCATCTGGGCGCTATTCCGGCACGGGTACGACCCAGCCGCCGGCGACGAGCATGGCAAGGCGCTTGCCGCCCTTTGCCGGCTGGTGGCCGCCATCATCGGGCCGGATCTGATGAGGCACTTGCTGTCAGGCGAGGGCACGCACTGATGCGCGGTATTCGGCGAATGCCCGTGATACCGATCAAGGAAGGAAACGACTGATGGCATGGGAGCCCGGACAACCAATCAGGTCGGCGCAAGACGAGGCCGACTGGCAGGAATGGAAACGCCGGACGAAGGCGGAAGGACAGCGTTACCGGCGCAGTCAGTACCGGCGCATCGACTACGCCGACGTGAGCGACGAGGCCGCGCGGATCATCGATCGCGAGGTGAGCACGGCGCAACGCGAGCGACGCTACGTCGATTCAACCTACAGCGCTGTGCTCAACCGCATCGTGGAGGAGTGGGCGGCGCACCGGAATAAAAGAGGAGCAAGACACCGTGCATGAATGCGATGCCATCGTGCAAGGTTTACCCAAGGTTTGGCCCAACGGCGACGAGTTGCTTGCCTGACAAGAACCGCACCGCACAATGCCATAAGCAAGATAAAGCACGCACCATGCCCCATCATGCGCAGACGGGTATTCAGCCGGTACGACTCAAGCATGGCGCAAGAATTGCAGACGTTGCGCAGCACAATGCCTATGGCAAGCGCCCGCTGGCGGCGCTCAGGGGCGTTTCTGCGGCGTAGTGGTCGGGATTGCATTGCCGCGCGGCTGATCGTTCGTCTTGGCGGGATTCTGCAAGTCCTTGACGGACTGCTGGTGACTGGCAGATACTGCCGCGGTCGCTGCACATCAGCGATGCGGGTGTGAGAAGCCCGGAACGAAGGCGGACAAGCCGCCAGCACAGCGGCTTTTTCATGTCTGCGACATGGCGCCCAGTTATGGGTGGCCGTGCGGGGCATCTTCGGATGCGCCGGTCCCTTCGTCCGGTCTTCTCAACCCGCACGGTCCGCCCTCCTGTTTGAGAAGCGTGGAAGCCGGAATCACAACCCGCAACGAAGGAGCCTCACCATGTCCAACATCCCCGGCGCCGACGCGCGCCAATCCCCTTACGCCTCAACACTCGCCAGCATCGAACCCGAAGGCCTCCCCGCATTGGCCGCGGCCGCCCTTGAATTGTTCGACGCCATCAACCAAGCGCGCCTCGTGGTCAATCCCGACTTGGCGGCGGCGCAGGCTATCGCCACGAGCAATCTGATTGAGTCGCTCTACCCCCTACAGGATGCCTTGCACGGCGCGGCCGACACTCTGCCGGCAGCCCTGGCAGGGTTCCTCTCGACGGCGAACATGTCTGAGAAAAGCGGCTACGTCTTCGGCGCGTACTTTGACGAGCCTTTCGCCGTCACCTTGACGATTGACGCCCGCACGGTAGCGGTCGACCGGTTCCGTGCGGACTTGCCACGTATCGCCGCCAAGTTGGAACACTACCTCGCCGATACCCGTGCAGAGGCTCTGCGCTGAACAAGACCCGGCCAAGCGCCGGGTTTTTCGTTGGGGCAGCCATGGTTACAGCCGCGATGGCTACAGGCAAGGCTACAGTTTCTGGAAATGAAACCAGCCCGGCCGACGCGGCGATGGCGCGGCGGGCAAGATTACAGGCCAAGAAACGGCAAATGTAACCCCGGCGTAACCCCACAAAAAAGCCAAACCTTGCGGGTCTGGCTAAGTGCCTGTTTATTTGGTGCCGCTGGACGGAATCGAACTGTCGACCTTCGCATTACGAATGCGCTGCTCTACCGACTGAGCTACAGCGGCCTGCTGCTGTGAAGAGAAGCAACGGGCCGAATTCTAGCAGTGCCCGGCGCGATTTGGAACCGCAATTTTTGGCAGGAGGTGGGTGCTGATCACGCCCTCTGGCGGCGCTGCTAGTCGAGCCGGGCGAGCCTGGACTTGGCGAGCGGCGGGTTCTTCGCCAAGTATTTCCTGATGCCGGAGAGGATCGCCTCGGCGATCTTGTCCTGATAGGCGTCGTCGTTCAGACGCTTCTCTTCCTCTGGATTGGAGATGAAGGCGGTTTCGACGAGAATCGATGGGATGTCCGGCGCCTTGAGGACGGCGAAGCCCGCCTGCTCGACGGTCGCCTTGTGTAGACGGTTGATGCCGCCCAATTCACCGAGCACAGCCTTGCCGAGCTTCAGGCTGTCGTTGATCGTCGCCGTCTGCGAGAGGTCGAGCAGCGTACGCGCGAGGACGGGATCCTTCACATCGATGTTTACGCCGCCGATCAGATCGGCCGCGTTCTCTTTCTGCGCCAGATAGCGTGCGGCCGAACTCGAGGCGCCGCTCTCGGAGAGGACGAAGACCGACGATCCGTTGGCGTCGGGGCGAACGAAGGCATCGGCGTGGATCGAGACGAAGAGGTCGGACTGGATGCGCCGCGCTTTCTGCACGCGAGCGTGCAGCGGAACGAAGTAATCGGAATCGCGCGTCAGTACGGCGCGCATGTTCGGTTCGCTCTCGATCTTGGCGCGCAGGCGTCTGGCGACGGCCAGTGTGACGTTCTTTTCGTAGCTCCCGCCGCGTCCGACTGCCCCCGGGTCTTCGCCGCCATGCCCGGGGTCAAGGGTGATCGTGACCAAGCGGTCGACAACCGGCCTGCCGGATCGCTTGGCTGGCGGCTTGGCTTCGCCCGCATGTTCGCCTCTCGCCTCGGATCGGGCATCAAGCTTCGCTTCGCTTCTGGCCTCGACCTTCGCCTCGGGACGCGCTTCGGCCAGCGCTTCGCTGCGGCTGTCGGCCTTGCTGCTCGCCCGCCCGTCGACGACCGGCGCAGCTTGCTCGCCGCGGTCGAGCAAGGAAAGCAAGGGATCCTGCGGGTTCAGCGGGTAGACGTCGAGGACCAGGCGATGACCGTAGTTGCCGACCGGAGGCAAGACGAAGACCTGCGGGTTGGCCTCGTTCTTCAGTTCCATGACCAGCCGAACGACGCCCGGCTTGTAGCGCCCGGCACGCAAGCGGCGAATGTTCGGGTCGTCGGCCACCACCTTGCTCGCCAGGCTTTCGAGCACGCTGTTGAACTCGACCCCTTCCAGATCGACCACCAGCCGATCGGGATCCTTCACGGTAAAGTGCGCGTACTTGAGCGGCGCTGCATGCTCGATGGTGACCCGCGTGTAGTCCGCTGCCGGCCAGATGCGCACTGCGGTAATGCCCGAACTGCGGCTGGCCGCGGCTGCTGGCAGCGGGCTGACGGTCAGAAAGAGTGTGGCGCCAGCCAGCTTGATCAGTTGGCGACGGGCGGCCAGTGACTTCGGAGTTCGCTCAGACATCGTTTGCCCTCCTCGCTGCAAGCAATGACCTCGCCAGTTCGTCCGCTCTCCTCCATCTGCAGGAGAACGACCAGGTCAGCCGGCGGCACGTAGCCACCGGCTTTTTGCGGCCATTCGACCAAGCACACGGAATTACTATGGAAATATTCGCCAAGCCCTGCATCCGCAAACTCTTCTGGGAGGTTAAACCGGTAGAAATCAAAGTGATAGAAGTATATCCTCGAAATTACGTAAATTTCAACCAGTGTGTAGGTAGGGCTTCTCACTGA
>NZ_JAVMKF010000177.1:0-4224 GCF_031732815.1 Accumulibacter sp. | reverse complement strand
TGTGGTCTGGACTATACCTTCCCGTTACAGGCTGGCCGTCTAGTCTCTACACCTTCCTCCGCTGCTCGCGGGGGCTTGGCTCGGTATTCGCATGTCACTTGTGGTGTGGTTTTAGCGTTCACCGACTTTGACCAGTTCTACCCGTCGCCAGCGGTGAGCTGACGGCGGGCAACCCATGCAGGCAGGACGACCTGGGGACGTTCTGCCCTCGCCTTGAGTCCTCTGCTCTGACCAACTGAGCTACAGGCCCGAGCGCATCATTTTACAGCCTTGGCTGTGGCTTAGGACCGTTTCGCCCTACTTTGTCACTTCAGGTCGGCGGAACTGGGCGAGCACGGCCGAGGAGCGCGGCTGGTTCCAGCGTCGAACGCGTTCGCGCTGCTTCTGGCGAGTGAAGCTGCGCCGCAGTGCCCTGCTGGGTGGCGCCCCGGCGTTTGTCCGGTGGTGGTTGTCGCTTCAGGACGACGGAGGCGTGCGGGCGAGTGCTGCTTCCGCCAGGCGTCGGCGGTCGAGCTTGCCGTTGGCGTTCTTCGGCAGTTCGTCGAGCAGTTCGATCTGGCCGGGGATCATGTACGACGGCAGTGTCTGGCGCAGGCGCTGACGGATTGCTTCGCCGTCGAGCGGCTGGTCAGCGCTGACGAAGGCGACGATTTCGCCGTGTTGCTCGCGCCGTCGCTGGTAAACGACGACCGCCTGGCGTACCTGCGGCAGCGCTTGCAGGGCGGCTTCGATCTCTTCCAGTTCGATGCGGTAGCCGAGGTGCTTGATCTGGTTGTCGGCGCGGCCGACGAACCAGAGAACGCCGTTGGTGTCCTCGCGCACCAGGTCGCCGGTGCGGTACATACGCTCACCGGGTGACGCCGGTGTGGGTGGTGCAACGAAACTCGCTGCCGTTCTTTCGGTGTCGTGGTAATAGCCGAGGGCAAGTTGCGGGCCGAGCAGGCACAGTTCGCCAGCTTCGCCGGGGGGCGCGAGGCTGCCGTCAGCGTGCCGGATGAGGTAGGCGAAGTTGCCGGCGAGCCGGCCGAGCGGCGGCAGGCCGCTGAGGTCGGCGAAGTCGGCGTCGCTCAGCGTGCAGGCCGAGCAGATGCAGGTGCCTTCGGTCGGGCCGTAGACGTTGACCAGCCGGCAGCGCGGATGGAAGAGGTCGTACAGCTTCTTGAGCTCCGGTTTGGGGTAGCCCTCGCCGCCAAAGACCAGGCAGCGCATTGCCGGCCAAGTCGTCGGCCGAAGCTGGCGCAATGTGGTCAGATAGATGAGCAGCGAGGGCACCGAGAACCACAAGGTACAGCCCAGTTCGCCGATCCGGCGGACGAGTTCGGTTGGTGCGGCGACGGTCGCGCGCGCCAGCGGAGCGAGCGCCGCGCCGGAAAAGAGCGACGCGTAGAAATCGAACACCGAGTTGTCGAAGTAGACCGGATTGACGCCACTCAGCACGTCTTGCGGGGTGAGGTCGAATTCGCTGCGTGCCCAGGCGATGAAGTTGAGGACGCTGGCGTGCGCGATGGCGACGCCTTTTGGCGTACCGGTGGAACCTGAGGTGAACATCAGGTAGGCCGGGTCGCTGCCGGTGACGCGGTCGACCGTCGGTGGCCGTTGCGCGGGCAGGGCGGCGAGTTCGGCAGGCGTCGGCAGGCGTGTTGGCGGTGCGCCGTTCGCCCGGCAGCACGCGTCGACTTCCGCTGGCAGCGGGTGGTCGCTGACCAGCAGGCGCGGCTGGCAGGTGGCCAGGATCTTGCTGATGCGCGCCGCCGGGTTCTGCTCGTCGAGATTGACGTAGGCCGCGCCGATCTTGTGTGCGGCGAGCATCGCGGCGTAGCCTTCGATGCGCTTGTCGTTGAACAGCGCCAGTACATCGCGCGCGCGCAAACCGCGTTGCAGCAGCCAGTGCGCCATGCGGTCGACGGTGCGTGCAAGTTCGCTGTAGCTCACCTGATGATCGGCGGCCAGGCGCAGCGCGGGTCGTTCGCCATGCTGAGCGGCGATCGTTTCGAAATGCCTGCCGAGGTTGTAGTCGTAGCGCATTCAAGCGTGCTGCCGTGGTCGTTGCGGGTGGCCGGGCGCGTCGGGCGGCGGCGTCGGTTCGGTGCGTGTCGTGCCCATGCGCGCGCTCATTTGAACTTGACGAAAAGAGCCTTGCCGCAGGTGAAGGCGCGGCTGACGCGCTCGCCCTGTTCGTGCAGCAGGGCGTTGCCGACACGGTAGGGGCCGTCGCCGTGGGCCCAGAGGTAGTCGTCGAGGATCAGCCAGGCTTGCGGCAGCAGGCGCGGCAGCCATTGGCGGCAGTCGTTGGCAACGCAGTCGTAGTCATGATTGCCGTCGATGTGGATCAGTCCGATGCGCCCGCCGAAGGCGATCGGCGGCGCTGATTCCGGTGATGCAGCGATCGGCTGCCCCTGCGCGTACACCTCGAATGCGGCGGCGGACGGCAGACGCAGGTGGGCGTGCCGCTCGGCCCGCAAGGGGACCATGTTGACCAGGAAGCCCTCGCGCAGGACCTCGAAATCCCATTCGTCGACCAGCTCCTGAAACGACTGCGGCGATTGGCGTTGCAGCGCATTGCCGGCCGTCCAGGGATCGATCGTCAGCAGGGGCCCAAGCTGGTGACGCCACGCCAGGTAGAGCAGGACGGAGGCCGAACGGCCCATCAGCGAACCGATCTCGACGACATCGCCGGCAGGGGCGTCGGCGGCGATGCCGATCATCGCCGCCAGTTTGTCGTCGTTCGATTCGCCGTAGATCAGACCTGCCTGGCGGAGAACACCGGCCAGCTCGACGAGCGACAGCGTCGCGGCGCCGTCGGCGCAGGTTTCGGCGAGTGGCAGCAGGCGCTGCGCGCGCGCCATCAGGCGCCGGTGCGCCTCGACCTGCTGGGTGATCGGCGAGGCGCCGAGAACGGCGAGCGCCAGGCCGCGCGTCGCGATGAAGCGGCGGACGAAGGCATGCACGCCGGCGACCGGGCAGAACACACGCGCGACATCGTGTGTTTCGACGAGGGCAAGGAAACGCTCGGCGAAGTCGGCGTCGTAGATCGACGGCAGGCGGTGCACTTCGCCACACTCGGCGGCGACTTCGGGGCTGGCGACCGAGGCGGCACAGACCGTCGCTTCGCCGCGCTGGCGCGCGCCTGCCACATAGTCGATGGCACCGCGGTCGACGGCCGGGAAAACGAGCGTGGCGCTGCTGGCGGGGCGCGGAGTCATCGCTGGCCAGGGCTCATTCGGGGTTTTCCAGGTCGCGCCGCGCGGCCGCCCGCACGGCCTCGTCGAGCCACTGATGCATGCTCTTGCCGGTGCGCGCACGGGCTTCCTGCGCCAGCCGCCTGGCTTCCAGCGTGACGCCCTCGAGCTGGCCGTAGTAGCGCGTCCGATGCGTCCCGCCGCGCACACCGGGGATCGGGAAGTCGAGGTCGGCCGGCGGTTCGCCTTCGCCGACGACGAAGTCGATGACGTAGAAGACGCCGCCGATGATCCACTCCAGGCGCGTCTTGCGCGCGGCCACCGGCAGTTTGTCGAGCGGCAGCGGATATTTGAACTCGGGGTTGGAGTTCATCAGGATGCGGCCGAATTCGGTTTCGCGCAGCCATGGGGGCATGCTCTCGTCGCCGACGACGACCTTGCCGCCGGGCTTGGTGACGCGCGCCATTTCGCTAAAGGCGCGCTGGATATCGCCAAAAGCGTTGATTCCGCCAAAGTGGAAGCAGGCGTCGAAGCTGTTGTCGGCGAAGGGCAGATAGTAGCCATTGGCCAGCGCCGGTTCGACGCGCGCCGGTATGTCGCGCAGGCGATCGATGTTGCGCGCGAGGAACGACGGCGAAAGATCCTGGATGTAGAGCCGCCCGGCGGCGCCCAGACGTCCGGCGATGATCACCGAATCCCGCCCGGTGCCGGCACCGGTTTCGAGCACGCGCGAGTCGGGGCGCAGCGCCAGCTTGTCGACCATTGCCGTGCGTACGGCCTGCTCGTCCTCGCCGTACGTGCTGAAGGTCAAGGGCAGATAGCGGTCGTAGGCGTCGGCGCGCTCTTCGTACTGCTGCAAGGCCTGGCGGTCGACCGGCGGCAGTTCGAAGGGATAGACCAGATCGGGAACGCCCTGGCGTATGGCGAAACGATGTCCGGACGGGCTGCGCAGCTCGCCGCACACGACCTGGTCACCGGCAGACTCGTCGACGCTCAGCGTCAGACGCTCGAGACTCACCGGGTCGACGTAGAAATCTTCTTCTCC
>NZ_JAVMKF010000176.1:0-24581 GCF_031732815.1 Accumulibacter sp. | reverse complement strand
TCACGCTGGTTGCTGCCGGACTGCCGCTCGTCCTCAAGGACTTGCCGGACGCCGGTGGATCGCGGGCCCGGCAGGAACCGGCGGCGGGGTGCTAGGAGCGGCCGACGCGCTGCCAAAAACCATTGGCAGGTCATTGGTGCGGAACGAGGCGGCTCCGGCGTTCTCGGTTGCCCCGCCTTCACCTTCTTGAGGTGGCGTGCTGCAATCGCTGCGCCGTAGCAATTCACTTTCCCGGCTGACAGGCGCGACCGAGCGCCCAACTGTGTACGATGGCCGCCGGCGCTGCGGCCATCGCGCGGGTGGGAGATCGTGCGCGAGGTATACCTGCCCCGGTCTCGCGGGAGCGATCAGCAGATGGCGTGCCCGGTTCAGGTGACCTGGAACGAGCGCTTGGACAGGCCGAAGAAGTAGCCTTCGATGGTGGTCTGGACGGCCTGGTCGGGCCGGCTTGCGGCGCCAAGAGTGACGAACACCGGGACAAAGTGCTCCACGGTGGGGTGGGCGTACGGCATTCCCGGCGCCTTGCTGGCGAACGCGCATAGTTCCTCGATGTTGCCAGCGGCCAGGGCCTCGCCGGCCCAGGCGTCGAAGTCGCGCGACCAGGCCGGCTCGGGTTCTCTTCCGGTAAATTGCTCGTGGGTCAGGAATGGCAGGCCGTGGGTCATGAAACCGGAGCCGATGATCAGGGTCCCCTCTTCACGCAGTTGGCGCAGGCGCTGCCCGATCTCGAGCAAGCGGTCCGGTTCGTGCGTGGGCAGGCTGAGTTGCAGTACCGGGACGTCGGCCGCTGGGTACATGCTCATCAGCGGTACCCAGGCGCCGTGGTCGAGTCCGCGCCGGGGGTGGCGGTACACGCCGCCGGACACCCTCGCCGATGCGCTCGATGCAGCCTGGCCGGGCGCCGTGTGTGACAGGCTGGCGACGACGCAGTTAGCGAGCTGGGTGGCGTCCGGGGTAGCGTAGCGCATCTGGTAGTAGAGCGGGTCGAAGCCCGCGAAGTCGTAGATCAGAGGTGTTCCGGCGGCAGGCTGGCTGACGGCGATCGGTGCCGCTTCCCAGTGCGCGCTGACGATCAGGACGTTGCGCGGCTTGGGCAGGGTGCGTGCCCAGCCGAACAGCTCTCCCATCCACCGGCGACTCTCCAGCAGGGGCGGCGCGCCGTGGCCAAGGTAGAGTGCGGGCAGCGCGCCGTCGGCCCCGGTCCACCCGCGCTGGGCGGCGCTTGCGGGCAGCGCCTCGCGCAGGAAGGCCTGGTACGGGTGCTCGGTCATGATCGATATCTCCTCAAATCATCAAAAGCGGTGGCAGCGCCCGTCTGGACAGGCTTGCCTGAACAGAAGAGCTGGTTTGTCACAAGGAGACCTGCCGCCTGTCGTTGCCTGGCCGGTGTTGCCCTTGCGCTTGACCCTGTCGGATCTTATCGTCCAGGGCACGATGCGGTCGGCGCTCGTTGTAGAAGCCGACGTGTGCGGTCAGCTTGGCTCTGGCCTCGGCGAGGCTATCGTCGGCCTTGCGATACACGGGCCCCATCCTTCACCGTCTGGCGCAGGGGCTCGCCCCGTCGAGGCGAAAACTTCACCAGCGCTCAGGGGAGCAGACCGGCCAGCTTCTCCCATCTGAACGCCTGCTCGACGGTGTCGGCCAGCCGGTCGAGGTCGGCTTCGCGGCGTGCCGCGGCGTCGAAGGGGGCGGCGTCTGCCGGCGCTCCCGCCCAGCGCAGCAGTGCGGCCAGCGCTGCCGGTTCGTCGAACAGTCCGTGGCAGTAGGTGGCCAGGATCTGGCCGTCTTCGGAAAGCGCGCCGTCGGCTGCGCCGGCCAGCGTCGCGGCCGGGCGCGCCAGCGCCGGACCGGTGGTCACACCCATGTGAATCTCGTAGCCGCGGACGGCCGGCCGGCCGGGCAGGTTGAGCGTTCCGACGACGTTCTTCAGTTGCTTCTCACTGGCCAGCGTCGTCGTGCAGTCGAGCAGGCCCAGACCGGCGGCGCTGCCCGGCTCGCCCTCGATTCCCAGCGGGTCGTGCAGGTGACGGCCGAGCATCTGGTAGCCGCCGCAGATGGCGATCAAGCGGCCGGCGTAGCGCAAGTGGCGGCGGATCGCCGCTTCCCAGCCGTTCGCGCGCAGCCAGGCGAGGTCGGCCTGCACCGCCTTCGATCCCGGGAGGACGATCAGGTCGGCCGCTGGCGGCGTCTCGCCCGGGCCGACGAAGCGGAAATCGACCGCCGGGTGGAAGCGCAGCGGGTCGAGGTCGTTGTGGTTGGCGATGCGCGGGAAGGCCGGTGCGATCGCCTGCAGGCGGGCCGCCGCCTTGGCCGTCTCGGCGCGCGGCAGCGCGTCCTCGGCGTCCAGGTAGAGCCCGTGCAGGTAGGGCAGAACGCCGAGCACCGGCTTGCCGGTGCGCTGCTCGAGCCAGTCGAGCCCGGATTCGAGCAAGCGGATGTCGCCGCGGAAACGATTGATGACAAATCCCCGGATGCGCGCCTGTTCGGAGGGCGAGAGCAGTTCCAGCGTGCCGACGAGATGCGCGAAGACGCCACCGCGATCGATGTCGGCGATCAGGATCACCGGGCAGTCGACGACCTCGGCGAAGCCCATGTTGGCGATGTCGCGGTCGCGCAGGTTGATTTCGGCCGGGCTGCCCGCTCCCTCGATCAGCACGCAGGCGTACTGCGCGCACAAGCGCTGGTACGATTCGAGCACCGCGGCGAGCGCGCGCGGCTTGTACTCGTGGTAGGCGATCGCGTCCAGACTGTCGAGCGCCTTGCCGTGAATGATCACCTGCGCCTGGCGGTCGCTGTTCGGCTTGAGCAGCACCGGGTTGAAGTCGCTATGCGGTGGCAGACCGGCGGCGAGCGCCTGCAGCGCCTGGGCGCGGCCGATCTCGCCGCCGTCGACGGTGACTGCCGAATTGAGCGCCATGTTCTGCGGCTTGAACGGCGCGACGCGCACGCCGCGGCGTTTCAGGATGCGGCACAGCGCGGCAACCAGCGTGCTCTTGCCGGCGTCGGAAGTGCAGCCCTGAACCATCAGCGCCGGTGTACCGGCAGGCAGAGAGCTTGGTGTTGCCATGGAGTGGCGTTTCGGGGAATCGGCGCAAGCGCCGGACGCCGCATTCTCGCACGCGGCGGTCGCTTCGTTCCGGCGCCGGCCGCTGCGGCGCGCTAAAATCCGTCGGCGCGTCGCTGATCGGGCGTTCCGGCCCTGGCCGGCGGCCCGTCCGGTGCGCACTCGTCGGCCACGATCGTCTTCACCGCTTGCCCAAGGAACCCCATGATCGGCAAAGCAACACCGCGCAGCCGCTGGCTGTGCCGCATCGTCCTGCGCGGACTCGCGCTGTTCGCCGGCGCAGCGGCGACCGCTGCCGGCGCCGAAGTCAGTGTGCGCGACGACCTCGGCCAGACGGTCAGGCTGGCGCAGCCGGCGCAGCGTATCGTCAGTCTGGCGCCGCACCTGACCGAGACGCTGTTCGCCGCCGGCGCTGGCGAACGGATCGTCGGTACGGTCGATTACAGCAATTACCCGGAAGCGGCGAAGAAGATCGCGCGCGTCGGCAGCTATGCCCGGCTCGATCTGGAAGCTGTGGCGGCGCTCAAGCCCGACCTGGTCGTCGGCTGGCAGTCGGGCAACGCGACGGCCAATCTCGACAAGCTGCACGGGCTAGGCTACACGCTCTACGTCTCGCAGCCGAACCGCATCGAAGACGTGGCCAGCGAGATCGAGCGTCTGGGCACGCTTGCCGGCACGCAGGGCGTGGCGAGCGTCACCGCGCAGCGCTTCCGCCAGCGGCTTGTCGCACTGCGGACGCAGTATTCGGGCAAAGCAAGTGTGCGCACCTTCTACCAGATCTGGAAGCAGCCGTTGATGACCGTCGGCCGCAGTCAGATCATCTCGGACGCCATTCACCTGTGCGGCGGCGAAAACGTTTTCGGCACGCTGGAAGCGATGGCGGCGAGCGTCACGGTCGAAGCGGTGATCGCCAGCAACCCGGAGGCGATCGTCGCCAGTGGCATGGGCGAGGCGCGCCCGGAATGGCTCGACGACTGGAAGAAATGGCCGCGCATCACCGCGGTGCAGCGCGACAACCTGTTCTTCGTTCCGCCCGACCTGATTCAGCGCCACACGCCGCGTCTGCTCGAAGGCGCCGAGCAACTCTGCCGGCATCTCGAACAGGCGCGCCAGCGCCGCCGCTGAGTCGGCCGCCGGCCTTCAGCGCGGCGGCGGGCGGTAACCGCCGGCGCGGCGGCCAGCGGTTCGTGCCCGGCGCTCAGGCGAGCGCGCGCAGCGCCGCGTCGTAATCGGGTTCGTCCTTGATCTCGCCGACCAGTTGGCTGTGCAGCACGCGGTCGGTTTCGTCGAGGACGACGACGGCGCGTGCCGCCAGCCCGGCGAGCGGTCCGTCGGCCAGTTCGACGCCGTAGTCGCGCAGAAACTCACGCCCGCGCAGCGTCGACAGCGTGTGTACGTTTTCCAGTCCTTCGGCCGCGCAGAAACGTCCCTGGGCGAAAGGCAGGTCGGCCGAAATGCAGAGCACGACGGTGTTCGCCAGGCTGCTCGCCGCCTGGTTGAACTTGCGCACCGAAGTGGCGCAGGTCGGCGTGTCGATGCTCGGGAAGATGTTCAGGATCTTGCGCTTGCCGGCGAAGTCGGCGAGCGTCGTCGCGGCCAGCGTGCGGCCGACGAGCGAGAAGGCTGGCGCGGTCTGGCCGGGCTGCGGAAAGTTGCCGGCGACGGGGACGGCGTTGCCGCCGAGGGTGACAGTGCGGGTCATGGGCTATTCCTTCGTGGGTTGGGATGCGATGAGTCGGACGGTTCAGGACGCTTGGCGATCGTCTGGCTGGGGCAACGACGCCGACGGCGACACGCGCCGGGCAGTTCTTGGTCAATCGCTCGCCGGGAAAGTTCACCGCT
The DNA here is from genome assembly GCF_031732815.1 of Accumulibacter sp. Lineage (GTDB taxonomy): Bacteria > Pseudomonadota > Gammaproteobacteria > Burkholderiales > Rhodocyclaceae > Accumulibacter. The sequence continues at coordinate 19,675 of NZ_JAVMKF010000176.1, read as the reverse complement.
TTCAGCGTGGCCGGTGGTTGGCCGGCGAGACCGATCAGGAGACGGCAAGCATACGGTCGAGCGCCAGCTTGGCAGCAGCGCGCTCGTGCGCGGCGACGCTGATCTGATTGACGACATTGCCGTCGGCCAGGTTTTCCAGCGTCCACGCCAGATGCTGCGGGTCGATGCGCTGCATCGTCGAGCACATGCAGACGGTCGGCGCCATGAACTGGACGATCTTGCCCTCGGCGCGCACCTCCTCGGCGAGCCGGTTGACCAGATTCAACTCGGTGCCGACCAGCCAGCGCGTATTCGGCGCCGCCTGCTTGATCGTGCGCACGATGTGCTCGGTCGAGCCGACGAAATCCGACTGCCGGCAGACCTCGAAGCTGCATTCCGGATGCGAGATCACCAGGCCGTCCGGGTGTTCGTTGCGGAAGCGCAGGATGTGGGCCGGCTGAAACATCTGATGCACCGAGCAGTGCCCCTTCCAGAGCAGCAGGCGGGCGTGGCGAATCTGCTCGGCGCTCAGGCCGCCGAGTTCGAGGTCGGGGTCCCAGACGACCATTTCGTCGAGCGGAATCCCCATCTGGTGGCCGGTCCACCGGCCCAGGTGCTGATCGGGAAAGAACAGGATCTTCGGGCGCTGCGCAAAGGCCCAGGCGGCAATGCTCCCCGCATTCGACGAGGTGCAGACGATGCCGCCGCGCTCGCCGCAGAAGGCCTTCAGATCGGCCGCCGAATTGATGTAGGTCACCGGCGTCACCTGCTGCTCGACCTCGAGCACCTCGCCGAGTTCGCGCCAGCAACGTTCGACCTTGGCCAGATTGGCCATGTCGGCCATCGAGCAGCCGGCGGCCAGATCGGGCAGGATCGCCAACTGCTCCGGGCGCGACATGATGTCGGCCACCTCGGCCATGAAGTGCACGCCGCAGAAGACGATGTAGCGCGCGTCGGTCTGCGAGGCGAGGCGCGACAGCTTGAGCGAGTCGCCGGTCAGGTCGGCGTACTGGTAGACGTCGGCGCGCTGATAGTGGTGGCAGAGCAGCACGGCCTGCTCGGCGAGGCGCGCGCGCGCGGCACGAATCCGCGCATGGCACTCGTCGTCTTGCAACGGGTTGAACTTGTCGAAGCTGATGGTTGCAGTTTGCATGGGGCGAGATCCGAAACGTGAGCGAAAAAGAGTCTGAGCGTCTGCGTCGGACAAGCAACTCGGCGACGAGTGCTGTCCGGCGCCGGTGCGGCGATTCGCTGGCGGCGGCCGAGCCTTCAGCTCTGCCAGGGCAGGCCGGCGTGGCGCCAGCCGCCGACTTTGCCGCGCTGGCCGCGCGCGTCCTTGTTGCCCTCGAAGCCCTCCAGCACGTTGTAGCACTCGCGCTGCCTTGCCTCGCTGACCAGCGCCGCCGCATGGTGCGAGCGCACGCCGCTGCGGCAGATGAACATCAGCAAGGCCTCGCGATCCACCTGCTGTTCGACCTGGGCAAGGAAGTGAATGTTCAGCCGATTGTCGGGGTAGCTCATCCACTCGATTTCGACGGCGCCCGGGATGCGTCCGACCCAATCCCATTCAGCGTGCGTGCGGACATCGATCAGGCGGGCGCCGGGCGCCAGTTGCCAGACATCGTAGGCTTCCTGCGGCGTCAGCGCACCGGCGTAGGGGAGGCCAAGGTCGTGCCCGCGCGCGCGAGCCAGTTGCAGCAGATCGGTCAGTTTTCCCATGGTGCCCGGCGCGTACCCCGTCGATTGGAAGGCAAAAACAGCAGTATAAAGCACTTGCCGGCCGACGTTTCCGGCGGCACGAAGGCGGGGTGCGCCGCGCACCGCCGGGGTGCGCGGCTGCCCGCGTATGCACCGCCATGGTGCGGAAAAAACAGCCGGTTGGCGCGATGCCCTTGTGGCACAATGCTCGATCAGCAATGCAGGGACTGGCATGTTTTCTGCTAGTACCCGAGCGCAAGCTACCTTTTATACTTTCGCCGGCACCCCGGCAACTGCTCTGGAGATTCTGCAATGGCAAGCCCGCAAGACGTGATCAAGATGGTCAAGGAAAGCGAAGCGAAGTTCGTCGACTTCCGCTTCACCGATACCCGCGGCAAGGAACAGCACGTGACCGTTCCGGTGAGCGCGTTCAACGAAGACAAGTTCGAGAACGGTCACGCCTTTGACGGATCGTCGATCGCCGGCTGGAAAGGAATTCAGGCCTCCGACATGCAACTGATGCCGGACCCGAGCACCGCCTACGTCGATCCCTTCTTCGACGAAACGACGGTGGTCATTACCTGCGACGTCGTCGACCCGGCCGACGGGCGCGGCTACGATCGCGACCCGCGTTCGATCGCCAAGCGCGCCGAAGCCTATCTGAAGTCGAGCGGCATCGGCGACACCGCGTACTTTGGCCCGGAACCCGAGTTCTTCATCTTCGATTCGGTCGCCTGGAGCGTCGACATGTCGGGCTGCAGCCTGAAGATCTACTCGCAGGAAGCCGCCTGGACGAACGGCGAAAAGAGCGAAGGCGAGGGCGGCACCGGCCACCGTCCCGGCATCAAGGGCGGCTACTTCCCGGTCCCGCCAGTCGACAGCCTGCACGACCTGCGCTCGGCGATGGTCCTCACGCTCGAACAGATCGGCGTCCCGGTCGAAGTGCACCACCACGAAGTGGCGACCGCCGGTCAGTGTGAAATCGGCACGCTGTTCAACACGCTGGTCAAGCGGGCCGACTGGACGCAGATGCTGAAGTACGTCGTGCATAACGTCGCCCATCAGTACGGCAAGACGGCCACCTTCATGCCCAAGCCCATCGTTGGCGACAACGGCTCGGGAATGCACGTGCATCAGTCGATCTGGAAGGACGGCAAGAACCTGTTCGCCGGCAACGGTTACGCCGGCCTGTCGGAACTCGCGCTCTTCTACATCGGCGGCATCGTCAAGCACGCGAAGGCCTTGAACGCGATCACCAACCCGGGAACGAACTCGTACAAGCGTCTGGTACCGCACTACGAAGCGCCGGTCAAGCTGGCCTACTCGGCGAAGAACCGCTCGGCCTCGATCCGCGTCCCGCACGTCGCTTCCGACAAGGCGCGGCGGATCGAGACGCGCTTCCCGGACCCCTTGGCGAATCCCTACCTGTGCTTCGCGGCGCTGCTGATGGCGGGTCTCGACGGCATCCAGAACCGGATTCATCCGGGCGAGCCGGCCGACAAGAACCTCTACGACCTGCCGCCGGAGGAGGACGCCAAGATCCCGACCGTCTGCGCCAGCCTGGAAGAGGCGCTTGCCGCGCTCAACAAGGATCGCGAGTTCCTCACCCGCGGCGGCGTCTTCTCGGACGACTGGGTCGATGCCTACCTCGAACTGAAGATGGACGAAGTCAACCGCATCCGGATGACGACGCACCCGGTCGAGTTCGATCTGTACTACAGTTGCTGAGCGCCAGGCGCCAGGGCAAGGGAAAAGACGGGCTACGGCCCGTCTTTTTTTTGTCTGCCGGGCGCCGTTCTCCGGCGTTTGTATCGGCTGCCGTGATCCAATACACTTGACGGCCGGCGTGCGCGTGCGAGCATTCCGTTACCTGCGCACTGGCCGGACGGCGGCGACCGAGGAGAACGATGATGAAACCGCAAGCCCTGTGTCTTTCGACTGCCCTGTTCTGGCTGGCGGCAGCACCGGCAGACGCGCAGGACATCTTCAAGTGCGCCGACGTCGACGGGCGGGTTCTCTACTCGAACGTTCCGACCAAGAACTGTCGGAAGATCGTTCTCGAACCGATCAACGTCGCACCGCCGCCGAAAGCGCCGGCCAAGCCGGGCGCGCCGAAGGCCGCAACGGCAACGCCGGCCGATTTCCCGAAAGTCGACGACAAGACGCAGAAGTCGCGCGACGGCGACCGCCGGCGGATTCTCGAAAACGAACTCGCCGGCGAGCAGCAGAACGCCGAGCAGGCGAAAAAGGAACTCGCCGCGCAGCAGGAAGTCTTCCTCCCCACCGAGCGCGTGCGGGGCGGCGCGATCAACGGCGCCAAGGTGCAGGAGCGTCTGCAGGCCTACAAGGACAAGGTCGCCCTGCACGAGCGCAACATCGAAGCGATCCGCAAGGAGATCGCCAATCTGCGCTGAACACGCCCGCCGCCCGCCGCCGCACGATGACTGAGCCGGCAGCCAGCGCCTTCGGTGGACTCGACCTGCTCTCGTCGGCCGTCGTCCTGCTCGACGAGCGCCTGGCGATCCGCTACCTCAACCCGGCGGCCGAAAACCTGCTCGGGATCAGCGGCAAGGTCTTCGCCGACCTGCCGCTGGCCGCTTTCATGGGGTGTCCGCCGGCGCTGCTCGGCGCCTTCGACAAGGTGCTGGGTCAGGGCTGGGGCTATACCGGCGAGAACATCGAACTGCGCCTGGCCGACGGCGAAGTCCTGCCGGTCAACTGCGCAGTCAACCCGGTCGATGCCGCCGACGTCCGCCTGCTCGTCGAACTTTGGCCGATCGACCAGCAACTGCGCGCGACGCGCGAAGAGCGCCTGGCCGAACAGCAACACGCCAACCGCGAGCTGATCAGCAATCTGGTACACGAAATCAAGAACCCGCTCGGCGGCATCCGCGGCGCCGCGCAGTTGCTCGAACACGAACTGAACAATCCCGCGCTGCGCGAATACACGCAGGTCATCATCAAGGAAGCCGACCGCCTGCAGGACCTGATGCGCCGCCTGCTCTCGCCGCATCGCCCGATGCAGCCGGGCCCGGTGAATATCCACGAAATCCTCGAACGCGTGCGCAGCCTGCTCACCGCCGAGTTTCCGCTGCTGCGCGTGCAGCGCGACTACGACACCAGCCTGCCCGACCTGGTCGGCGACCGCGAGCAACTGATACAGGTCTTCCTCAACATCGTGCGCAACGCCGCGCAGGCGATCGACCGCCAGCCGGCGAGCGAAGCGCCCGCCCCCGGGCAGATCACGCTGCGCACGCGCGTCGCGCGTCAGGTCACGCTGGCCAAGCGGCGCTACCGTCTGGCGATCGCCGTCGAAGTGCTGGACAACGGCCCGGGAATTCCCGACGACATCCGCGAACGCATGTTCTATCCGCTCGTTTCCGGACGCCCGGACGGCAGCGGCCTCGGCCTGACGCTGGCGCAGAGCTTCGTCCAGCAGCACCAGGGGACGATAGACTGCAGCAGCCGGCCGGGCCGCACGCGCTTCACGATCCGCCTGCCACTGGCCTGATCCGGTGAGCGGGCAGGCTTCTTGCTTGTCAATTGAGTGACCATCGTCAAGCTGCCTGAGGAATTCATGAAACCCGTCTGGATCGTCGACGACGACAAATCAATTCGCTGGGTCCTCGAAAAAACGCTCGCGCGCGAGAAGATCCCCTTCCGCAGCTTCGCCTCCGCGGGTGAAGCGCTGGCCCAGCTCGACGCCGGCGGCGCGCCGCAGGTCCTTGTTTCCGACATCCGCATGCCCGGCCAGTCGGGGCTCGAACTGCTGCAGATCTTCCGCCAGCGCTTTCCCTCGCTGCCGGTGATCATCATGACCGCCTATTCCGACCTGGACAGCGCGGTCGCCGCTTTCCAGGGCGGCGCCTTCGAATACCTGCCGAAACCCTTCGACGTCGATCAGGCGATCGAACTGATACGGCGCGCGATCGGCGAGAGTATGCACCAGATTGGTGCGGAGAGCGAAGCCGGACTGACGCCCGAGATCCTCGGCCAGGCGCCGGCGATGCAGGAAGTCTTTCGCGCCATCGGCCGACTCAGCCAGTCGAACGCCACCGTCCTGATCACCGGCGAATCGGGTTCGGGTAAGGAACTCGTCGCGCGCGCCGTGCATCGCCACAGCTCACGCGCCGACAAGCCGTTCATCGCGATCAACACCGCGGCGATTCCGCGCGACCTGCTCGAATCCGAACTCTTCGGCCACGAACGCGGCGCGTTCACCGGCGCCGCGACGCAGCGCCAGGGGCGATTCGAACAGGCCGAAGGCGGAACGCTCTTCCTCGACGAAATCGGCGACATGCCGGCCGAACTGCAGACGCGCCTGCTGCGCGTCCTCTCCGACGGCCACTACTACCGCGTCGGCGGCCACTCGCCGCTGAAAACCCGCGTCCGCATCATCGCCGCGACGCACCAGGACCTCGAAGCACGCGTCCGCCAGGGACTGTTTCGCGAAGACCTCTTCCATCGCCTGAACGTCATCCGCGTCCGCCTGCCCAGCCTGCGCGAAAGGCGCGAAGACATCCCGCTGCTCGCCCGCCATTTCCTGCAGAAAAGCGCGCAGGAACTCGGCGTCGAAGCCAAGCGCTTCTCCGAAGTCACCCTGCGCCAGCTCTGCGGGCTCGATTTCCCGGGCAACGTCCGCCAGCTCGAAAACCTCTGCCACTGGCTGACCGTGATGGCGCCCGGCCAACTCGTCGAACTCGCCGACCTGCCGCCCGACCTGCGCGAGACCGTCGCCCCCGGCGCGCGCGCCAACGACTGGGAAGGCGCCCTCGCCGACGAAGTCGATCGCCTGCTCGCCGCGCAGGCCGGTCACGTGCACGAAAAGCTGATCCAGACCTTCGAAGGCATTCTGATCAGCCGCGCGCTACTGCGCACCGGCGGCCGCCGCATCGAAGCCGCGCAGGCGCTCGGCATCGGCCGCAACACGATCACCCGGAAAATTCAGGAACTGAAGCTCGAAGCGCCCGGCGCGGCCAGCGGCGACGAGCGCGAGACCGGCCCGCCGCCCTGAGGCGCTGGCGGGCGCCGCCGCCACGCCCGCCGTGTCCGCGTCCACCGTCTCCGGCGCGCCCGATCCCGCCGCGGCGCATGCTTGACTTGCGCACGGCTAGGCGGGTCAGGGTTCGAGCGGGGTCAGGCTCTGGCTGCAGAGCCCGCCCGGCCCCGGTTTTGGACTTCCGGCGACGAGAGGTGCTCCGCGTTGATCTGCCGCAGCCGTTCCTGTGCAAAGGCCGGGCGGGCGAAGTAGGGCAGCAGGCGCTCCGGACTTGCCGGTCGTTGCCCGCGACGCGCACACCAGCATCGAGACAGAAACCGGCGCCGTGGCCGCAGGCGCACATGGCTTCGCCATCGGATTTGCCCAGCAGGCCGCGCCAGACGACGAGGTGCGTCCGGAGCGTCGCCCGAAGTCGCTGCACGGCTTGCGGAGTGAGGCGCATCCCCTCAAGAACGAATCGCCGACCCCCGACGCTGGCGATCGGCAGGAGGAACACGGTCCCTAAGCATTTTCGCCGCGCCGGTCACGGCTTCGACTGCAAGACCGTATCTCCGTACGGTTCGCTTGCCGAGGTCAGCCGAGCTTCCATTGCGTGCTCATCGATTCGGCGATGTCGGAGAAGGTTGAGCCCAGCCGTCGATAGGCCTCGACCGCCTGGCGCGCGTAGCGCTGCCCCTCGTCAAGCTTGCCCTGGGCCTCGCACGCCTCACTGAGACGGCGGCAGTCGGCCGCGATCGACTCCTGCCGACCAACTTGCTCGGCAAGCTTCAGCGCTTCTCGCGCCAGACTCTCCGCCTTCGGGTAGTCCCTGCAATCTATCGCCAGTGCTGCCAGGTTGCCGGTAAACGCAGCGATGTCGTTTGGCGAGTCGATACGGCGGGCAATTGCCAGCGCTTCCTGGTAAGCCTTCTCAGCGTCGTCGTGTTTGCCGGAGTGTCGCAGCGCGTCGCCCAGACCGTTCAGCGCGCTTGCGTAATCGCGGGTCTCGCCGAACTCTGCGCTGAGCACTGCCAGCGCTTGCGTGAAGCAGTGGATCGCTGCCGGGTACTCCTTCCTGAGATAGTGAGCTTTGCCTCGAAGCGTCAGGGCGTCGCCGTTCTCGCGTGCACCGGCCCGCGGCGAACGCTTGTATTCGGGACTCTGGGTCCTCGCCCAGTGATCGGTCGCGCGGTCGGCACAGGCGAAGACGGTGTCGGCTTGATGGCGCAGGCGATGAACGCGGCCGGTCTGCCACGCCCTCCACCCCGCTTCGTAGTAGTCGCCGTCGTCGAACGCCTTCCGCTCGGCCTTCTCGTTCAGTGACAGCCACTCGTCCCAGTGCCCCGTGAATTCAAGGAAGATGTGTAACGCATCGCAGATACATTGCAGGCGCTGATTGTCGCCGGCAAGAAACATCGGCAGCGACGCGAGGATGATCGGCCACTCGGCCTCGAGTGTCGAATAGCACTCGTGATGCAGATAGCCGTTCTGAACGATCAGGTCATAGGCGCGGTTCTCGACACGCCTGCCCATCTCGGTGACGAGTTCCGGCCGCTGGCGCTCGATCAAGGCGGAAACCATCGGAGCGAGCCGGAAGCGCGTCAGTTCAACGTCAGGAACGAGCAAGGCTCGGGATGCCAGCGCGGTCAGAGCCATCTCGACGACATCCTCTCGCGCACGCATAAGGCGGACGATCAGTTCCAGCGCCATCTCGTTCGGAAAGTGGCTAAGCAGTGCCAGCAACTGCAGTTCGAGTTCCGGGGAACTCTGCAGTACTTCGCTAAACATGTACTCGAGCGGATCGTTATTGGCGGGGGCCTCGTTCAGGAAGCGCAAAGCGGCACCGACCGTCCTGCAGCCGCCGCGGCCGAGCTGCCCTGCAACCCAACGCATCAGAAGAGGATTCCCGGCGGTTTCCTGATACAGGCGCGAGCGCTGGTCGTGATCGGCCGCCCTCAGGAGCGGGTACTGACCAGCAAGCTTGTCCAGCAGATCCAGAGCGTCCTTCTCGATCAGCCGATCGAGGCGCAGCGTGACCGCCTGGACATCAACGCGACTTCGACGTCCGGTGACGATCGCGCTGCAACTGGCCGGTAACCCGCTGAGGAAGGACAGACAGCGATCCCGGTCATTGCGCGGCAGGCTATCGAAGTCGTCGAGAATCAGCAGGACGGCGCCACCCTCGATCTCTCGCCGGACGAGGAATGGGCGCTCTGTATCGGGAGCCTGCATCAGCTCGGGCTTGCCTAATTCCCTTGCGATCACATTGAGCATCTCTATATAGCCGTGCAGCACGAACTCGTGGCGCGGGTGCTCGCCTTCCGGACCGAAGTCCGTCTCCTTGGCTGACATGAAGATTACGCGCCTGAAGCGCTGCGGCGCCTTCGCGGCAGCGCGGATAGCGAGAGCCGTCTTGCCGATTCCCCCGGGTCCGCTGATCCAGACTCCCCAGCCGCGCGTCTCCACGGCCAGCGCCGACGCAATCCCTGCCAGTTGCTCGTCACGTCCGACGAAGAGTTGCTGGCGAGGCAGGTTGTTCGGAACGACCCACTCAGGAAGCGGTCCGGGCAACACCTGCAGCGCCCGAGTCTGGGCATCCCCGGTCCGATCGACACCGAGTGCTGCCAGGAGCTTCAACCACTCATGTTGGCGGGCGGCCGGATCCGTCCAGTCGACTGGGACGATATGTTGAAGCCAGACCGGCAACTTCACCGGGCGGACGATCATCGGGATTAGGCGTGAGTCCTGGCCCGCCGGCGCGGCCGCCAGCACAGTAAGGGACTCGAACTGGACCATCCGGCCGCTTTCGAAATACTCCGGGCTGAGAACGCACAGCATCCGTTGGCTCTCCTCGGTCGCGCGGGCCATCTCGAGGATCAGGTTTCTGCCCGGTACGAAATCATCGACGTCCAGGAGAACTTTCAGTCCCACCTTCTTCAACGCGGGGACGAGCTGTCCACGCACCCACTCTTGGTCGGGTGAAACTCGTCGATAGCTGACAAAGATGTCGTACTGAACCCTGTCCATCCTTTCCCTCCTCTGGCACCCTCTCCGACGACGCTGCGTCCGCCCGACGGGCAACATTATCACGATATCTGCTGCACGGATACGGCATGATGGAGTAGCCACCCGACGGCAGAACCCCTGTTCGGCGAAACAGTAGCTGCGTGCAAGGGCCTTGCACCGCGCACGTTGATGGCTTTGCAGATGCGGAAACGTTCTTGGCGTGGTTCGCTGCATGCACTGAAGCGGGAGCCGGAACCGGATCCCGGCCAGCCGAAGCCGGCGCGGTGGATGGCGAGGTGCAGAGAGGTGGTGGCGCGAGGATGCCGCACCAATATCTGGCCCTGATGGACATGCTGCCCGGCGGGCGTGCTCTGACCAAATCGCCGACTGGATAGAGCGGCGCCGGCAAAGGATAGGAAATTCAACCACCGTTCGGCGTTCGAATCCGCTCTGGCAGACCATCGTCAAGCAAGAATTCACGCCGGTTTTTCCCCAGGCCGCGTTTCCCGGGAACCGCGCGAGACCTGCAGCCATCCGCCAGGAAGGAAGTCGGCGTCGTGCACAAGGAAGGCCAAGGCGTCGCCAAGGACGATGCCTTGACCGTCGAGTGGTCGCGCCAGCAGGCGGCACGCGGAGACGAGTAAGCGACACAGCGTCTGGACGCATTGACCAAGTGAGCCGGAGCGAACGGGATTTTGCCTCGCTAATGGGTTACCGTGCGTGTTCTTCACCAACGACGCCACGAATTCAAGGTGCCTGCGGAGCTCTCGATTTTGTGGCTGGTCGGACTTGCGGCCCGATGCGCGTGTGGCGATCGACCATCCAGCGCTTCCTTGGACCGCAAGCACGCGTGCTTGCCGCGTGCTGAACGGCCCGGTGCGCCGGAACTGAACCGGATGTTCAACGACGGACTGGCCACTCTACAAGAGTGCAAACCGTTTGAACGAGCGACGGCGTTCTTCCTGTCTGGTGCTCTGCAGCAGTTCTTCTACCGCGGCAACAAGTGCACTTCCCGTTTCGTGATGAACGGGGCGCTGATCTTGCGCGGCATCGACGCGATCAGTGTGCCAGCCGCCAAGGCGCTGGAGTTCAACGAGAAGATAATGGGCTTCCATCTCTCGAAGGACACTACCGAAATGATGGCGTTTCTCGTCGGGTGCCACCCGGATGCGGAGGCCATTTTTCTGCCGTCAGAAGAACGGCGTCGCGTCGACGACGGGATGATGCCGTAATCGTGCATGCGGTTTCTGCCCGCAGGGCTTTGGCTTTTGCTGGGCAATGCAAAGCGCTGAGGCTTTGTGCGGGTGTCGGCGCCTGACACGACTGGAACGGACGAAGACTTCTTCAAGCGTGGCCGTCAGTTGGCCATCGCGGGGGAACGTGGCGAACCGCTACCCGAGGACCGTATCGTCGGCTTCGAAGACCCCGCTGTGGTGATGAAGCCCATCACGGCAGCTCGTTTGGCAGTGTTCCGGGTGGTGAAGGAAATGCCCGGATCGATCACACAGATTTCGCAGCGGCAGCATCGAGACCGCAGCGCCGTAAAGCGCGATACTGATGAACTTGAGCGGGCATGGTTACGGTTGCCGATCAGGTTCTGGCTGGACGCGGACGTATGAAGGAAGTCCGGGCGCCCGTCAATCTGTTCAGCCTACGGGCCGAGGTGGCTTAAGCGCTGCCGGGCAATCACTTTTGCCGGCTCAGGTCTGCCTCGATCCACCCATCCAGCCGGGCAATGTCCTCTGCCCTAAATCTCTTACTATCCCAGCTGGTTCAAATCGCGCGCACGAGCTCGGCGTTGACGCCAAGCGCTTCCCGGAAGTTGCGCTGCACCAGCGTTGCGGGCTCGATTTCCTGGGCAATGTCCGCTCGCTCGAGAACCTCTGTAACTGGCTGACCGTGATGGCGCTCACCCGGAAAATTCAGGAACTGAAGCTCGAAGCGCCCGGCGCGGCCAGCGGCGACGAGCGCGAGACCGGCCCGCCGCCCTGAGGCGCTGGCGGGCGCCGCCGGCACGCCCGCCACGTCCGCGTCCACCGTCTCCGGCGCGCCCGATCCCGCCGCGCGGCGCGTGTTTGACTTGCGCGCGGCCACCGCTGATACTTGACCCGGTGAACGGGTTCCCCACGAACTCGCCCGGCCGGCGCTGCCGCCCGCCCGGCGCCGCCCGGTGGACCCCGCCCATGCACTTGCCGACAGATCCGGGGGGAGGGTTTCGATGGTCAGCGTCTACGTTTCGTACGCGTGGAAAGAGGAAGCGCAGAAGCCGCTGGTCGAAAAGCTGGACCAAGCCTGCATGGCGCGCGGAATTGAACTGTGCTACGACAAGAAGAAGCTGGGCTACGGCGACTCGATCCGCCAGTTCATGAACCAGATCGGCGCCGCCGGGCATATTGTTCTGGTGCTCAGCGAGGCGTATTTCAAGTCGGACTACTGCATGTACGAGCTGTGCCGGATCCACGAGAACGGAGGCTTCCACAAGCGGGTGAGTCCGATCGTTCTCGCGCGAACACCCTTGTACAAGCCGGTCGAGCGTGTTCGCTACCTGAAGCACTGGGAAAAGGAGATTGCCGCTCTGGAGGCGGAACTCGCGGGCCTGGACGACCCGAAGCACACGCAGCATACGCGCGCTGAACTCGACGATTACGCCAAATTTCGGCGGCTGATCGATCAACTGCAGCACACCCTGGCCGACATGAACACGCTCACCGAGGACGTGCATCGGGACACCGACTTCGCCGCCCTGCTGGCGCGCATCGCTCCGGAGAAGTATGAGAGCGACGGCGGCGAGCGCGCTGAGCGCGACACCCGGGTTGCCGACGCGATCTTCCTGGCCACGGTCGAGGACGAGGTCAGCCAGGCGCTTGCCGAGGTCCCTTTACTCACGCAGATGATCTGCCAGCACGCGTTGCAGAAGGGCTTGACCGGCAGCGCCGATCGAGCCGCGCTCGCGCGCTGGCTGTGCACCAGCCCGCTCGGCACGGTGCTCGACGATGTTCTGCGGCCGGCGACGCGCGCCGCGCTGCCGCGCAAGTCGCCGCACGCGATACGCGAATCGGATGTCTGGGAGGCGGCCAAGTCCTTGCTTTTCTGGCTCAGTGTCCTCGCCGTCCGGCCGGACTGGGTGCAGGCGCAGGAGGAAAACGATCGCCACGATGCTGGCGGCGGCGCACGCTTTTCCCTGTTCGTGCGCACCGGAGGCGGTGCCGAGATCGTCAGTTCGCGTTACCGCCAGGTCCGCCCCGATTTCCGCCCGAGCGGCGGACTGCACGTGGTCGGGCGGGGCAGGATCGAGCTTTCCGACCTCGAATCGGGTTTCAACGACGCGCAGGCAATCGACGGCCTCCTGATCGACGTGGCGCGGCACTTCGGCGAGCAGCGCGGCGATCGGCTGCTCGACCCGGAGCAAAGGGAACTCCTCGCCGAATTCATTCGGGACGCACTCGAATACGACGAAAAGCACAAGACCGGGCACCATTACATCCTGGTCGACGCGGATGAGAACTCGCCGCTGCAGCGGCCGGCCGTTTACGACGCTCTGCACCAGCTTCTGCCGCGCCTGAGGATCATCTACCTGCAGAAGATGCAGCCCTCCGGCGATCAGAACCCCTTGCTGCTGCGCGAGACGCGCCTGATCACCATCATCCGCGGATTCCTCAACCTTCCCGACACTTTGCGCTGATCCCGATGAAAACAACCGCAATCCCCGTGCTTCCACTGCATCCCCTGACGCTCCCGGCGCGCGGCTCGTGGCCGGCGACGGTGCATCGTTTCGACGAAAACTCGGCCTGGGCCGTGCGTGCCGCGCTCGCCGCGCAGCGGCCCCTGCTGGTGCGCGGCGAACCGGGCTCGGGCAAGAGTCAGTTGGCGCGCGCTGCGGCGGAGGCGCTCGGTCGCCTGTTCCTGGCCGAAGTGGTGCACGCGCGCAGCGAAAGCCAGGATCTGCAGTGGCGTTTTGACGGGCTCGCCCGGCTGGGCGACGCGCAGGCGATGAGTGCCGGTCACTGCAGCGCCGAGGAAGTGCGCGCCCGCCTCGATCAGCGCAACTACCTCAGCCCGGGTGCGCTGTGGTGGGCTTTCGACTGGGACACCGCCGAGCGCCAGCACTTGCGCAGCAGCGGTCGCAGCGCGCGTCCGCAGCCACCGGGCGAGTGGACGCCGGCCCAGGGCAGCGTGCTGCTCATCGACGAAATCGACAAGGCGGAGGCTGATCTGCCGAACGGCCTGCTGGAAACGCTGGGGAACGGCGCGTTCACCGTTCCCTGGCTCGAGCAGGCGGTAAGCGTCGCGCCAGAAACGCCGACGCCGCTGGTCGTCATCACCACCAACGAGGAACGCGAGCTGCCGGCGGCCTTCGTCCGCCGTTGTCTGGTGCTCAACCTGCAGATGCCGAAGAGCGAAAGCGACTTCATCGCCGCGCTGATCGAACGCGGCAAGTTGCATTTCGCCGATCGCTGCCCCGACGAGGTCTATCGCAGCGCCGCCGCCCAACTGTGGGAAGACCGGCAGGCGGCCACTGCCCAGGGTCTGCAGGGGCCGGGTTACGCCGAGTACATCGATCTGCTGCGCGTCGTCACCACGCTGCAGGCCGACCCCGCGCAGCAGCGGGCGCTGCTCGCCAAGGTGCAGGACTTCGCCTTGAAGAAACATCCGCCGGCGAACGGATGAGCCACGCGCCGCTGCGCACGCGAACCGCCGTCGGGCGGGCCGACCTGCTGCGCGTGCAGGCCGAACACGGCGACCTGGCGCTCGAGCAGGTTGCCGCCGCGCTCGGCTATGAGCGAGCCAGCGGGCGGCTGGCGAAGCCCGCCGCCGCGCCCGAGGTCGTACCCCCGGCGCCGCCGGCTGGCCTCGACGACAGCGGGCCGCCGCTGCCCGAACGTCCGGCGAAGCTTCCTGGCGCGCGCTTCTTCCACGTCAGCGAACACCGGCAGAGCGCGCCGGAAGCCGGCGCCGGCGCCGACGAAGCGCCCGGCTGGCTGGCGACAGCCGCGCTGCTCACCGACGATCCGCGCCCCGATCCCGCTTCGCTGCGTCTGCCCGCGCACCCGGCGCTGACCCGCTGGTCGCGCCTGTGGCCTTTCCTGCGCCGGGAACTCGGGCGATCGCTCGAGCTCAACCAGCCCGACATTCCACGCCTGCTCGACAACCTGACGCGCGGCGAAGCGCTGCGCCGCATTCCGCTGCTCCACCGGCACGGCTGGAGCCCGCGCATTGCCATTCTCGCCGACTACTCGCGGCAGACGACGCCGCTGCACGCCGACTTCGACGCGCTGCACCGCGCCCTGCTCAAACGCCACGGCCGGCAGCGGATCGAACACTACCTGCTGGCGGACGAGCCGGGAGCGCAACCACTGGTCGACCGCAGCGCGCACGGCCGGCGGCGCCTGATGCGTCAACGCTGGCAGTCGCCGGCGCCGACGACCGCGCTGCTGATCCTCGGCGATCTCGGCCTGCTCGACCCCGCATCGGCCGCGCTGCCCGGCTGGCAGCAGTTCGCCGGCCGCCTGCGCAGCGCTGGACGGCAGGCGCTGGCGCTCTGCCCGGTTCCCGCGCGCCTCCACCCGGCCGAACTGCTGCGCAGCTTCACGCTCGTCGAATGGGACCGCCACAGCCGTCTGCGTCCGACAACCGCCCGCCCGCCGGCGGGCGACGCGGAAGCCCGGCGCAGTGAGGAATTCGAGCGCGGCCGACGGGCTGCCGAAAGCCTGCTCACGCTGCTCGCGCCCGCGCTACGCGTCGAACCGCCGCTGCTGCGCGCGGCACGCGGACTCTTGCCGGCAGCGGTGGCCGATGTCCTCGGCGAAGCGCTGATCTGGCAACACGCCGACGTGCGCGCCGGCCCGCAGGGTTTCCAGTACGCCGACAAGGCGGCGATCGCCCGCTACCAGGACGCCTTTGCCGCGCTCGCGCCGGATCTGCAACGGGCCGCCGTCGACCTGATCCTCGCCCACCATGCCGGCTTGCCCGACTCGGTGCGTTTCAGCGAAATCATCGCCAGCCAGCGACTGGCGCCGCAGGCCGTGTCGGACAAGCTGCGGGAAGAGGCGCAGCGCTGGCTGCGGGCGCTCGCCCGCACGGCCGAGCAACGGCCTGAAGCGCTTGCCCTGCAGCAGTTCAACCAGCGCCACGTCGACCGCCAAAGCGACCCGATTCTGGCCGCCGACGATGTTCAGGTCGCGCTCTGGGCGCTCGCGCAGCGCGCGCGCGTGGCGCGTGGCGAGGCGGTCGAACTGCCGGCGGGGGTGCGTCCGGAACAGGTACGTTTCTTCCTCGACCCGCCGTCCGAGCGCCGGCCGATCACTTGCGCGCTGCGTCAGCGTGGCGCCGAGTTGTGTCTCGAAGCGCTCGACGCGAAGGTCGGCGGCTGGCCGCCGGCCGGCAGTCCGTACACCGATCTGACGCTGGTCGACGGCGGCGTTTTCGTGCGCGTCAGGCGCTTGCCGACGGCCTCGGCGCCGGCCGCCGACGGCGCGTCGGTTTATCTCGCCGCCAGCGCCTTGCCGCACCGCGTCGCCGTGCTGACGCGCGAGGTCGAGCGCGTCGAGCTGCACGCGCCGCACCTGGCGCTCACCGTCGCCGGCATCGCGCGCCCGCGCTGGGCGCGCGCGCTCGGCCGCGACGCCTACGGCCTGTTCAGCGAAATCGAGGTCGGCGGCGTCAGGCAACGCTTCCGCTGGATCGCACCGGGGCGTTTTCTGATGGGTTCGCCGGCGGACGAGCCGGAGCGGGATGACGACGAGGCGCAGCACGAAGTGACGCTGAGCCGGGGTTACTGGCTGGCCGACACGGCGTGTACGCAGGCCTTCTGGCAGGCGGTGATGGGGGAGAATCCGAGCGAGTTCAAGGACGATGCGCGCAATCCGGTGGAGAACGTTTCGTGGGACGATGTGCAGCGCTTCATCGGCGAACTGGAGCGTCGGGTAGGGGGATTGGCGGTGCGATTGCCGAGCGAAGCGGAGTGGGAATACGCGTGCCGGGCGGGGACGACGACGCCGTTTTCGTTTGGCGACGAGCTGACGCCGGAGCGGGTCAACTACGATGGGAACGTCCCCTACGCGGGCGGGGCGCAGGGGCTGTATCGGGAGAAGACGGTGGCGGTGGCGTCGCTGCCGGCGAACGCGTGGGGTTTGTACGAAATGCACGGCAATGTGTACGAATGGTGTGCGGATTGGTACGGCGATTACGCGAATGAGCCGCAGGTCGATCCGCAAGGGCCACCGAGTGGCGATTCCCGCGTGGTGCGCGGCGGCTCGTGGAACTTCATCGGCAGGTACGTGCGTTCCGCCGACCGTGGCTGGTACGAGCCTGGCGACCGCGACCAGTACGTCGGGTTCCGGCTCGCCCTAGGTCCAGGCGAGCAGGTAGGTCACCGGCGGAGCCGGTGACTGGGAAGGGATTGGCGGCGGAGCCGACAATCCTGCGGCCGAGGACGGCGGAGCCGTCCTCGGCCGCGCCGCGTGGCCCGGCGGGCACTCCGGACGGCAAAGCGCGCTCGTTATGGGATAGACTCTCCGGCTTCTTCAAACCTGCGAAATGAGCGCTCCGATGCGATTCCACTTCTTTACGGTAGACGCCCTGGCGCCAGCGGCAGGTGCCAACGAGTTGAACGCCTTTTGCGCGCAGCATCGTGTCGCCGCGGTCGATAAACAGTTCATCGCGCAGGGCGCGCTCTCGTACTGGCTGTTTTGCCTGACGACCGTCGAGGCGGACGGCGCCGAGCGCGCGGCGGCGGGGGGCGGCAAGCGCGCGCGGATCGACTACCGCGAGGTGCTCAGCGAGGGCGACTTCGCGGTTTACGCGGAGCTGCGCGAACTGCGCAAGACCATCGCCGAACACGACGGCTTGCCGATCTACGCGCTGTTCACCAACGAGCAACTCGCCGAGATGGTCACGGTGCGGGCCACGATAAGCCGCAAAGCGAACGTCCAGATCAACCGCCGCCAAGCTGCCGCCACCCGTTACGGCGCGCGCTGCGCGCCGCTAAGCGCCGAACGCCTGCCGAAGCGGCGCCTGCAAGGAGGAGTGCCATGTCCGCTCGCGATCCCGGCGAAGTCTTCTTTCCCGACCCCTTTCCGCAGCCCTGGGCGAGCGACTGGGGCGAGGACGACGAATACGGTCTGTGGATGGCCTTGACGCTGGGCGAAGTGCGCCAGGTCTTCCGCTGGATCGCACCGGGGCGTTTTCTGATGGGTTCGCCGGCGGACGAGCCGGAGCGGGATGACGACGAGGCGCAGCACGAAGTGACGCTGAGCCGGGGTTACTGGCTGGCCGACACGGCGTGTACGCAGGCCTTCTGGCAGGCGGTGATGGGGGAGAATCCGAGCGAGTTCAAGGACGATGCGCGCAATCCGGTGGAGAACGTTTCGTGGGACGATGTGCAGCGCTTCATCGGCGAACTGGAGCGTCGGGTAGGGGGATTGGCGGTGCGATTGCCGAGCGAAGCGGAGTGGGAATACGCGTGCCGGGCGGGGACGACGACGCCGTTTTCGTTTGGCGACGAGCTGACGCCGGAGCGGGTCAACTACGATGGGAACGTCCCCTACGCGGGCGGGGCGCAGGGGCTGTATCGGGAGAAGACGGTGGCGGTGGCGTCGCTGCCGGCGAACGCGTGGGGTTTGTACGAAATGCACGGCAATGTGTACGAATGGTGTGCGGATTGGTACGGCGATTACGCGAATGAGCCGCAGGTCGATCCGCAAGGGCCACCGAGTGGCGATTCCCGCGTGGTGCGCGGCGGCTCGTGGAGCAGCGTCGGCGGGTTCGTGCATTCCGCCGACCGTTACCGGTTCGAGCCTGGCTACCGCTACCAGGCCGTGGGGTTCCGGCTCGCCCTAGGTCACCAGCCAGCAGGCAGGTGAACCTCCGCCCGGAAGGACGTCCTGTTCGCCGCGCGGGACGCGCGGGGTACGGGACGGCCAGCGCTGCCTGTGAGCGGTCGGTGTTGCCCTTCGTCACGCCGTGACGATGCGCCGCGACCATCCAGAGCTTCAAGTGCCAGGATACGCAAGCGCTCTTCGCCGGTGGGAGCGTTCGTCGCCGGGTGGGCAGCGAGCACCCGGCGCTGCGCGGGCTATCCCAGCTTGACGGGTCTTCCGTTCTCGACGATCTGCGCGTTCCGCCGGGAAATCGCCTCGATGCTGTGACCGGTAACCGAAGGGGACAGCACAGCATCAGGAGCAATGATCGCTGGCGCGTCTGCCTTGTCCGGTCAGCGGACGGCTTGGCCGATGTGGCGATCATCGATGATCGCTGACGGACCAGAACCCTGTGCGAGTTCGCTCCGGTATCCCCCGGCGAAATGCTGGAAGAGGAGTTCCGCAAACCCCTCGCCGCCCAGGCGCAAGGATCTCTGCCCATGGCGCTCGGCCCGGCGGTTGGTCGGCGTCGGCGCCAGCCCGTCTCGCTGACCCGCATCCAATCGCCCAGAGCGTCGCCAGGGGCTGGCGTTGATCGCCCGGCGAAAAATCATGCATGCCAAGGAAAGCGGGCCAATGCGAAAAGGCGGCACGGCCGTTTCGCTCTCGGCGACCGGGACGCAAGGTGCAAGGGTCGAGCGCTTGATCGCCGACGAAGGTCTGCAAGTGTCGAAAAACTTTACAGGCCATGCCTGCGACGCGGAAAAATGGCATTGATACCAATCCACTGAAGGTGGCGGCGTGGTTCTTGCTTGGGGAAGCGCCAGTCTGCCTTCCTGGGGAGGGCCGTTCGCGACGGAGAACATCTATGAAGAAAAGCATTCTGAACAATGATTCAAACATGGGTTCAGCCGTCGTCAGCGACACGCTCGACCCGACCGAATCGAACCGCGCGCTTGCGTTGCTGGCGTTTCCAGAGCCCTTCTGGCAACCTTTGCCAGCTCCGATCAACAACACGCCGGTTGTCCAGGACGACTACTACACCACGCGTGCCGGCCAGACGCTGGCCATCGCGGCGCCCGGTCTGTTGGCCAACGACTACGACCCGGACGGCGACGCGCTGTCGGTGACGTCGATCGACATCACCGGCCTGCAG
>NZ_JAVMKF010000175.1:11827-24647 GCF_031732815.1 Accumulibacter sp. | reverse complement strand
GAACTGCGCCGTCTGGCGGCGGTTCATCGCCTCGAGCAGGCCGGCGCTGCTCTGCTGCGTTTCGATCTCGACGCGCGTGCGCAGCAGGTTCGAAACGCGCGAGATCCGTTCGGAGAGCGCCTGCTGGCGACGCGCCGCCCAGGCGCAGGTCTGCAGCGCCGGCAGCAGGCGGCGATCGATGAATTCGCGCAGCGTCTGCAGCTTGGCGGTGCGCACTTGGTCGAGATTGACTTCCCTTTGCTTGGGGCTAATATACACCGGGTCGTTGGCTTTCCTCTTCACCGCAGATTCGGATCGGTGACGGTCGACAGGTTCATCCTTTTCAAATATTGATCGATTGGCGGCAAGTCTCGTGGAAGTCTCCGGATACCAGTGGGGCGAGGTTTAGTGGTGGACAAGCCAAGGCAGTCGACGAGGCTCGCTCGTTTGCTTGCCGACTTGGTCGATCGAGCCCGACGACACGCCCTGCCGCTGATGAGCACCGTGCCATTCGTGCTCCTGATCGTCGGCGCGGTGGGAACGGTCGGCTATCTCTCGTTCAGGAACGCACAGGAAGCCATTGGCGACCTGGCCAATCAACTGATGGCGGAAGTCGGGCAGCGCGTCGACCAGCACCTGTCCGGTTTGCTTGACAGCCTGGAGCAGATCACCCGCGGCAATGCCGCGCTGGTCCGTGGCGGCAAGCTCGATCCAGGCAACCGTGCAGCCGTCGTCGAGCGCTTTTCCGAGCAACTGGGGCAGTACCAGCATGTGAACACCGTCGCCCTGGCGAGTGAGCGGCGGGATTTCACGGCGCTGGAGCGCGATCCGAGCTCGCTGATTCTGCGCGAATTCGACCGCGGTACGAAGCTTTTTACCAGCCGTCGCCTGACGACGACGGGCGAGCGTGGCGAAGTGACTGGCGTGATCGAGAACTACGACCCGCACCAGGATCCGCCGCACGACCCCTGGTACACCGGCGCCAAGGCCCACCAGGGTTCGTTCTGGTTTCTGGCCGTGTCCGTGGCCAGAGGGCTGAGCGACCCGGACCTGATGATCATCAACTTCCTGCCGATCTACGATGATCGACAGCAGGTGTTGGGCGTGACCGCGGCGAGCACCTTTCTCACCACGTTCGGCCAATTCCTGACCCGCTTGCGGATCGGCCGCAACGGCCAGGTGTTCGTCATCGACAAAGAGGGAAAGCTCGTCGCTACCTCCTCCGGCGAAGAACCCTTCCGGCACAGCGTGGCTGCCACCTATGCCGAGACTGCAGTGCAGGACAACAAACGTCTGGCTGCGGTGGACAGTAGCAACCCCTTGACCGCCGCCAGCGCCAAAGCCGTTCTCGAGCGGGTGGGTGCTCTTGACCGCGTCGTCGAAAGCCGACAGTTCATGTTTCAATGGGAGAAACAGGCTTATTTTCTGCAGATCGTCCCGATCCGGCGTGGCAATCTCGATTGGTTGACCGTCATCCTGGTACCGGAAGCGCATTTGATGGCGCGCATCAATCAGGGTACCCATTCCAGCGTCCTCCTGGCGATTCTGGCGCTGCTCGGGGCGGTCGTCGCCGGCGCGTTCACGGCGCGCTGGATCGTCCAGCCGATCATGCATCTCAATGCGGCTGCCAAGGGGATGGCCCGGGGCGAATGGAACGAACCAGTCGCCATCGACCGCTCGGATGCGATTGGGGAGCTGGCCGCATCGTTCAATGACATGTCCAGGCAGCTCAAGGTGTCGTTCGAGACGCTCGAACAGCGCGTCCGGGATCGAACCGCCGATCTGGCGCGATCCAACGAGAATCTGGCGGCGGCCAAGGACGCGGCCGAAGCGGCCAATCGCGCCAAGAGTGTGTTTCTGGCCACAATGAGTCACGAATTGCGCACCCCACTCAACGCCATTCTCGGTTTTTCCAACCTGATGCGCCGCGCGGCCAGGGCCCGTCAGACCAGTCCGTCGGCGGAACAGCGTGAGCATCTGGATATCATCCATAAGAGCGGCGAGCATCTGCTGGACCTGATCAACGAGGTGCTGGATTTGTCGAAGATCGAAGCCGGACGAGCCATCTACCATCCGACGGACTGCGATTTGCACGCATTGCTGCGGGGGCTGCGGGAGCTGTTCGGGCAACGGGCCAGCGACAAGCGCCTGTCGCTGCACGTCCAGTGGCCACCGGAGACGCCGCGCTACGTGCGCACCGATGAGGCCAAGCTACGTCAGGTGCTGATCAACCTGTTGGGCAATGCGCTGAAGTTCACCGCCCAGGGTGAGGTTCAGCTCGTTGTCACCCGTGAGGCCGAAACGAAGGATGGCACCGGGTTCTGCCGGTTGCGCTTCGCCGTCACCGACACCGGCCCGGGGATTGCTCCCGACGAGCGGGCGTGGCTGTTTCGACCGTTCGCTCAGACCCGCACCGGCCTGAAGACCCAGGGCGGCACTGGTCTTGGGCTGGCCATCAGCCGGGAGTATGTGCGTCTGCTGGGTGGCGAGATAGATGTCGAGAGCGAACTCGGCCGCGGCAGCCAGTTTGCCTTCGAGCTGGTGCTGGAGCTGGTGGCCAGTGACGAAGCCCCCCCGGTAGTCGAGCGGATCATCGCCGGACTGGCGCCCGACCAGCCTCGCCACCGCGTGCTCGTGGTGGACGATCAGGAGTTCAACCGCCGCTTGCTGGTTCAGATCCTGGAACCGCTGGGCTTCGAGCTGGCCGAGGCGGCGGACGGCGAAGCGGCGCTGGAACAGTGGCGGATCTGGCGGCCTGACTTGCTCTGGCTGGACCTGCGGATGCCGGGACTGGACGGCCACGCGGTTGCCCGTCGCATTCGCGCCGAGGAACCCGACGGGCGTACCAGGCTGCTGGCCGTTTCCGCCAGCGCCTTCGCTGAAGAGCGGGAGCAGGTTCTGGCGTCCGGTTGCGATGATTTCCTGCGCAAGCCGTTTGGGGCCAACGAGTTGCTGGAGATGATGGGCCGCCATCTGGGGCTTCAGTTCGTATACGTCGATGAAGTCCCGCAGAGCAACGCGCCTTCATCGTTGCCGACCGTTGGCCCCGAACGCTTGCTTGCCCTGCCCGAACTCTTGCGGCGCCAACTCCACGATGCCGCATTGTGCCTGGACCGGCAGAGCGTCGCCGAGTTGGCCAACCGGATCGCCGCACTCGATCCAGAACTCGGTGCATGGCTCTTCGGCGAAATCCATGAGATGCGCTTCGATCGCTTGCTCGACTTCCTCGACGGCGCGGTCTGCCAGCCTGTCGGACCTTGACCCTGCTGCCGACAAAGTATCCTTTAGTCGTACCAGATCAAGCGTCCGACAGGCTGCGAGAGCGCGAGATCCTGCGCCTCGAACGCGAGCTGCTCGGCGCAACACGGCGGTCGGGTGGCTGCAAGACGATCGAAATCCTCGATCCGAAAACACGCGCCGTTTCGACCGCGCCGTTTCGCGACCGCGTCGTGCACCACGCGCTGTGCGCAGTCGTCGAGCTGATTTTCGCGCGTGGCTTCATGGCGACAGCTTCGCCAAACGCGTCGACAAGGGAATCCGCGACGAAACGGTTCGTCGGCCGGGCTACGGTGCCGCCGCCGTCACCGTCTGCACGCGCTGATGTAGACGACGGACGCCGAACCAGACCAGCGCGGCGATGAGCGGAATGCTTGCCGCGACGGCGATGTCCGGGGCGATGGCGAAGAGGCCGGCGGCTTTCGCGCCTTTGGCGAGATAGCCGACCAGGCCGGAGCCGTAGTAGGTGACGGCCGCCACCGAGAGACCTTCGACGGCGCTCTGCAACAGGAACTGCGCCGTCTGGCGGCGGTTCATCGCCTCGAGCAGGCCGGCGCTGCTCTGCTGCGTTTCGATCTCGACGCGCGTGCGCAGCAGGTTCGAAACGCGCGAGATCCGTTCGGAGAGCGCCTGCTGGCGACGCGCCGCCCAGGCGCAGGTCTGCAGCGCCGGCAGCAGGCGGCGATCCATGAATTCGCGTAGCGTCTGCAGGTTGGCGGTGCGCACTTCGCGCAGTTCGTCGATGCGCCGCTGGACGAGCTCGAAATACGCGCCGCTGGCCGAGAAGCGCGCATGCGTGCGCGCGTACAGCCCTTCGACATTGGCCGCCAGCTCGGTGAGCTGGTGCAGCAGTTCCGGCTCTTCTTCGGCGTCGGCGCTGCCGATGCGTGCGGCGAGCGCAGCCAGATTGTTTTCCGCACCGGCGAGCGCCGCGTTCACCTGGCGCGCCACCGGCATGCCGAGCAGCGCCATCATGCGGTAGGTCTCGATTTCTACCACGCGCTGCACGATACGCCCCAGCCGACGCGGCGACATCGTCGGGTCGGCGACGATGACGAAGCGGCCGAAACCGTCTTCGCGCAGGCGGAAGTCGGTGTAGATCCTGGCCGCATCGTCGATCGCTGCGCAGCCGACGCGGCTGTCTTCGGCGAGATAGCGGCGGACGATCAGGGGCAGCTCGTTGTCGTCTGCGTCGTCGCGCGGCAGGACCAGGACGTGCAGGCCGATCAGCCACTTGCCCGGCAGTCCGGCGAGCCAGGCGGGCGGCAGGTCGGCGAGATCCGTCCGCGAGAAGTCGGCCGCGCCCGACGGCAGCGGTTGCCAGAAGGTGCAGGTGTAGAACTCGGTGTGCTGCTCCCAGCGCAGCTTGATGCCGCCGAGATCGAGGCTCAGATGATTGGCGTCTTCGGCCGGCAACGGCAGGTGACGCTCGCGCAGCAGCGCGCGCAGGTGTTCGCGCGTCTGCCGGCCGTCGGCTTCGACCAGCCCGACGCGGGAGAGGATCAAGGGCGCCGCGAGACGTTCGTAAGGACGCGCGTGTACTTCGTGGTGCAGCGCGTCACGCAGGGGGTGGACGGTGTTCATCGCGCACAAGAGCAGTTGCGTCCGCCAGGACTTGCCTTAGCACGGACCGCATGGAAAGGGATGCGACAGACGTGGATTATACTCCGTCGCCGGGCGGTCGCTGATTGACCGCTCTGGTGTGTTCAAGCGGCGCGCGACGATCCCCCGGGCGAACGGACGTAGGCGCCGATCGTTCAGCGCGACCGATCGAGGTTCCTGGCCGCCTCACGGCGCGAGAGTGGCGACAGGCGGGTGCCGGCGCTGGCCAGGAAGTCGCGCACGGCCTGCGCATCGTGCCAGGCCAGATCGCGCAGCGCCCAGCCGATCGCTTTGCGGATGAAGAACTCGCGCTCGCCGGCCTGGCGCAGACAGTAGTCGAACAGGCGCATCGTGTCGGTGTCGCCCTTCCAGCCGATCTGGTGCAGCAAGGCGATGCGGCGCAGCCAGAAGTCCGGCGCTTCGATCAGTTGGTCGATGCGCGCGACGAGCCGGCGCTCGCGCCGGACGAGGTCGCCGACGACGTGGGCCAGGGAATCGACCGTGTCCCACCACGACTTGCGGACCGCGAGTTCGAGCACACCGTCGAGCCCTTCGGTGCCGAGCCGCGCTGTGTGGTGGGCGAGAAGGTCGCAGGCCAGGTACTGGAACTCGCGCTCGTCGAGCCGCCAGAGCAGGCCGGCGGCGGCGAGCGGATCACCGGCGAAGCTGCGGATCAGGCTGCGCGTCGCCTGGCGGCGAAGCGGCGTCTGCACACCGAGAAAGGCAAAGCGATGCTTCATGTAGGCGGCCATGGCGGCTGCTTTTGCCGGATCGGCGAGCCCGCGCAGCGCGGCTTGCGCGGCGTCGAGCAGCATTTCGTCGGTCATCGGCAGGGGCTGATCTCGATCACCGCCTCGCTTGCCAGGCCGGGAAGCAGGGCGGCGAGCGCGGCGCAGCCGCTGCGGCAGATCTCGTAGCCGGCGGCATGGGGCGAGTGCGTCAGGCGCAGCACGCTCTGCGGCGGCAGGTGCGGGCGGTAGTGCCAGACGCCAGCGAGCAGACGGGCGCCGGCCGGCGCTTCCATGCCGGCGCCGGTGCCGCGGATGCGCGCCGCCTCGAGCACCAGGCGGTCGCCGACGACGCGCCAGTCTTCCTCCCAACGGACCTGTTCGATCGAGTGCGTCCACGCCAGCGTGAACGCGTCCGCTGCGAGCAGCGCGCTGAGCGCGCCGGCGGTCAGGCAGAGCATCAGGCGGGTGCCGCTCGGCGCGTGCGCAGCCCGTGCCAGAGGGCAAAAGCGGCGCTCATCGCGAAGCCGATCTCGTCGGTGAGCGGAATCGCGGCGACCAGCATGAACGCGGCGGCAGCGGCGAAAAGGCGTTCGGCGGCGTTGAGCGGCGCGCGCAGATGGCCGATCGCGGCGGCGCCCCAGAGGACGATGGCGACGACGGCCTTGCCGACGATGTAGGCGACCGCCAGCCAGGTCGGATCGCCCTGCAGCATCAGGGCGTTATCGTAGATCGCCATGAACGGAACGACGAAGCCGGCGATGGCGATCTGGACCGCTTTCAGGCCGGTTTTCATCGGCGATTCCTTCGAGATGCTGGCTGCCGCGAAAGCCGCCAGCGCCACCGGCGGCGTCAGGTCGGCCATGATGCCGAAGTAGAAGACGAACATGTGGCTGACGATCAGCGGCACGCCGAGCTTGAACAGCGCCGGCGCGGCGATCGAACTGGTGATGATGTAGTTCGGAATCGTCGGGATGCCCATGCCGAGCACCAGGCAGACCAGCATGGTGAGGAGCAGCGAGAGGAAGACGCTCGCTTCGCCGACCGAGAGAATGAAGCCGGCGAAGGTGGACGCGGCGCCGGTCAAGGTCAGCACGCCGATGATCACGCCGACCACGGCGCAGGCGACGCCGACGGGCAGCGCCTGGCGAGCGCCGTCGACCAGGCCCATCTTCATCGTGTGCAGCGTCCGCCGGCCGCCCTTGAGAACGAAGCTGAGGCCGACCAGGGCGCCGATCAGCAGTAACAGCGGGACGATTCCCCACTGCTCCATCTGGCGGACGAGGACGGCGGCGGCGAGGCCGAGGGCGAGCCAGAAGACGTAGCGAAAAGCGCTCGCCGAAACGCGCGCAGCGACCGCGGCGCCGAGGATCAGCACGGCGGTGAGCGCCAGTCCGGTCATCCCGGCGAACATCGGCGTAAAGCCGTTGAACAGCATCCAGACGAGCACCGCCAGCGGCAGCACGAGATGCCAGTCGTCGCGCATCGCGCGCCAGGGGTTCGGGCATTCAACCTTCGGCAGCCCGGTAAGTCCCTTCTTGCCGGCTTCGAGATGAACCATCCAGAACGCCGTCAGGTAATAGAGGATGGCGGGAATCGCCGCCGCCTTGACGATCTCGGCGTAGGGCAGGTTGAGATTCTCGGCCATGATGAAGGCGACGGCGCCCATCACCGGCGGCATGATCTGGCCGCCCATCGACGATGTCGCCTCGACCGCTCCGGCGAAGACGCCCGAGTAGCCGAAGCGCTTCATCAGCGGGATCGTAAACTGGCCGGTGGTCAGCACGTTGGCGACGCCCGAGCCGGAAATCGTCCCCATCAGCCCGGAGGAAACGACCGCCACCTTGGCCGGCCCGCCCTGGCTGTGGCCAACGAAACCGAGCGCGATCGAGTTGAACAGACGGATCATTCCGGCGTGTTCGAGAAAAGCGCCGAAGAGGATGAAGAGAAAGATGTAGGTCGCCGAAACCAGCGTCGGAATCCCGAAGATGCCTTCGGTTCCGAGCGCCAACTGGTTGATCAGTTGATCGAAGCCGTAGCCGCGGTGGGCGATCGCCGACGGCAGGTACTGGCCGAACAGGCCGTAGAGCAGGAATAGCCCGCAGACGATGGGCAAGGCGAGGCCGAGGATGCGGCGCGAGGCTTCGAAGACGAAGACGACCAAGGCGGTGCCGACGGCGAGGTCGGCGAAGCTCGGATCGCCTGAGCGCTGGATCAGATCGGCTTCGTACACCCAATGGTAGGTCGACAGGACGAAACAGCCGGCGGCGAGCAGCCAGTCGCCGGGGCTGACGCGCGACAGCCGCGCGCCGTGCCGGAAAGCGGGAAACAGAATGAAGGTCAGCGCGAGCAGAAAGCCGACGTGCAGCGAGCGTGTGATCAGGCTGGACAGCGGATGAAACGCGGCGACGATCAACTGATACGTCGAAAAGGCCAGCGCAACGCCGGTCAACACGTGTAGCGATGTCCCGCCAAGCCGGCGCTGCACGCCGTGCTCGGAGAATTCCTCCTGGCCGTGGTCGGGTGCCACCGAATGGTCGCCCATGCGCGTCCTCCTCGTGCCTGCGCCGCTCCGGCGCCCGCTGGCGGGCACCGGGTCGGCGGCGCTACTTGATCAGGCCTGCTTCGCGGTAATACTTCTCGGCGCCCGGATGCAGCGGCACCGGCGGCGCCTTGGCGGCGTCCTGCTTGCGGATGGCGCGCGCGGCGGTATGCGCGGTGACCATCTGCTCGAGGTTGTCGAACATCGCCTTGGTCATCCGGTAGACCGTGTCGACCGGCACGCCTTCGTGCGTGATCAGGAAGTTCTGTACGGCGACGGTCGGTACGCCGACCGCCTGCCCGTTGTACGTATTGGCCGGCACCGTGCCGACCTGATACGCCGCCTCGCCAATCTTCGTCACCACTTCGGCCGGGATCGGCACGACGACGATCTTGATCGAACTGGCGAGGTCGCGCACCGCGGCAACGCCCAGGCCGGCCGAGATCAGCGTCGCGTCAAGCTGGCGGTTCTTGATCAGTTCGACCGATTCGCCAAACGGCAGGTACTCGACCTTGGCCAGATCCTTGTAGCTCATGCCGGCCGCCTTGAAGATGTCGCGTGCGTTCAGCTCGGTGCCGCTCTTCGGCGCGCCGACGGCAACCCGCTTGCCTTTCAGGTCGGCCAGCGTGCGGATTCCCGAATCGGCGTTGGCGACGATCTGGATGTAGTTCGGGTAGATCGCGGCGAGCGTGCGCAGCTTCTTCAACGGCGCCTTGAAGCCGGCTTCCTCGTTGCCTTTCCACGCCTCGGCAACCGAATCGCCGAGCGAGAAACCGACCTCGCCGCGTCCGGACTGCAGCAGGTTGAGGTTCTCGGCGCTTGCCTTGGTCGCCTGCACCGACGACTTCGCTTCCGGCAGCGCCTTGCCGTAAATCTGCGACAGCGCGACGCCGAGCGGGTAATAAACGCCGCTGGTGCCGCCGGTCAGGACATTGATGAACTCTGCAGCGCCGGCGCTGGCGCCGGCGAAAACCAGCGTTGCGCCGACGACAACTCGGGCAAAGCGGCGACCGGGCGTATTTTTCTTCATTGGTGTCTCCTCGTGGTTTCAGGGTATTTCGCTGCCGCGTCTGGCGGCCGTTGCGCTCAGACCACTCCTTCCCGCCGGAGTCGGGCAATCTCTTCGCCGGAACGGCCCAGCGCACGCAGGATCGCCTCGCTGTCCTGGCCAAGCGTCGGCGGGGCAAAGCGATAGTCGACCGGGGTCTGCGAAAAGCGGATCGGATTGGCCACCGTCGGCGCGCTGCCACCGGCGGCGTGCGGCAGGTCGACGCGCAGGCCGCGATGGCGAACCTGCGGGTCGGCAAAAACGGCGCCAATCTCGTTGATCGGCCCGCAGGGAACGGCCGCCGCTTCGAGCAGGGCGATCCACTCGCTGGTCGTCTTCGTCGCGGTGACCTGACGCAGCAGCGGCAGCAGGCTGTCGCGGTGCTGCACGCGCGCGGCGTTGTCGGCGTAACGCGCATCGCGCGCCCATTCGGCGTGCCCGGCGAGCGCCGCGAAGCGCGCGAACTGTCCGTCGTTGCCGATGGCCAGGATCATGCGGCCGTCGGCCGTCGGAAAATCTTCGTATGGAACGATGTTCGGATGCGCGTTGCCGAGCCGCTGCGGCGATTGGCCGGAGACCAGGTAATTGGCCGCCTGGTTGGCCAGGCAGGCAATCTGCACATCGAGCAGCGCGAGGTCGATATGCTGCCCGTCGCCGCTGCGAAAACCGTCGCGATCGCGATGCGCGAGCGCCGCGAGCA
Organism: Accumulibacter sp.; assembly: GCF_031732815.1. Lineage (GTDB taxonomy): Bacteria > Pseudomonadota > Gammaproteobacteria > Burkholderiales > Rhodocyclaceae > Accumulibacter. The sequence goes on along the minus strand of NZ_JAVMKF010000175.1, from coordinate 14,772 downwards.
CGGCGCTGCACGCGTAGAGCCCGGTGAGAATGTCGGTCAGCGCGACGCCGACCTTCTGCGGGCCGGCCCCTTCTTCGCCGTCGGCGCGGCCGGTAATGCTCATCAGGCCGCCCATTCCCTGGATCAGAAAATCATAGCCGGCGCGCGGCGCGTACGGACCGTCCTGGCCGAAGCCGGTGATCGAGCAGTACACCAGCTTAGGATTGAGCGCCGCCAGCGAGGCGTAATCGAGACCGTAAGGCAGCAGGCCGCCGACCTTGAAATTCTCCAGCACGACATCGACGTCGGCCGCCAGCTCGCGCAGGATTGCCTGACCGGCGGGCTTCGTCATGTCCACGGTGAGCGAGCGCTTGTTGCGGTTGGCGCAGAGAAAATACGCGGCATCGCTGGTCGGCGCGCCTGTCCCGTCGGGCAACCAGGGCGGACCCCAATGGCGCGTGTCGTCGCCGCTCCCCGGACGTTCGATCTTGATCACCTCGGCGCCGAGGTCGGCGAGCAACTGACTGGCCCACGGACCGGCGAGCACGCGCGACAGATCGAGCACCTTCAGGTGGGCGAGCGCTCCCATCGCGGCCGGCGATCAGAAAGCGGCCAGCCCGGTCTGCGCGCGACCGAGAATCAATGCGTGGATGTCGTGCGTTCCCTCGTAGGTGTTCACCACCTCCAGGTTGAGCATGTGGCGGACGACGCCGTACTCGTCCGAAATGCCGTTGCCGCCGTGCATGTCGCGCGCCAGACGGGCGATTTCCAGCGCCTTGCCGCAGGAATTGCGCTTCAGGATCGAGGTCATCTCCGGCGTCGCGCGGCCTTCGTCCTTCAGGCGACCGAGGCGCAGGCAGCCCTGCAGGCCGAGCGCGATTTCCGTCTGCATGTCGGCCAGTTTCTTCTGGACAAGCTGGTTGGCCGCCAGCGGGCGACCGAACTGCGTGCGCTCGAGCACGTAGCGACGCGCCCGGAACCAGCAATCCTCGGCCGCGCCGAGCGCCCCCCAGGCAATGCCGTAGCGCGCCGAGTCGAGGCAGGTGAACGGACCCTTGAGGCCGCGCACGCTCGGGAACGCGTTTTCCTGCGGAACGAACACCTCGTCCATGACGATCTCGCCGGTGAGCGAAGCGCGCAATCCCATCTTGCCGTGGATCGGCGGCGCCGAGAGGCCGGGCATGCCCTTTTCGAGCACGAAGCCGCGAATCGCACCGGCATCGTCCTTCGCCCAGACGACGAAGACATCGGCGAACGGCGAGTTGGTGATCCAGGTCTTGGCGCCGGAAAGCGCATGGCCGCCGGCCACACTGCGCGCCCGCGTCTGCAGGCTGCCCGGGTCGGAGCCGTGGTTCGCTTCGGTCAGCCCGAAACAACCGATCGACTCGCCGCTCGCCAGCCTGGGCAGGAAGCGGCGCCTCTGCTCCTCGGTGCCGAAGGTGAAGATCGGCAACATGACGAGCGAACTCTGCACGCTCATCATCGAGCGAAAGCCCGAATCCACCCGCTCAACCTCGCGCGCGATCAGGCCGTAGGCGACGTAGCTCAGCCCGGCGCCGCCATACTCGGCCGGAATCGTCGGACCGAGCATTCCCATCTCACCCAGCTCGCGAAAGATCGCCGGATCGCTGCGCTCGTGGCGAAAGGCGTCGAGGATGCGCGGTGCGAGCCGGCCCTGACAGTAGTCGCGCGCCGCGTCGCGCAGCAGGCGTTCGTCGGTGCTGAGCTGCTCGTCGAGCAGCAGCGGGTCGTCCCAGCGAAAAGAAGTTCCGGCCATGCGTTTTCCTTTCGGTGTTCAGCAGTGCGGAAGAGGGTGCTGCCAGCCGGCCGGAATATCCCATAGGGGACAGGACGTGTCAAGAAAACGTCTTGTCTGATGGAAGAAAGCTGTGCTAGGTTCCGCAAGATGGAACAAACAAGCGAAAACGATAGTGCGAACCAGCGCGGAACGGCGGGCGTCGCCGCGTTGGCGCGCGGACTCGAGCTGCTGCGCTGCTTCACGCCGCAGGAGCCGGTGCTCTCGAACGCGGAGCTGACGCAGCGCAGCGGTCTGGCCAAATCGACCGTCTCGCGGCTGACGCGAACGCTCGTCGAGCTCGGCTACCTGCGCCGCAGCGGCCGCGCCTACGGCGTCGGCCCGGCGGTGCTGGCGCTCGGCTACGCGGCGCTCGCCAACCTGCGCCTGCGCGAACTCGCCCGCCCGCAGATGCAGGCGCTGGCCGATGCGACGCAGACGCTGGTGTCGCTGGCGACGCGCGATCGCCTAGCGATGATCTACCTCGAGAACTGCCGCAGCGCTGCCAGCGTCACCCTGCGCGTCAGCGTCGGCACGCAGTTGCCCTTGGCGACGACCTCGGTCGGCCGCGCCTTTCTCGCCGGGCTGCCGGCGGCCGAACGCACTTTCCTGACCGGCCAACTCGCAGCGCGCGAAGGCGCAGCGTGGCCGGCGCAGGCAGCGGCGCTGGAACGCGAACTGCGCCGCTACGCCGAGCACGGCTACTGCCTGTCGCTCGGTGAATGGAAGAAGGACACCAACGCCGCGGCAACGCCGCTGCATCTGGCCGAAGGCAACGAACTCCTCGTCCTCTCGATCGGCGGGCCTGCTTTCGCCGTCACCGCCCGCCAGCTCGAAGACGAACTCGCCGCCCGCCTGGTCGCGCTCGCCCGGCACGTCGAAACGCTCCTCGCCCGAGCGCCCTGAGCGCGCGTCAGCCGCTGTTGTCGCCAGCCACCAGGGCGCGGTAGTGCGCCAGCCAAAGATCAACCCTTTCCTTGTCAGACCGCCAAGGGTGCGTTTCCGGAAGGGTTGCCGTCAGCGCGGCGAGGATCTGGCTCGCTTCTTCGCAGAGCGCTACCGCAGCTTGCGGTTTGCCCCGGGCTGCTTCCAGCCCAGCCAGGTGCTCGCAGGTGGCGGCGAGGTCGCGTTGCCAATCGGCGTTGCCGGGGTCGAGATCGGCCAGCCGCCG
>NZ_JAVMKF010000175.1:9825-11727 GCF_031732815.1 Accumulibacter sp. | reverse complement strand
CGCGGCGACCGCCAGCCGTAGGGCTTCATCGGCCAGCGCGGCGAGTTGCGCTGCCTCGCCGCGTTCGATGCGCGTCCAGCCGATGACGAGCAGCACCCAGAGGCGAGCGCGTCCGGCGAGCAGACCATTCGCTTCCAGTTCGCTCAAGGCGGTCGCCAGCGCGTGGCGCTGCGCGGGATGCGCGCGGCCGGTCCATTCTTGGTCGATTGTTTCGAGCGCGTCGGCGCCGCTTTCGCCGTCGGCGCTCAGCAGGTGGTAGATCCACTCGATGCGGCCGGCCGGCGTCTGGTCGTCGGCGAAGCACGCGGCGGCGGCGGCCGAGAGTGCGCGAAAGCGTTCGGGAGTTTCGCGGGCGAGTTTGCTGCGCCAGCCGAGGCGCGTCGATTCGTGCACGTTGACGAGTTCGTGCGTGCCGCTGCGGCAGGGTTCGATGAACGGTAGCGCGCGCAGTTGGCGCAGGCGCTCGGCAGCGGTGGTGAGCGGGATTTGCAGTACGCGCGCGAGCAGTTCGGCGTCGAACCAGCGCAGGACGGCGGCGGCGTCGAACGCTGCGGCGAGCGCCGCCTGTTCGTCGGGCGGGCGCGAGCGGAGCAGGAATTCGGCGGCGACCGCCGAGCGTGCTTGCGGGTCGTCGGCGACCGCCGCCAGCGCCTGGCCGAGTTCGTCGAGCAGGCTCATCGTCGAGCGCCGTCGGCGATGGTCTGGCAGAACGAAGCAACCGCGGCCGGATGTCCTTCGGCCAGCATCAGGATCGTGCTCAGGTCGGCTTGTCGCTCGGCGAACTGCGGATGGCGGCGTGCGACCCAGGGCTGCCAGGCGGCGGCGTCGGCAATCGGCCCGAGCTGCAGATGGCGTGCCAGTTCGTGCCAGTTGCCGCGGTTGCGCTCGGGCAGTTGCTTGCCGGCGACGATGACGGCCAGGGCCGGCGAACGCTCCACTTCTTCGAGCAACTCGAAGCTGAGCCAGTCGCTCAGTTGGGGATTGCCGGCTACGTCTTCGTAGTGGTCGAAGAGCAGCAGGACCGGCTGGCGCAGCGCGCGCAGGTCCTTGCGCAACAGGTGCGTCCGCTTGGCGCCCTGGCCGACGAAGTTGGGCAGGCGGTCGGCGAGCTCGAGCTCGAACTTGCCGAGGATTTCATCGCGCTCGACGGTTCCGCCTTTCAGGTTGACGTCGACGACCGGGATGCGCAACTGGCCAGCGTATCTGACCGTCTGGCGCAGCAGCGTAGACTTGCCGACGCCGCTGGCGGCGGCGATCAGCACGATGCGTTGCGGCGTCTGCCCGGCGAGCAGCTCGACGATGGCTGGCCATTCTTCGCGGTCGCGGTTGGCGATGTCGGGCCGGAAGGCGGCGGGCGGCGGCCAGGCGACGGTCGGCGCTTCGACGTCGCTGAGGCCGAGGCGGCTGGCGAGCCAGCGGACGAGGGAATCGAGGTCGTCGTTGCCGGAGAAAGGATGAAAGGGATGAAAGCGCTGCCAGCCACGCAGGCGCGGCGGAATCTCTGCGTCGCCGAGGGGGCAGTGCGGCAGGCAAACCAGGCGGAGGCGCGCGTTGTTGCCGGGCGCGTCGTAGAGCGCCTGGCGGAAGAGGTCGGCTTCGCACGCCGAGCCCAGCCCGCTGCCTGCTGTGGTGTTGTGCTCCCAGGCGGCGAACCAGCCGGGTGAGGCGACGATCAGCACGCACATGGACTCGTTGGCCTGGTCTTCGCACCACTTCGGCCAGCCTTCGTCCGGCCCGGCCGGGTGGGCGTCAAGATAGAACCGGTCGAGCGCGACCGGGATGCGCGCTTCGCGCAGCGCTTCGCCGAGCCGGTGCACGCTGCGCGCGTGCTCGGGGCTCTCGTGACGGTAACTGATGAAAACCTGCTGGCGCATCGGTGTGGAGAGGCGGGTTGCGGTCGGG
>NZ_JAVMKF010000175.1:0-9725 GCF_031732815.1 Accumulibacter sp. | reverse complement strand
CGGCGATGCTGCAACAGCGGGTCAAATGTAGCAGATGCGTAGACGATGCAGCAAGCGCCCGGCGCGCTGCCGGGTGTCGGCTACGGCTTGCTCAGGCACTCGCGCTCGAGCGCCAGAAGGAACATTTCGGCGGCGTCGAAGCCTGTCTGTTCGGCGATTTCGACCATGCACGTCGGGCTGGTGACGTTGATCTCGGTCAGCCAGTCGCCGATGACGTCGAGGCCGACGAGCAGCAGCCCGCGCGCGGCGAGGACAGGCGCCAGCGTGCTGGCGATGACGCGGTCGCGCGCGCTCAGTTCGCGTGCGACGCCGCGTCCGCCGGCGGCGAGATTGCCGCGCGTTTCGCCGGCTTGCGGGATGCGCGCCAGGCAGTAGGGAACGACTTCGCCGCCGACGAGCAGGATGCGTTTGTCGCCGTCGGCGATTTCCGGGATGTAACGCTGCGCCATCATCGTTCGCGCGCCGTTGCCGCCGAGCATTTCGACGATGACGTTGCGATTTGGATCGTCGTGCCGGACGCGGAAGATGCCGCTGCCGCCCATTCCGTCGAGCGGCTTGAGGATGGTGTCGCGTTCGAGTTCGATGAACGAATGGATCACCGACGCCTGGCGGGCGACGACGGTCGGCACCGAGAAGCCGGCGAATTCGCACAGCGCCAGCTTTTCCGAGTGGTCGCGCAGCGCGCGCGGCCGGTTGAAGACGCGCGCTCCTTCGGCTTCGGCGCGCTCGAGCAGCCAGGTGGTGGTGACGTACTCGAGGTCGAAAGGCGGGTCCTTGCGCATCAGGACGGCGCGGAAGTCGCGCAGCGCGACGACGTGGCGATCGATTTCGCTGAACCAGTCCTTGTCGTCGGCGAGCATTTCGAGGTGCACGGCTTCGGCGCAAACGCCGTGCAGCGGCGACCAGTGGATGGCGTCCTGCTGGATCGTCCAGACGGCATGGCCGCGCGCCTGCGCGGCGCGCATCAGCGCGATGCTGGTGTCCTTGTACGCCTTGAGCGAGGCCAGCGGGTCGACGATGAAGGCTATGCGCATGGCGGCGGCTCCTCGGCAGGGCGCGTTCGTTCGAGTTCGAGCGAAGCGGCGAGTTGGGCGAGACGGGCGACGACGCCGTAGACGTAGAAACGGTTCGGCGCCGCGTCCGGATTCTGGCAGTGGTCGGGCAGGCAGCAACTGGTTTCAAAAGCCAGCGGTTCGAAGTGCATTCCCGGAGCGTTGAGGTTCTCGTCCTTGCCGCGTTGATTGTGCACGCGGTAGAAACCGCCGACGACGAAGCGGTCGATCATATAGACGACCGGTTCGGCAACGCCTTCCTGCTCGCCGCTGCCCACCTGCTCGTAGGTATGCACGCCCTCCTGAATGATCACCTGCGAGACCGTCATGCCTTCCTTGATGACCGACATCTTGTTGCGTTGCCGGCGACTGAGGCCGACGATCTGCGACGCATCGCGCACCGTCATCACGCCCATGCCGTAGGTTCCGGCGTCCGCCTTGACGACGACGTAGGGGGTTTCGTCGATATCGTATTGCCGGTACTTGTCGCGAATCAGTTCGAGCACGCCGGCGACGTTGGCGGCCAGGCACTCCTCGCCGCGCCGGTCGTGGAAATCGACGCCGTCGCAGACCGAAAAGTAGGGATTGATCCGCCACGGGTCGATGCCGACCAGGCGGGCGAAGTCGTTCGCCACGTCGTCGTAGGCGGCAAAGTGGTTCGACTTGCGGCGCGTTGCCCAGCCGGCGTGCAGCGGCGGCAGGATCACCTGTTCGCCGAGTCCGCGCAGAACGTCCGGGATGCCGGACGAGAGATCGTTGTTGAGCAGGATCGCGCAGGGCTCGAAATCGGCCAGGCCAAGTCGCTGGCCGCGGCGAACGAGCGGTTCGAGCAGCAGGCTGCTGCCGTCCGGCAGTTCGACCGGGGTAGCCTGCTCGAGCCCCGGCAGCAGCGAGCCGAGGCGAACTTCCAGTCCGGTCAGTCGGAGAATCGCCGCGATCTGCGCGACGTTCTGCAGATAGAATGTGTTGCGCGTGTGGTTTTCCGGAATGAGCAGCAGGCGTCGCGCGTCCGGGCAGATCTTGTCGATCGCGCTCATCGCCGCCTGCACGCAGAGCGGCCGGAAGCTGGCGTCGAGGTTGTTGAAACCGCCGGGAAACAGGTTCATGTCGACCGGCGCCAGCTTGAAGCCGGCGTTGCGCAGATCGACCGAGCCGTAGAAGGGGGGCGAGTGCTCCTGCCATTGACTGCGCATCCAGCACTCGATTTCCGGCATCGCGTCGAGAAAGCGACGCTCGATTTCGAGCAGCGGGCCGTCAAGGGCCGTCGTCAGGCGGGGAACCATGGGCGAGTCTCCATCCCGTTGGCAGCCGGCCGCGCGCGGATGCTCGGGCGCGCAGCCGCATCTGCAGCCGGGAACGTGGTGGGTCTAGGCGCCATTCTACACTGGCGGCTGCCGGCACGCGCGCGAGGCGGCCGGCGGGCACACGGCGTGCGGCGCCCGCTGATGGCGCCCGATGCGGCGACCAGTGAGGCGCCCGACGAGTTGCCCGATGAGCCTTGCGCAAGCTGCAGCGGCGCGTCTCAGCCGGCGAGCAGGGCGGGCAGATCGCTCATCCGGGTGAAGATCTCGCGCGCGCCGGCAGCGCGCAGCGCATCGGCGAGTTCAGGTCGTGCGTGGCCGCCCCCGCAGAAACCGAGTACGCGCATGCCGGCAGCGCACGCGGCGCTGACTCCGGCGACGCTGTCTTCGATGACGATGCAGCGCGCCGGCGGCGAGTGCATGCGTGCGGCGGCGAGCAGGAAAAGATCGGGCGCCGGCTTGCCGTGGGTGACCATTTCGGCGCTGAAGACGTGCGGCGCGAAGAAGTCGAGCAGTCCGGTCAGCGCCAGGTTGTGCCGAATCTTGTCGAGCGAACCGGAAGACGCGACGCAGCGCGCGTGCGGCAGCCCGGCGAGCACCCGGGCAACGCCGGGCATGGCTTGCAGTTCGGCGCGGAAGGCGGCCCGGTCGCGTTCGGCCAGCGTGGCGCTGAAGTCGGCCGGCAGTGGCCGCTGCCATTCGGCCTCGACGGCGGCGAGAACGGCCGCCAGGCTGATCCCGGTGTAGCGCTCGATCGCCTGCTGTGGGCCGAGGGGAAAACCGATCTCGCTCAGCGCTTCGGCGAGGACGCGGCTGGCGATCGGCTCGCTGTCGACCAGGACGCCGTCGCAATCGAAGATCAGCAAGGGCGGTTTGGCGGTGTCTCGCGTCATCGCTGGGGCCTTTTTCTCGCCAGATCGACCAGCTTGGTCTCGGGCGCGGCAAAGGCGCGGAAGCTCTCGGGTAGCGGCGCCCTCTCCAGGCTCCGCTGGGTAAACAGAAAGCGTCCGTCGCAGATGAAACCCAGATCGGCCCAATCGACCGTGTTCAGCGCGGCGGCCAGCGCGTGCACGTCGACTTGCGGATTGCGCGGAAAAATGGCCAGGATCGATCCGTCGTAGTCCGGGCAGGGATGGACGAAGAAAGGTTGCGCGCGGCGTGTTCGGCCATTCACGTAGACGCGCGCTTGCGCCGACTGATGGTAACTGCGCCCCCAATGCCACCAGTTCGCTTCGTCGAAGTGGCGCACGCGGCGTTGCAGCAGACGTTCCCTGTGCGGCAGCAGGACGGCCGGCGGTGGATCGCCGGGTTCGCACCAGAGCATGCGGCGCGTCTTGCCGGTGCTCGCCGTGGCTGAGAAGACGAAGTTGCGGTTGCCGTATTGCTCGCTGGCGTACAGGTCGTCGGCACCGGAAACCGCGCCGACCTTGACCCAGGCGATGTCGGCCAGGTGCAGGCCATAGTCGCCGCGAGTAAACATCAGGTGGCCGCTGCTTTCGACGAAATGCCTTTCTTCCCAGTTCAGGCGGGCCAGACCGGCGAGACCGTGCGCTACTCCTTGTTCGGCGTAGCGCGTCAGGCGCGAAAAGTCGTCGCGCTGGAAGCGCCAGATGGCGCAGTTGGGTTGTGCGCCGGCGAACAGCCGCGAATCGCCCAGGTCGGCGTATTCGGTGATCGTTCCGGCGGCGAAGAGCAGGCGGTTCAGCGGGACGGCCGAGGTCGCTTTGACGAAGTCGCGCGGCGTGATGAAGATCAGCTCGCCACCGGGTGTCAGATGGCGCAGGCACTTCTCGATGAAGAGCAGATAGAGGTTGGCGCGCCCGTCGAGCACGCTGTGGCGAATGAGCTGGCGCGTCGCCCGAGCAATGTCCTGGTAGCGGACGTAGGGCGGATTGCCGATGATCGTGACGAAACGCTCGCTCTCCGGCAGCGCGAAGAAATCCATCACGCGCGCGCCGGGTGGCGCGTGCCGGCGATCGATTTCGATGCCGACGGCGAAAGCGAGATGCTGCAGAAACGCGCCGTCGCCGCAGCCCGGCTCGAGCGTCCGGCCGCGGTTGCGGATCAGCCCGAGCATCAGTTCGACGACCTCCGGCGGCGTGAAGACCTGGCCGAGTCCGGCGACGTCGCAAGTCGGTGGCGCTGCCTTGCCGGGCACGTCAGGGCTTGCCCCAGGGCATCACCGGGACGGTCGAAATGCTGTTGGCGGGTGCGCCGTCGATCAGCTTGCGGCTGATCGCCAGGTAGACCAGCGTCCGGTTGGCTTCGTCCCACAGGCGGATGACGCGTGTTTCCTTGAACAGGATCGAGGTGTCTTCAGCAAACACTGTCGCCTCTTTCGGCAGCTTGGCGGGCAGCGTGATCGGGCCGGTCTGCCGACAGGCGAGCGAGAACTGTGAGGGATCGTGCGCCAGCCCGAACGATCCGCTGACCCCGCCGGTGCGCGCCTGACTGACGTGGCAGGTCACGCCAGGCACCTTCGGGTCGGCAAAACTTTCCACGCATACGCGGTGATTGGCGCCGATCAGCTTCCACTCGGTGGTCACGCAGCCGACCTGTTCGGCGGCTGCCGGCAGACTGAGCAGGCTGAAAAGGCAAGCCGCTGCCGCGCTGGTCCGCCGGGGTCGCATCAGTCGAATCATCGTTTGCTCCATTGTTCAGTGGTTTGGCCGGGGCGCAGGGACGTGCCAAGGGTGGCTGGCTGACCGGCAAGCGTCAGTCGGTCGCCGCCTCCAGCGTCACGTTGCTCAGTTGTCCGACCGGCGAACCGCGCCGCGCGCGCGCGCCGCAATGCCGTTCCTCGGAGAGCAGCGTCTTGCTCCGCCCGCGCACGGTGCCGCGGATCGTCACCTGCGCGCCGCGCGTGGCGAGCACCGTGCGCAGCGTTTCGCCTTCGCGCAGGCCGATGAGCTGAACGCCCTTGCCGGCGCTCAAGCGCTTCATCTGGTCGAGCGGGAAGACGAGCAGGCGGCCGTCGTCGGACAGCGCGGCGAGGTGATCGCGCCCGGCGAGGCGTACCGGCGGCAGGATCTGCGCGCCTTCTTCGACGCTGAGGAAAGCCTTGCCGGCCTTCTGGCGCGAGAGCAGGTCGCCAAAGCTGCAGACGAAGCCGTAGCCGGACGTCTTGGCAAACAACAGGTCGTCGTCCGCCGCGCCGGTGAGCACGTGCGCGATTCTGCCGCCGCCGAGTTCGACGAAGGAGCTGAGCGGCGCGCCCATGCCGCGCCCGTCCGGCAGACCGGCGATCGCCACGGTGAATGCCCGGCCCTCGCTGGAGACGATGACCAGCGAATCGACCGAGCGGCACTCGTGCGCCGAAGCGAAGCGGTCGCCGTCCTTGAAGGCGATTCCGGAAAGGTCCAGGCCATGCCCCTGGCGGACGCGCGCCCAGCCCTTTTCCGAGACGACGACGGTCACCGCTTCGTCGGCGACGGTAGCGACTTCCGCGCGCGAGGCGGTTGCCGCCGGCTCGACGACCGTGCGCCGGGCATCGCCGAAGCGTTCGGCGTCGGCCCGGATCTCGCGGATCGTCTGCCGCCGGAGCAGCGTGTCGCTGCCGAGCAGCTTGATCAGGTCGGCGCGCTCGCCGCGCAGGCGCTCGAGCTCCTGTTCGATCCGGATGCCTTCGAGACGCGCGAGCTGGCGCAGCCGGATTTCGAGAATGTCTTCCGCCTGCCGGTCGGACAGGGCAAAGCGCTCGATCAAAGCGGCTTTCGGGTCGTCGGCCTGGCGAATGATGCGAATCACTTCGTCGATGTTCAGGAAGACGATGTGCCGGCCTTCCAGAATGTGGATGCGGTCGTCCGCCTTCTGCAGGCGGAACGCGGTGCGCCGGTAGACCGTCTTCAGTCGGAAGGTGCACCACTCGCCGATCAGGTCGACGAGCGGCTTCTGGCACGGCCGGCCGTCGATGCCGACAGCGACCAGGTTGATCGGCACCGAGGTTTCCAGACTGGTGTGCGCGAGCAGCAGGGCGACGAAGTCTTGGCGGTCGATGCGCGAACTGGTCGGCTCGAAGACCAGGCGGACGTCGTCGTCCTTGCCCGACTCGTCGCGTGCCCTTTCGAGCTGTGAGGCGAGCAGCGTCTTCAGTTGCGCCGCCGACTGCTCGACGACTTTCTTGCCCGCCTTGGGCTGCGGGTTGAGCAGCGCGCCGACTTCCGACAGGACCTTGGCCGACGAGACGCCCGGCGGTAATTCGTGGAAGACGACCTGCCAGGCGCCGCGCGCCAGTTCTTCGACGACGTAGCGCGCACGCACGCGCAGGCTGCCGCGACCGCTTGCGTAAGCGGCGGCAATGTCGCTCGCCGGCGAGATGATCTGCCCGCCGCCCGGGTAGTCGGGCGCCGGCAGGTGCTCCAGCAGTTCGGCCAGACCGGCGGCCGGCTGCTCGATCTTGTGGATCGCCGCCGCGGCGACCTCGCGCAGGTTGTGCGCGGGGATCTCGGTCGCCATGCCGACGGCAATTCCGGAAGCGCCGTTGAGCAGGACGAAAGGCAGACGCGCGGGCAGAAACGCCGGTTCGTCGAAGGAACCGTCGTAGTTCGGCTGAAAATCGACCGTTCCTTCGCCCAGTTCGGCGAGCAGCAACTCGGCGATCGGCGTCAGGCGCGCCTCGGTGTACCGCATCGCCGCCGCGTTGTCGCCATCGCGCGAACCGAAGTTGCCCTGCCCATCGACCAGCGGGTAGCGCAGCATGAAGGGTTGCGCGACGCGCACCATCGCGTCGTAGGCCGAGGTATCGCCATGCGGGTGGTACTTGCCGATCACGTCGCCGACGACGCGCGCCGACTTGACCGGTTTGGCGGTTGCCGACAGACCGAGTTCGCGCATTGCGTAGAGCACGCGGCGCTGGACTGGCTTCAAGCCGTCCTTGACGTCGGGCAGCGCGCGTCCCTTGACGACGGCGATCGCATATTCCAGGTAGTCGCGCGCCGCCGAATCGTGCAGCAGTACGCTGTCGTCGTCCTCGCCGGCGCTCGCCGGCACGCCGCCCGGTGCAGCCGGTGGTGCGGGCGGCGCTGTCGCCGGCAGTTCGGGCGGCAGGTCGGCAAACAGATCGCCGGTCGAATCTTTTCTCGCCATGCGCTTGCTCAGGTTTCGGCGCCGATCAGCGCGCCGTTTTCTTCCATCCACGCGCGTCGCCCGGCCGACTCGCTCTTGCCCATCAGCATGTTCATCACCGGCCGCGCGGCGTCGACGCCAGGCATGCGCACGCGCATCAGACGGCGCGTGTCGGGCGACATCGTCGTCTCCCACAGTTGTTCCGGATTCATTTCGCCCAGCCCCTTGAAACGCGAGATCGCCACGGCTTCCGGCTTGACGCCCTCGAGCCGCAGCTTGTCGAGCCAGGCTTCACGTTCGGCGCCGTCGAGCGCATAAATCTTGCGCGGCGGACGGTTCTTGCCCTGACCCGGAACGTCGAGGCGATAGAGCGGCGGTTGCGCGAAATAGAGATGACCGCTCGCCACCAGCTTGGGGAAATGACGGTAGAACAGCGTGCACAAAAGCACCCGGATGTGCGAGCCATCGACGTCGGCGTCGGTCATGATGACGATCTTGCCGTAGCGCAGGTTGGCGAGCACCGAATCGGGCGCGCTCGCCGCGTGCGGGTCGATGCCGATGGCCACTGCGATGTCGTGCACTTCCCGGTTGGCGAACAGGCTGCCGGCGTCCACCTCCCAGGTATTCAGCACCTTGCCGCGCAAGGGCAGAATCGCCTGCAGCTCCTTGTCGCGCCCGGCTTTCGCCGACCCGCCGGCGGAATCGCCCTCGACGAGAAAGATTTCGTTGCGCTCGACGTCTTCGCTCTGGCAGTCGGAGAGCTTGCCGGGCAGGATGGCGACCGCCGACTGCTTGCGCTTCTCGACCTTCTGGCCGGCGCGCGCGCGCGCCTGGGCGGCACGGATGGCCAGGTCGGCAATTCGCTTGGCGGCGTCCGGATGTTCGTTCAGCCAGAGCTCGAGCGGATCGCGCAGCATGCGGGCGACCAGCGCGACGGCATCGCGCGAGTTCAGGCGCTCCTTGGTCTGCCCCTGGAACGAAGGATCGAGCATGCGCACCGCGAGGACGAAGCTGGCGCGTGCGAAAACGTCCTCGCCCGCCAGCTTGACGCCTTTCGGCAGCAAGGCATGATGCTCGGCAAAGCTGCGAATCGCGTCCAGCGCCGCCTGGCGCAAGCCCGCCTCGTGCGTTCCGCCGGCCGGTGTCGGAATCAGATTGACGTAGGACTCGCGCGTCAGCCCACCCTCGGCCGTCCAGCAGATCGCCCACGCCGCGCCCGAGCCGAGCGGGAAGCTCTCGTCGCCCCGCAGCGCGTACTTCTCGCTGCAAAAGACCGGTGCCACCGGGTCGGCTTCGACCTGCTCGGCCAGATACTGCTGCATGCCGTTGGCAAAGCACCAGTGGTTCTGCGCGCCATCCTCGACGCTCAGCGAGACCTGCAGGCCGGGCAGCAGCAAGGCCTTGCTGCGCAACAGACGTTCAAGCTGTGCCTGGGGAATGACCGGCGAATCGAAAAACGTCGGGTCGGGCCAGGCACGCACGCGCGTTCCGCTGGCGCGCTTCGGCGCGTCGCCGATCCGTGCCAGCGGCTCGACGACGGCACCGCCGGCGAACGCCATCCGGTGGCGTGCGCCGTCGCGCACGACTTCGACCTCGAGGCGGGTCGACAAGGCATTGGTCACCGAAACGCCGACCCCGTGCAGCCCGCCTGAAAAACGATACGCCGAAGCACTGTCGTCCTTGTTGAACTTGCCGCCGGCGTGCAGCCGGGTGAACACGACCTCGACCGTCGGGACCTTTTCCAGCGGGTGGATCTCGACCGGAATCCCGCGTCCGTCGTCCTCGACGGTGACCGAATGGTCGCGATGCACGGTCACGCTGATCCGCTTGCAATGCCCGCCAAGCGCCTCGTCAGCCGCGTTGTCGATCGCCTCCTGGATGATGTGCAAGGGACAATCGGTGCGCGTGTACATGCCGGGGCGATGCCGCACCGGCTCCAGCCCCTTGAGTACCGAAATGGATTCTGCCGTGTAACTCATCGGCAGACGAGCGCTCTCGGCGCGCGGTCGGGAGTTGTCGAGCGAGACGAGCGAGCGGCCAGCGCCACCTTGGTCGAGCCCCGCCACGACGACACCCGGGGACTTGCAGGCTGGCGTGAAAATGCTTCAGGCATGCGTGTCCATGCGTCCGCCGCCGCGCACAAGGGGCTCAGGCAAAGAGCACTCAGGAAAGGTATCATGCTGTAATTCCGACTGGACTTGGCCGGCGTGGCGGCCAGCGCAAAGCCTGGCTCGCCCGCCCGGAGGGCACCGGGCAGGGCGGGGCGATTTTTCCAGGCGCGCAGTCTAGCAGCTTTCCGCTGCGCGTC
>NZ_JAVMKF010000174.1:2209-24682 GCF_031732815.1 Accumulibacter sp. | reverse complement strand
CGGGAAAGCTCTTTCATGGTGCGGACTCGGAAGGCGTGCAGCGTATTCGGTGCTCAGCGCTGTTGCAGATTCGTCAGGGCGACCGGCGTCAGGTGACCAGCGAAGCGCGGCCGGCAAAAAGCTATAATCGTACTTTAACCTTGCCTGCACCGCAATTTTGATGAAGCTGCAACTTGACCGCCCGGAAGGTCTGAATACCTTTACGGCGTACGGCGACGACTATGTCAGCGTCAACGGCGTTCGCCATCGATGCAATCTGCTCGTTCTGCCGGAGCGCCTGATCCCGGACTGGAGCAGTGCGACCTCGGCTACCTTTTCGCTCGCCGACGGCGCAATCCTTGCCGGACTCGACGCCGAGATCGTCCTTCTTGGCACCGGCAAACAACTGCGTTTCCCGCCGCCCGAGTTGCTCCAGCCGTTGATCGCGCAGCGTAAGGGACTTGAAGTGATGGATGTCCGGGCCGCCTGCCGAACCTACAACATCCTGCTCGGCGAAGGACGCAAGGTGGCGGCCGCCTTGTTCCTCGTCTGAACAATGCGGGCGGGGTCGGCGCAGAATTCGCGCACCCGCCGAAAAACAAAGGCGGCCGTCCGGCCGCCTTCGGAAAGTCCGCGAGCGGATTTCGTTCAGTCGCGATCACCGCTGAAGAACATCAGCAAATTCAGCAAGCTGACAAAGACGTTATAGATGTCAAGGTAGACTGCCAGCGTCGCCGAAATGTAGTTGTCCTCGCCACCGTTGACGATCCGGCTGATGTCGTAAAGGATGTACGCCGAAAAGACCAGGACGGCGACAGCGGAAATGGTCAGCGACAGGGCTGGAATCTGGAAGAAGATATTGCCCAGCGCGGCAAGCAGAACGACGATCATGCCGACGAACAGGAACTTGCCGAGAAAGCTGAAGTCGCGCTTGCTCACCGTCGCCACGCCGGCGAGCGCAAAGAAGATCACGCCAGTCCCGCCGGCTGCCATCGCGATCAGCGAACCGCCGTTGCTGAAGCCGAGCGCGACCTGCAGGATGCGCGAAAGCATCAGCCCCATGAAGAAGGTGAAGCCGAGCAGCAGCACGACCCCCATGCCGCTATTCTTCGTCCGCTCGATTCCCCACATGAAGCCGAAGGCAATGCCCAGGAAGAGCAGGAAGGACATCAGGGGGCTTCCGGCGAGGAAGGAGAACTTCAACTGCACGCCAGCGACGGCGCCGATCACCGTCGGCAGCATGCTCAGCGCGAGCAACATGAATGTATTGCGCAACACGTTGTTGCGTTGCACGGCAAGGTCGAGACCTGCCTGATGGCTCACTTGATACGGTTGATACTGCGGTTGCATGGTGTTCCTCCTGTGCAAGGGACGTTCGATTACGCCCCTAAGACTAGCCAATTCCGGCAAAAGTTTCAATCGCGCCTGTCGGTCAAGGAGGCGGCCAGCGAGCCCCAACGGCAGGCCTCGGGGCCGCTTCTCGCATCTCATGCTATCATCCGTTGCGCCACACGACCAGCCCCGCCGCTGACAGCCGAACACGCGAAATGGGTCAGGTGGTTGTACCGGAAGCTTGGCAGAGTGGTCGATTGCACCGGTCTTGAAAACCGGCAACCCGCAAGGGTTCCAGGGTTCGAATCCCTGAGCTTCCGCCAACAAAAGCAATTACTTGGCGCTGAGTTAATTGTTGCGCCAAGTGCTCACGAAGTAGCAAGACATCCGGCTATCACAAGGGTAACGCTGCACCGGCGACAGCAAGGCTCATAAGCATGACGTAAGCGGAACTACAAAGCCGCCCAGGCGAGGTACACGAAGGAACAACGACAAGATGGCGGAGCAGTTTGACTATCCTCCCGAAGTGTTCAATCTGCTGGTGGATACGATCCCAATGCTGTGCCGGAGCAAGCAAGATGTCGTTCTCTTCCTCCAAGGCGCTGGGGTTGCGTCGGAAGACCTCGCTGAAGTCTCTCGTATCGTCCGCACCAATCGCGACGCGATCAACAAGTTCGAGATCGTGTGCAAGGTACTCACGAAGGTGAATGCGCGTGGAGATAGCGAGAGAAGTGGGCCCGGAAATTCGGACAGCAGGACAAGTGGTAGCCTTGCTCCCGCGAACGACTGCGGAAGCGGCCATAACAGGAGCAAGAGCATGCCGAGAAGGACGAGGCGGAACCTCGCACCGGCATTCAAGGGGCGAGTGGCGCCGGCGGCGCTGAAGAGCGGCAAAACGATGGCGGAGTTGGCCCCGCAGTAGGGCATTCAGCCGAACCAGATCACAAGATCACAGACTGGACGCGGTAACTGACAGAGCGTGCGGTGCACGTATTTGGAGACGTCGGAAGCCCTGTGTGGAGTGATCCGCACCTGACGAAACTGCACGCCAGGATCGGCCGGTTGACGCTGGAAAACCATCTTTTAGAGCATGCGCTCACCAAGGCGGGCAGTCTTCCCGCAAGACGATGATTGACCGCGCCGACAAGCTGGCCGTATCGCAACAGTGTTCCCTGCTCGGGCTGGCGCGTTCGACCGCCTGCTACACGCCCCGCGAGGTCTCGGCGGAGGACCTGGCGCCGATGCGCCGGATCGACGACTTACGCCTTGAGCACCCATTCGCCGGCGCCCGCATGTTGCGCGATCTCCTGCGCTGCGAGGGCTTCCGGGCGGGGAGCAGGTCGAAAGTCGGCAGGCTGCTAGGCGAGCGCTCGCTCAACGACCTCGCCTACATCGGGCGATAGCTTGCGCGTGGCCAGCAGCCCGGCGAGGACCGCTTGCGCGTGCTGCTGGTGACCCTCGGTAAACCTGCGCCAGCGGTCGAAGCGGCGCGCCAGGCGGGCGGCGACCTGCGGGTTGAACTGATCGATCTGGGCAATCTGCTCGGCCAGGAAGCGGTAGCCGCTGCCGTCGGGCGCATGGAAGCGGACGTGGTTGTTGCCGAAAGTGTTGAGCAGCGCATACACCTTGTTCGGGTTATGCAGATCAAACGCCGGGTGCGCAAGCAACTTCCGGACTGACGAGAGCGTTGCCGGAAGACGGCTTGCCGCCTGTACGGCCAGCCATTTGTCGACCACCAGCGCCTCGTTTTGCCATTGTTCGTAGAAGGCGGCCAGTGCGCGTCTGCGTTCCGGGCAGTCGTCCTGCGCGAGGACGGCGAGTGCAGCGTACTGATCGGTCATGTTGTCGGCCGAGGCGAACTGATGCAGCGCGCGGTCACGGACCTCCTGCGTGCGCAGTTCGCCGAGATAGCCCAGGCAGACGTTGCGCAGCGCTCGCCGGCCGGCGGCGGCTGGTGTCGGCTCGTAGCCGCCGGTGGTCGTCAGGCTGGCGTAACACTGCTCCAGTTGTCCCGCCATCTGTTCGGCCAGGAAGCGACGCAACCCATTACGTGCAGCGTGCAGTGCAGCCGGGTCGACGATCGTCATTTCTTCGGCGAGCGTCGCTTCGCCGGGCAGGGTCAGCGTTTCGGCAGCAAACGCCGGGTCGGACTCGGCGAGTTCCAGGATGCGTGCCAGCGCGCTGACGATGCTGCTTGGCCAGCGCAGCGGACGCGCGTGCGTCAGTTCGGCCGCGGCGGCCAGGATCAGGCGACCGGTCAGGCGTTGGCCCGCTTCCCAACGATTGAAGGGGTCGCTGTCGTAGGCGAGCAGATGGGTCAGCTCTTCATCGCGCCAGGCGTAATCGACGATGACCGGCGCCGAAAAATTGCGCAGCAGGGAGGGTACGGGTGCCGCGTCGACCGCCAGGAAAACAAACTCCTGGTGGCGTTCGGTGAGCGACAGGACGCGGGTCGTCAGCGCTGCGGCGGGTCGTTCGCTCGTCGCCTGGCTGGTCATCTCGGCGGTCAGGATGAGCGGCAGGTCCTGCCCATCAGCTCCGCACAGACCGACGGCGAACGGGATGTGGAAGGGCTGGTCGGTTGCCGCCGCCTTTGGCGAAGCCGGGCGTTCCTGCGTCAGGGCCAGTACATAGCGCTGCTGCTCGGCGTCATACTCGCCGCGCACCCGGATGCGCGGCGTACCGGCGTGGTCGTACCAGCGCATGAATTGCTGCAGGTCCACGGCGCCGGCGTCGGCCATCGCGGCGACGAAGTCGTCACAAGTCACTGCCTGGCCGTCGTGGCGCGCGAAATACAGGTCCATGCCACGGCGAAAGGCCGCTGCGCCGAGTAGCGTGTGGATCATGCGCACGACTTCGGCGCCCTTTTCATAGACGGTGCTGGTGTAGAAGTTGTTGATCTCGACGTAGGCTTCGGGTCGCACCGGATGCGCCATCGGTCCTGCGTCCTCGGGGAACTGTACGGCGCGCAGCGTGCGCACGTCGCGGATGCGGGCGAGTGCGCGATTGTGTGTGTCGGCGGTAAACTCCTGGTCGCGGAAGACGGTCAGCCCTTCCTTGAGCGATAACTGGAACCAGTCGCGACAGGTGACGCGGTTGCCCGTCCAGTTGTGAAAGTACTCGTGTGCGACGACGCGATCGATGTTTTCATAGTCCACGTCGGTGGCCGTATCCGGGCGGGCGAGGACGTACTTCGTATTGAAGATGTTCAGTCCCTTGTTTTCCATCGCGCCCATGTTGAAGTCGCCGACGGCGACGATCATGTAGTGGTCGAGGTCGCAGGTGAGGCCGAACACCTGTTCGTCCCAGCGCATTGCGCGCTTGAGGGCATCGAGCGCGTGCGCACACTGATCGCGCTTGCCGGGTTCGACATAGAGCGCCAATTGCACCCGACGCCCGTCGGCGGTGACGAACTCGTCGCGCAGCACATCGAGGCGTGCGGCAACGACGGCGAAGAGGTAGCACGGCTTGGGGAAAGGGTCGTGCCATTTCGCCCAGTGGCGACCATCGCCGTGCTCGCCGCTACCGACCGGGTTGCCGTTGGCGAGGAGGACCGGTAGTTTCTCGTGGTCCGCGTGCAAGGTCACGCTGTAGGTCGACATCACGTCCGGACGGTCGGGAAACCAGGTAATACGGCGAAAGCCTTGCGCTTCGCATTGCGTGAAGTAGCCGTCCTGCGAGCGGTAGAGGCCCGACAGACTGCTGTTGCGGTCGGCGTCGATGCGCGTTCGCGTGCTCAGCGTCAGGCGATCGGCAACCTCGGCGATGCACAGCAACGTGTCGCTGCAGGTGTAGCGGTCGGCGCTCAGCGGCACGCCATCGATTGCCAGCGAAAGCGTCTGCAGGCCATTCCCGTCGAGCTGCAGTACCTGTCCGGGGGCTGCCGCCGGGTTGCGCCGAAGCTGCAGTTGGCTGTCGACGATGACCTCGCCGTGGCGGAAATCGAGCTCCAGGGCGACCTGGTCGACCAGGAAGGGTGGTGGAGCGTAATCCTCGCGCCTGATTCTGGGGTTCGCTGCCGTCGTCATCGTGGCAATTCCTCGCGCTGCAGCAGGAAAACGTAGTGATCGCCCGCGCTCGTTTCCAGCCAGGTGAATGGGAGCTTGGGGAAGGCGGCCTCGAGCGTGTCGCGATTGTGGCCAATCTCGACGACGAGCAGTCCGTGCGGTGCCAGGTGTTGGCGCGCCCGGGCGAGTATGGCGCGCGTCAGATCAAGCCCGTCGTCGCCGCTGGCCAGCGCCAGTTCGGGTTCGCAGCGGTATTCGGCGGGCAGCGTAGCCATCGTCGCGGCATCGACATAGGGCGGATTGCTCACGATCAGGTCGTAGCGTCGGCCGCGCAGGCCAGCGAACAGGTCGGACTCGATCAACTGGACGCGCTCGTCCAGCGCATGATCGGCGACGTTGCGCCGGGCGACGGCCAGCGCGTCGGCTGAAACGTCTACCGCATCGATCCGCGCCGCCGGAAAGACGTGCGCGGCGATGATCGCCAGGCAGGCCGAACCGGTGCACAGGTCGAGGATGCTGGTGATTTCATCGGGTTCAGCGATCCACGGCGTCAGGCGCTCGCGTAGCAGTTCGCCAATAAACGAGCGGGGAACGATGACGCGTGGGTCGACGTAGAAGCGATACTCGCCGAGCCAGGCTTCGTTGGTCAGATAAGCGGCCGGCAGCCGTTCGCCGATCCGACGGGTAATCAGTTGCAGGCATCGGGCGCGTTCGCTACGCGTCAGGCGGGCGTCGAGAAAGGGTTCCAGGCGGTCGAGCGGCAGGTGCAGGCAATGCAGCAGCAGGTAGGCGGCTTCGTCCCAGGCGTTATCGGTGCCATGTCCGAAGAAGACGCCGGCCTCGTTGAAGCGGCTGACGGCAAAGCGCATCAGGTCGCGCAGCGTGCGTAGTTCGCGGCTTGCGTCAGACATCGGCAGGCAGGAGTTGCTCGATGATTCGCCGGTAGATGGCCGCCAGACGGGGTAGCGCGTCGAGCTCGATGCACTCGTTGACCTGATGGATGGTCGCTCCGAGTGGGCCGATCTCGACGATCTGCGGACAGATCTCGGCAATGAAACGGCCGTCGGAAGTCCCGCCGCTGGTCGATAGTTCGCTCGTCAGCCCGGTTTCGGCACGGATCGCGTGTCGCGCCGCGTCGATCAGTGCGCCACTCCCGGTGAGGAAGGGGCGTGCACCGAGCGTCCAGGCGATTGCGTAGTCCAGACCATGACGTTCGAGCACTCCGCACAGCCTGGCCTGCAGACTTTCGGGCGTGCTGGCGGTGGCGAAACGGAAGTTGAAGTCGATGCTGACGCTGCCCGGGATGACATTGCCGGCGCCGGTGCCGCCGTGGATGTTCGAGACCTGCCAGGTGGTTGGCGGAAAGAATTCGTTGCCGGTGTCCCAGACGGTCGCCGCCAGTTCGGCAAGCGCCGGTGCCGCCAGGAGGATCGGGTTCCTGGCCAGATGCGGATAGGCGATATGGCCTTGTACGCCTTTGACGACGAGCTTGCCGGAGAGCGAGCCGCGGCGGCCATTCTTGATCACGTCACCGAGCGCGCCGACCGCTGTCGGTTCGCCGACGATGCAGTAGTCGATCGTCTCACCGCGCTGGCGCAACGTATCGGTGACGGCGACGGTTCCGTCAACGGCGTCGCCTTCCTCATCCGAAGTGAGCAGGAAGGCGAGTGATCCGGCGTGCACCGGTCGCTCGGCAAGAAACGCCTCCACCGCAGTGACGAAGGCGGCGAGCGAACTCTTCATGTCCGCCGCACCCCGGCCGTAGAGCTTGCCGCCTACCCGCTGCGGAATGAACGGGTCCGAGTTCCAGGCTTCGCGCGGACCGCTGGGGACGACATCGGTGTGCCCGGCCAGGCAGAGCAGCGGCCGCGCCTGGCCGCGTCGCGCCCACAGATTGCTCACGCCGCCGCGGTTGATGAACTCGCACGCAAAACCCAGTGCGCTCAGACGTTCGACGATGATGGGCAGGCAGCCGGCGTCGTCCGGCGTCACCGAGCGGCAGGCGATCAGTTGCTCGGCCAGTCTGAGCGTCGGCTCGTCATACAAGGTCAGGTCGGCCTCGGGCGGCATCGCGCGGCTGGCGGTTACGGCGCCTCGCCGTCGTGCAGACTCAGCGTGAACGCCTTGTACGACGGTCCGCCGGGATCGGTCGCCGA
Source organism: Accumulibacter sp. (assembly GCF_031732815.1). Classification (GTDB taxonomy): domain Bacteria; phylum Pseudomonadota; class Gammaproteobacteria; order Burkholderiales; family Rhodocyclaceae; genus Accumulibacter. The sequence goes on along the minus strand of NZ_JAVMKF010000174.1, from coordinate 17,208 downwards.
CAGATCGTAGGGCGTTTCAACACGCTGTTCTTCCTTGCGTGAGCGGACGCCGCTTTCCGTATTGTTGTTGATCAGCCACGATAGATTGGTCGGCGAATCGGCGTTGTTGAGCGCTTCGTCAAGGGTGATCAGCCCGGCGCTGTAGAGGCGGAAGATGTCCTGTTCGAAGGTGCGCGAACCTGGCGCCAGGCTTTGCTCCATGGCTTCCTTGAGCGCCGGGATGTCGCCTCGTTCGATCAGTTCCTGCACATGGTAGCTGTTCAGCAGAACTTCGACTGCCGGGATCAGTCGGCTTTCCTTGTTCTTGATCAGGCGTTGCGAAACGATCGCTTTCAGACTGACCGACAGATCCATGTACAGGGTACCGCGCGATTCGACCGGGAAGAAGTTGATCATGCGGTTGAGCGCGTGGTAGCTGTTGTTGGCGTGCAGCGTGCCCAGGCACAGGTGACCCGTTTGCGCATAGGCAATGGCCGCCTGCATCGTTTCCTTGTCACGAATCTCGCCGATCAGGATGCAGTCGGGCGCCTGCCGCATGGCGTTCTTAAGGGCATGGTTCCAGCCCAGCGTGTCCATGCCGATTTCACGCTGATTGACGATCGACTTCTTGTGCCGGAAGAGGTACTCGATCGGGTCTTCGATAGTCAGGATGTGACCCGCCCGGTTGGCGTTGCGGTAGTCGAGCATCGAAGCGATCGTCGTCGACTTCCCGGAACCCGTCGAGCCGACGATCAGGATCAGGCCGCGCCTTTCCATGACCAGGCTGGCCAGGACATCGGGCAGCATCAGCGTATCAAGGGCCGGAATGTTGCCCCGGATGTAGCGCACGACAAGCGATATCGTCCCGCGCTGGCGGAACAGGTTGATGCGGAAGTTGCCCAGACTGGCGACGCCGACCGAGAGGTTCATCTCTTTCGTCGTCTCGAAGATCTGTGCCTGTTCGGTGGTCATCAACTCGCCGGCGATCTTCTCGATCATCGCCGGTTCCATGACCTGTTGATTGACCGCGACCGTGTTGCCGTGAATCTTGATGTGAATCGGTGCGCCGGCGGTGATGAAAATGTCCGATGCTTGCCGGTCGGCCATGACCTGGAAGAGCTTGTCGAGGATCATCTGAGTGCTTGTGCGACGCAGTTTGCGAAAGGGGCGCTACTCAGTCGCCGCGCAGCAGGTCGTTGATGCTGGTCTTCGCGCGCGTTGCCGCGTCCACCTTCTTGACGATGACCGCGCAATACAGGCTGTGGCTGCCATCCTTGGCGGGCAGGTTGCCCGATACGACGACCGATCCCGGCGGCACTCGCCCATAACTCACCTGGCCCGTTTCGCGGTCGAAGATGCGCGTCGACTGGCCGATGTAGACGCCCATCGAAATGACTGAGCCGGCACCGACGATGACGCCTTCGACGACTTCCGAACGCGCGCCGATGAAACAGTCGTCCTCGATGATCGTCGGATTGGCTTGCAGCGGTTCGAGTACGCCGCCGATGCCGACGCCGCCGGACAGATGTACGTTACGGCCGATCTGCGCGCACGAGCCGACCGTTGCCCAGGTGTCGACCATCGTTCCCTCGCCGACGTGCGCACCGATATTGACATACGACGGCATGAGGACGACGTTCTTGCCGATGAAGGCGCCGCGCCGGGCTGTCGCCGGCGGGACGACGCGGAAGCCGCCGCGCGCGAAGCGTTCGTCGTCGTAATCGGCAAACTTGCACGGCACCTTGTCGAAATAGCGCAGTGCACCGCCGTCGATCAGGCGGTTGTCCTGCAGGCGAAACGATAGCAGAACGGCTTTCTTCAGCCATTGATGTGTCACCCACTCGCCGTCCATCTTCTCGGCGACGCGCAGGCTGCCTTCGTCGAGTTGGTCGAGGACCGTGCTTACCGCTTCGCAGAGCAGCGCCGGGGCGTTCGCCGGCTGCAGCGTGTTGCGCGTTTCCCAAGCCTCATCGATGATCTGTTGGACAGCGTGCATTGCGGTCTTCCTCGAGTGTTGCGGTGAATGAACGAATACGCTCGGCTGCTTCGATGCACTCTGCCAGTGCGGCGACGAGCGCGATGCGGACGAAGCCGGCGCCCGGGTTGACGCCATGCGCCGAGCGAGCCAGATAGCTTCCCGGCAGGACAAGCACATTATACGCGGCGAGCAGGCGGCGGGCGAATTCCGCATCGTCGATCGGGGTTCGCAGCCAGAGGTAGAAACCGGCCTCCGGCCAGGTGGCGCCCAGCGCATCAGCGAGCAGCGGGGTAACGGCAGCGAACTTTTCGCGGTAAGCGCGCCGGTTTTCGATGACGTGCGCTTCGTCGTTCCAGGCGGCTGCGCTGGCCGCCTGTATGGCCGGGTTCATCGCGCAGCCATGGTAGGTGCGATAGAGCAGAAAAGCGGCGAGGGTCGCCGGATCGCCGGCGACGAAGCCCGAGCGCATGCCGGGCACGTTCGAGCGCTTCGACAGGCTGGAAAACATTACCAGCCGTCGCCCATCGTGGCCGAGCCGGCGGGCGGCCTGCAGCCCGCCAAGTGGTGGGCGGTCCTCGTCGAAGTAGATTTCCGAGTAGCACTCGTCGGCCGCGATGACGAAGCCGTAACGGTCGGCAAGCGAGAAAAGCTGTTGCCAGTCGTCGAGGCTCAGGATCTTGCCGGTCGGATTGCCCGGCGAGCAGACGAAGACGAGTTGCACGCGTCGCCATTCGGCTTCACTCAACGACGAAAAGTTGAGCGCGTAGGCGTTTTCGGGAACGGTGTTGAGAAAGCGCGGTTGCGCCCCGGCGAGATACGCCGCGCCTTCGTAAATCTGGTAGAACGGATTTGGACAGACGACCAGCGGCGGCTCGCCGCGCGTCGGGTCGACGACGGCCTGGACGAAGGCGAACAAGGCTTCACGCGAGCCATTGACCGGAATGATCTGCGTTTCCGGGTCAACTCCGGGAAGCCCGTAACGACGTTCGAGCCAGGCGGCGATGCTGTGCCGCAACTCGGCGCTGCCCAGCGTCGTCGGATAGTTGGCCAGCCCGGTCAGGCGCTCGCTCAGTACCGCCTTGATGAAATCCGGTGTGGGATGCTGCGGCTCGCCGATCGACAACCTGATTTCGCGCAATTCCGGGTTGGGGGTGACTCCGGAAAAGAGCTGGCGCAGCTTTTCGAAGGGGTAGGGTTGCAACTTTGAGAGATGGGGATTCACGCTTGCTCCTCGACCGCTTGCGCACGCCATGCGCGAACAACTCCGTCGCGTGGCCGATCAGTGGGCTTGCTCAATCGCTCGTTCGCGCCTCGCCGGCAGCGGTGGGTCTCGGCGTGGTTTCGATGTTGGCTCGCGTCTTCCATGTCGCCCGCTCGCGATGAGTTCCTGGCAAGCCCTCAGTTCGACCGACTGGTCTGCCCGGCAAGCTCGCTGAGGACGACTGCCGGAGTTGGCAGCCAGCCCGGCTGGCGGTGTTCGGCGACGACCGTGGTGAATATGCCGCCCCGCACATTGAAGCGCGCGGTCAGCTTCATATAGCGTGGCTGGGTAGCAGCGACCAGGTCGTCGAGAATGCGGTTGGTCACGTCTTCATGAAAGCAGCCGGTGTCGCGAAACGACCAGACGTACAGCTTCAGGCTCTTCAGTTCGACGCACCGGGCATCCGGGATGTAGTCGAGAATCAGCGTCGCGAAATCCGGCTGGCCGGTTTTCGGGCACAGGCAGGTAAACTCGGGGATTTCCATATGGATGTGGAAATCCCGCTGGGGCGCCGGATTGGCGAAGGTGTCGAGGGTTTGGGCCGGGCTTGTGCTCATGCGGATTCCGCGTGGCGTCGGAGGGCAAACGATTCGGGCAGGCGGGGTGATATTATAGGCGGCATTCTCCGCTTCCCGCAGCAATATCGTCGGCCATCCGCGCGGCCGAACCCGGTGGCTGAAGGGGAGAGCGTTTCCTTGCGAGCGTGTCCTGCGAGCGTGTCATTTCCGATCTCATCCGGCATGCCCGAGTAGCTTCCCGGCCCGAGCCCATGCGCCTGACCAGACTGAAACTTGCTGGCTTCAAGTCCTTCGTCGACCCGACGACGCTCGCCCTGCCCGGCCAGCTCGTTGGCGTGGTCGGCCCGAATGGCTGCGGCAAGTCCAATGTCATAGACTCCGTGCGCTGGGTGCTGGGCGAATCGAAGGCCTCGGAATTGCGCGGCGAGTCGATGCAGGATGTCATCTTCAACGGTTCCGGCAGTCGTAAGCCGGTCTCCCGGGCGGCGGTCGAACTCGTCTTCGACAACTCGCTTGGCCGGCTCGCCGGCCAGTGGTCGCAGTATGCCGAACTGTCGGTCAAGCGTCTGCTCACGCGCAATGGCCAGTCAGAGTATTACATCAACAACCTGCACGTACGCCGCAAGGACGTAACTGACCTTTTCCTCGGTACCGGGCTGGGTCCGCGCGCCTACGCGATCATTGGTCAGGGAACGATCTCGCGCATCATCGAGGCCAAGCCTGACGAATTGCGTGTCTTCCTGGAGGAAGCGGCCGGAGTCACCCGGTACAAGGAAAGGCGCAAGGAAAGCGAAGGCCGCCTGGCCGATACGCGGGAAAATCTGACCCGCGTCGAAGACATTCGCGGCGAACTCGCGACGCAGATGGAAAGACTGGCTGATCAGGCAGGTGTTGCCCGCCAGTATCGCGCGCTCTGTGACGAGCTGAACCGCAAGCAGCAGGTGCTCTGGCTCTTGCGCCGCAACGAGGCACAAGGTGAGCGCGATCGCCTGATCCATGAAATCGGCCAGGCAAAGCTCGATCTCGAAGCGCGCATCGCAGCCCTGCGTGATCTCGAAGCGCAGCTCGAGGGCGCGCGCGAGTCGCACTTCGCGGCAAGCGACGGTGTCCATTCGGCACAGGCCGAGTTGTTTGCTGCCAACGCCGAGGTAGCACGGATCGAAGCCGAAATCCGTCATCGCCGCGAAGCGCAGCGCGAATACGAGACGCGCCTGGCGCAACTGACGGAAGACCAGCTTCACTGGCAGGCGGAAAGCGAGCGACTGGCGCGCGACGACGAGCGCTGGCAGGCCTTGCTCGGCTTGGCCGACGCGCGCGTCGAGCAGGGTCGGCTACTGCTCGACAGTTGCCACGAGCGACTACCGCTGGCGGAAGAGCGGCATGCGGCGAGACTTGCCGAAGTCAGCCGCCAGCGCGCCGATCTGGCGCAGGTCGAACGGGCCATGCATGTCGAGCTGGCCAATCGCGGCCACGCCGAGCGTTCGCTGCAGATCATCGCCGGTCGGCGCGAGAAGCTGGCCGCCGAGCGGGCGGCGCTGCCGCCACCGGACGACAGTGGGCTGGCGCGCCGCGAGGCTGAACTGGCCGAGCTACGGCAGCGCATCGCAGCCCTGCAAACCGCGCAGCAGGCGCAGCAGCTTGTTCTTCCGCAACTGGAAGCGGAGCGTCGACGGGTGTTCGCCGAGGTACAGGAAACGCAGAAGGCGCGCGCCGAAGCGCATGCGCGGCGGACTGCGCTGCAGCAACTGCAGAATCGGCTACGCGCCAATGGCAAGCTGGACGACTGGCTGAGGCGGCATGGCGTGCACGCCGAGGCACCCCTCTGGCAGGCGCTGCGCGTCGAGGCGGGCTGGGAAGACGCGGTTGAAGCCGTACTGCGCGAACGCCTGAGTGCGCTGCCGGCGGCGGCGCCCGACTCGGCGTGGAGCAGGGACCGGCCGGCTGGCCGGCTGACCTTGTTGTTGCCACACGCCGACTCGGCGAATACGCCGCGCCCGGGCGTGGCGGCGTCCGACCTGCTCCTGGCGCGCATCGACTGCGCCCGGCCAGACCTCCATGCCGTCCTTGCCGATTGGCTGAGCGACGTATCGACGGCTCCGACGCTGGCGCTCGCCTGGGCGAAGCGCGCGACGCTCGCCGGCAATGCATGTTGCGTGACGGCGCAGGGGGATATCGTTACGCGGCACGCGATCACGCTCTTCGCGCCGGACAGCGCCGAGCATGGTCTGCTCGAACGGCAACGCGAGATCGACGCGCTTGGCGGCCTGATCGCCCAGCGCGAAGATGCGGCGGCGCAGGCACAAGTTCGACTGGGCGAGCTCGAGCAGCGGCTGAGCGATGCGCAGCGCGCCCTGCAGGACTCGCGCCAGCAGCTCAATGTCGTGCAGGACCGCGTGCATGCGATTCAGGTGGAGACATTGAAACTGACGCAGGCGCGCGAGCGCTTTCTCGAGCGGCAGGCACAGGTCGACGAGAGCCTGGCGGCCATGGCGGGCGAAGCAGAAAACGAAAGGGAGCGGCTGTTGCTGGCCGAGGAGGCCATCGAACAGCGGCGCGACGAGGTCGATCGGGCCCAGTCGATGATCCAGGCGGCGCAGGTCCAGCTCGAAGCGAGCGAGCGGGCGCTGCGCGACGAGCGCGAGCAGGTCGCACGAGCTGAGCGGGATCTGCGCGAAGCGGAATTTTCGCAGCGCGAGTGCGGCAGCAAGCTGAGCGAGCTGGCCGCCAACCGCGAGCTGGCGCAGCGCCAGATCGTTCGCGTGCGCGACGAGCTGGCACGCTGCACGGAAAGCGCCGGGGCTCTGCGCGCCGAGGATCTGGAAGCGGCTTTGCAGGACGCGCTCGACCATCGCGTGGCGCGCGAGCATGCCCTGTCCGACGCGCGCGAGCTTCTGGAGACCGGCGCCAACCGGCTGCGGGCGCTTGATGAGCAGCGGCTACGAACCGAACAGGGGCTCGACCCGTTGCGCACGCGGATCGGTGAACTGAAGCTCAAGGAGCAGGCGGCGGGCTTGACTTGCGACCAGTTTGCCGCGCAGTTGAGCGAAGCGAACGCCGACGAAGATGCGCTGCGCGGCGAACTCGCCGGCGTGCGCGCCAGCACCCTGCAGGCGGCGATCAACACTTTGCAGCGATCGATTGAAGCGCTTGGTGCGGTCAACCTGGCCGCGCTCGACGAACTGGAGGCGGCGCGCGAACGGAAGAGCTATCTCGATGCGCAGGCGGCCGACCTGACGCAGGCCATGGAGACCTTGGAGAGCGCAATCCGGCGGATCGATCGCGAAACACGCGACTTGCTGCAGACCACCTATGATGCGGTGAACCGCAGCTTTGGCGAGCTGTTTCCAACGCTTTTTGGCGGTGGCGAGGCGCGTCTGGTGATGACCGGTGAGGAGATCCTCGACGCCGGGCTGCAGGTGATGGCGCAGCCGCCGGGTAAGAAGAACTCGACGATTCACCTGCTTTCCGGTGGCGAGAAAGCGCTCACCGCGATCGCGCTGGTCTTCTCGATGTTTCAATTGAATCCGGCGCCGTTCTGCCTGCTTGACGAAGTGGATGCGCCGCTGGACGATACCAATACGGAGCGCTTTTGCGCTATGGTGCGGCGCATGTCGGCGCACACTCAGTTTCTGTTCATCAGTCACAACAAGATCACGATGGAGATGGCGCAGCAACTCGTCGGAGTTACCATGCAGGAGTCCGGCGTTTCGCGGATCGTCGAAGTCGATATGGAAGAGGCGCTGCGTCTGCGCGAGCAACTGGTTTAGGAAGAGAAATGACCGATTTGCAAATGGGTTTGATGGGCCTTGGCGCGACTGCCGTGATCGTTGTCCTGGCCTACAACAAGTGGCAGGAGCACAAGCACCGCAAGTTGGCCGAGCAGCTACTGAATGCCCGGCAGGCTGATGTCCTGCTCGACGAAACCCTGCCTGGCGACATCCCGGTCGCTTCGCTGGCACGGTCTGAGCCAGCCGGCCGGACGAACCCCAGGAACGGGCGCGAACGCCTCGACACGCCGCTCGAAGGCCAGCCGCCGATGGCTGCCGAGGTGGCCGAGGGCACGGCCCATGATCGGACCAGCGGGGCCAGCCGCATACCGGCGTTCCTTTCGGCGTCCGACCCGGTGATTCTGCCTGACGAGGCTTCGCCCGCGGCGGACGCGCAGAGCGGCGCCGGCGATCCGTCCGGACCGCGCGAGATCGGTACGCCGCTACACGTGCTGTCACCACTGATCGACTATATTGCCGCGCTCGAGTTCTCTGCTCCGGTCGGCGCGTATCGCCTGCGCGAAACGCAACGTGCGGCCATGCAGCGGATCGAAAAGGCGATCAACTGGATTGGCTACAACGAAGAGTCGAACGAGTGGGACTTGATCGCCGACGACAGTGATCGGGCGTATCAGCACGTCCGCATCGGCCTGCAGATGGTCGACCGGCGGGGGCCATTACGCAGTTCGGAGCTGTCGATTTTCGATGTCGCCGTGCACGATCTGGCGACCGAGCTTGGCGGTCTGGCCGAGTTGCCTTTGCGTGAAAGCGCGCTTGAGGCGGCGGCCGAGCTGGATCAGTTCTGTGCCGGTGTCGATATCCAGATCGGGATCAACGTCATCAGTCAGGGACAGGTGTTCGCCGGAACGAAATTGCGCGCGCTCGCCGAATCGGCTGGCATGGTAGTCGACCCGACGGGTCGCTTTGCGCGTTGCGACGACGACGGTAGCGTTCTGTACTATCTGCTCAACCAGGAAGACCAGGGCTTTTCGGCGGAGGCGATGAAGAGCCTGACGACGCATGGCGTCACCTTTCTGCTCGACGTACCTTGTGTCGCCAACGGCGATCGCATCCTCTCACAGATGTTCGAGCAGGCGCGCCGTTTTGCCGACTCCTTGCACGGCGCGCTGGTCGACGACAACCGGCAGCCATTGTCGGAAAAGGCGCTCGAGCCGATTCGCCGTCAGGTGATGCAGTATCAGTCGGCGATGAGCGCACGCCACCTGGCCGCCGGCGGGTCGTTGGCATTGCGTCTGTTCTCCTGAGCGATCGGGCGGTTGTTGCGATGAACGTCAGCGAGCGCCTGGCCTTTCTGCGCGGCGAGATCGATCGGCACAACCAGAGCTACTACGTTCGCGATGCGCCGCTGATCAGCGACGCGGAGTATGACCGCCTGTTCGCCGAACTGCAGGCGCTTGAAGCCGATCATCCCGCGTTGGTGAGCGCAAGCTCTCCGACACAACGGGTGGGTGCGGCGCCGCTCGCCGAGTTTGCTCCGGTCGCCCATGTCCAGCCGATGCTGTCGTTGAACAACGCGTTCAGCGATGAAGAGATCGCCGCTTTTGATCGCCGGGTGCGCGAGGCGCTTGCCGTCGACGGCGAAGTCGTCTACTCGGCCGAACCCAAATTCGATGGCCTGGCGGTTGCTCTGCTTTATGAAAACGGGATCTTCGTGCGCGGTGCGACGCGTGGCGACGGCGCCACGGGCGAGGACGTCACGGCTAATCTGCGTACGCTGCACACGATTCCGCTGCGCCTGCTCGGCGAAACCTGGCCGCAGACGATCGAAGTCCGGGGCGAGGTGCTGATGCTGCGGGAGGACTTTCTGCGGCTGAACGAGCGCCAGCGCGAACACGGCGAGAAGGAGTTCGTCAATCCGCGCAATGCGGCTGCCGGCAGCCTGCGCCAGCTCGATCCACGGGTTACGGCCCAGCGCCCCTTGCGCTTCTTTGCTTACGGGATCGCGGCCGACGAAACGTCTTCGCTGCCGTCGGCGCACTGCGCTCTCCTTCAGTTGCTCGCCGACTGGGGTTTTCCGGTGGCGCGCGAGCAGCGCCGGGTGAGCGGCCTGGCCGGGCTGCTTGCCTACTATCGGGAAATTGGCGAGTGCCGGGCAAGGCTTGCCTATGCGATCGATGGCGTCGTCTACAAGGTCGATGATCGGCTTGCCCAGCAGCAACTCGGCTTCGCTTCGCGGGCGCCGCGTTTTGCCATTGCGCACAAGTTTCCGGCCGAGGAAGCGATTTCCGAAATCATCGAGATCAGTGTTCAGGTCGGGCGCACCGGCGCGTTGACCCCGGTCGCGCGTCTGGCACCAGTTTTCGTCGGTGGCGTCACGGTGACCAATGCAACGCTGCACAATGCCGACGAGATTCGACGAAAGGACGTGCGGGCGGGCGATACGGTCGTCGTCCGGCGGGCGGGCGATGTCATTCCCGAAGTTGTCCGCGTTCTGGCGGACAAGCGCCCACGCAACGCGGCTGAATTCGTCATGCCGCAAGCCTGCCCGGTATGCAACTCGCGCGTCGCGCGTGCCGAGGGCGAGGCGGTTGCGCGCTGCACGGGCGGGCTCTATTGCCCGGCGCAGCGCAAACAAGCCTTGCTCCACTTTGCTTCCCGGCGTGCGATGAACATCGATGGACTCGGCGAGAAGATCATCGACCAACTGGTCGAGGCGTCGATCGTGCGCACGCCAGCCGACCTTTACCACCTGACTCAGCCCGCTTTGACGGCGCTCGAGCGGATGGCCGAAAAGTCGGCGAACAAGCTGCTGGACGCGATCGAGAGCAGCAAGCGAACGACGCTGGCGCGCTTCATTTACGCCTTGGGGATGCGCAACGTTGGCGAAGCGACTGCGAAGGATCTGGCCCAGCATCTTGGCAGCCTGGAGCGTTTGCTCGCCGCCGACGAAGCGGAGTTGCTCCGGGTTCCCGACGTCGGCCCGACCGTCGCCCAGTGCATCCAACAGTTCTCTCGCGAAGCGCACAACCTCAAGGTCATCCGGAAACTGCGGGAAGCCGGGATTACCTGGGACGAGGTCCGGCCCGCGCCAGGCGCTGACCGCGTGCTCACCGGCAAGGTTTTCGTGCTCACCGGAACCTTGCCGTCCTTGACCCGCGAGGCGGCCGGCCGAATGATCGAAGCGGCTGGCGGCAAGGTGAGCAGCTCAGTGTCGAAGAAGACCGATTTCGTCGTCGCCGGTGAGGATGCCGGCAGCAAGCTGAGCCAGGCGCAGAGCCTTGGTCTGGCGGTGATCGACGAGAGTGCATTGCGGCAATTGCTGGCGCCGGGGCTGCCGGTGTCGAGCGCGGGGGATGAGCGATGCCCGCCATGATTTCTGCCTGCTCTTTGCGAATAAGCTGCCCTATCGTTCGGGGAGTGTCAGGAGGACCGGTGTAATGGTGATCGACCGGCAAGCTGCGCTTGCCCTGCTCGCTTCGGCCGACCTTATCCACGCTGGCGATGCGATCGGCGCGGCGATCAATCGCGTTGCGCGCGAGATCAGCACTCGCCTGGCCGAGACTTACCCCGTTGTTCTGTGCGTACTCAACGGCGGCGTTCCCTTTGCCGGTCACTTGCTGACGCAACTCAGCTTCCCGCTCGACTTCGACTACGTTCACTTGACACGCTATGGGGCAGCGACAACGGGTGGCGCGCTGTCCTGGCGCGCGGCCCCGTCGCTCGCCTTGCTCGGGCGGACGGTACTGATCGTGGACGACATTCTCGACGAGGGTACGACGCTGGCAGCAATTCAGGAACGGGTGCGGCAGCTCGGCGCAGCGGTTTGTTACACCGCTGTTCTCGCCGAGAAGATGAATGGGCGGAAGAAGGCGGCGCAAGCCGATTTCGTCGCGCTGACCGTGCCTGATCGTTTCGTTTTCGGTTTCGGCATGGACGTTCGCGGCGCTTGGCGCAACCTGCCGGCAATCTATGCCATGCGCGGAGACTAGGATGCTGGCGATCATCGGGGGCAGCCGGCTGGGCGAACTTGCGCGGCTCGAAATCGAGCGCAGCGAGCGGCCGGCTACGCCCTATGGTGAACCCTCGGGGCCGCTCGTCTTCGGTCGCCTAGCCGGTCGCGACGTGGTCTTCCTGGCGCGCCACGGCAGCGAGCACGGCATTCCGCCGCACCGGGTCAACTATCGCGCGAATGTCTGGGCACTGCGCCATGTCGGCGCTGCACGTGCGATCCTCGCGGTCGCCGCAGTGGGCGGCATCCGGGCTGATCTCCAACCCGGTGACCTGGTCGTCCCCGATCAGATCATCGACTATACCTGGGGTCGCCCGTCGACCTATCACGAGGGGCCCGGGAGTGTCGTCACACACGTCGACTTCAGCCAGCCCTATGACGAAGAGCTGCGCCGGAAAGCGCTCAGGGCGGCGCAGGCTCTGTCGCTGCCTTGCGCGGGGTCGGCGGTATACGCGGCCACGCAAGGGCCGCGTCTGGAAACCGCGGCGGAGATCGACCGCCTCGAACGCGATGGGGCTGACGTGGTTGGCATGACCGCCATGCCGGAAGCGGTGCTGGCGCGTGAACTGCACGTCCCTTATGCGGCGATCAACGTCGTGGCCAACTACGCCGCTGGACGTGGCCAGCCGCCGCGCGCGATCAGCCTGGCCGAGATTCACGCGGTTCTCGACCCGGCCATGCAACGGGTGCTCGCGTTGCTCGAACGGATGCTCGCCGACGATGATTAGGCCGGTACTGAAAATGGGTGACGCGCGCCTCTGGCGCCAGGCGAAGCCGGTCGAAGCGTTCGGCACGCGGGAATTGCACGCCTTGGTCGATGATCTGCGCGAAACCATGCAGCAGCTTGACGGAGCGGGCCTGGCGGCGCCGCAGATCGGTGTGGACCTGCGCCTTGTCGTGTTCGGCGTGACCCACAATCCACGCTATCCTGAAGCTGAGGCGGTGCCCTGGACCGTGCTCGCCAATCCCGTGCTGACGCCGCTCGGCGACGAAACGGACGAGGCGTGGGAAGGATGTCTGTCGCTTCCCGGCTTGCGTGGCTGGGTCGCGCGCGCGGCCAATTTGCGTTACAGCGGTTTCGACGCCGACGGCCGGCCGCTCGAGCGCACGGTCAGTGGCTTTCACGCGCGTCTGGTACAACATGAATGCGATCACCTTGACGGTGTGCTCTATCCGATGCGGATGCGCGACTTCACACGCTTCGGTTTTGTCGATACGCTCTTTCCGGGAGATCGCCTTGCGACTGAGTGACGGCCGGCGTCGGCCACTCCTTTTGATTTGCCGAGGGCATCGGCGACCGCCGACTTGACCAGGACGGATTCCAGATGAATATGAACGCGGCCAGGACGCGCTTTCGCATCCTTTTTGTCTGCATGGGCAACATCTGTCGTTCGCCGATCGCCGAGGGCGTCACGCGCGGGATGGCGCAGCGCGCCGGTCTGGCCAGCCGCATCGAAGTGGCTTCAGCCGGGACACACGGCCACTACCACAAGGGTGAACCGCCCGATCCGCGCGCCCGGCGGGTCGCCGCCAAGGGAGGCTACGACTTGTCGGGAATTCGCGCGCGGCCGGTCGTCGAGGCCGATTTCGCGTATTACGACAGAGTCCTGGCGATGGACGAGAGCAACCTGTCAGCGCTCGAATCGATTTGCCCGGACGACAGTCAGGCACGCCTCGGCCTGTTTCTGGCGTACGCACCGGAACTCGGTGTGTACGAGGTCCCCGATCCCTATTACGGGGCGGAATCGGGTTTTACGCGTGTGCTTACGCTGTGTGAACGCGCCGCCAGCGGCTTGCTTGCCGCCGTGGAGCGCGGCGAGCTCTGAGGCTTGTGGCGCAGGAAGTCTGACGCGTGCACAACCTGGCGAACGGGACAGGCTGATCGCCGCGAGCGAGCAGGCAAGGCCTTGCGCTGGTCGCTCGCCAAGCGGTTCACCAGCTCGGATCTGTCGACGCTTGCTGTGCGCGAGAAGCTGGCGTGCCAAGCGGGCGGTCAGCGACTGGCCTGTGCCGTCATCAGGCGCTCAATGTGGTTGATCAGCAGTTCTTCCGGATACGGTTTGCCGAGGACGACATTCACCCCAACCGCGGCTGCCTGGCTGCGCAGTTCGTCGTTGTCGGAGGTGACCATGATGATCGGGACGTGTGCCGTGCGCGGGTCGGCGCGAACCTGCCGACTGAGCTGGAAGCCGTCCAGTCCCGGCATGTCGACGTCGGTGACGAGAATGTCGGGTACGGTGCCTTCGATCTGGCGTGCTGCGTCCAGACCATCCTCTGCCGTCAGCACCTGATAGTCGTGCGCTGAGAGCAACCTGCCGGTCTTCACCCGGACGACACGCGAATCGTCGGCGACCATCACGACGGTTTGCTGCGGCGACTTCACGGGAGCGTGGGTGAGCGGCGCGGGGGCTTGGCGTCGGGCGGCTTCCACCGCCTGGCGTTGGTTTTCCCGGTTGATCGCCTGCTCGATGATGCGCAGTTCCTGCTCTTCCTGGCGCAGCGCTTCCGCGACCGCACGCCGCTCGCGTTCGAGCTGCGCGGCGTCATCCGCCGCGCGCCTTGCGGCAGCCCGGCTCGCCGCTTCCTCAGCCGCCTGACGCTCGGCGGCCCGGCGGCGCGCCGCCTCGTCTTCCGCACGTCGAGCAGCGTCCCGGCGAGCAGCCTCTTCGGCCGCCAAGCGCCGGGCTTCGCGCTGCGCGGCTTCCTCAGCCGCGCGCGCTTCGGCTGCCTTCCGCTCGGCGGCCAGCCGCGCTGCCTCTTCGGCGGCACGTCGCTCGCTTGCGCGGCGGGCAGCTTCAGCGGCGGCCAGTCGCTGCGCTTCACGCTGCGCGGCTTCTTCCGCGGCACGCTTTTCGGCTGCCTGTCGTGCTGCCTCTTCGGCCGCACGTCGCTCGCGTGCGCGGCGCGCGGCTTCCTCGGCTGCCAGCCGCTGCGCTTCACGCTGCACGGCTTCCTCGGCGGCGCGCTGTTCGGCTGCCTGTCGTTCGGCGGCGAGCCGTGCTGCCTCTTCCGCGGCACGTCGCTCACTTTCGCGGCGAGCGGCTTCCTCGGTTGCCAAGCGCTGAGCTTCGCGCCGCGCGGCTTCCTCAGCGGCGCGCTGTTCGGCTGCCTGTCGTTCGGCGGCGAGCCGTGCCGCCTCTTCCGCGGCACGTCGCTCACTCTCGCGGCGAGCAGCTTCTTCCGCGGCCAGTCGTTGCGCTTCACGCTGCACGGCTTCCTCGGCGGCGCGCGCTTCGCTTGCCTGTCGTTCAGCCGCTTGCCGCTCGCTTTCACGGTGGACAGCCTCTTCAGCCGCGCGCGTAGCAGCCGCTTCCTGTGCCGCAGGCTCCGGCCGGCGTTCTTCGGGAGCGACGTCTGGCGTCGGGCGGGCCTCGTCGGCTGGTGGCCGGGCTTCGCTCGGCTCGATGTGCCGCCAGTCGCTACGTTGATCGAGCCGTTTGCGCGCCGAGCGCCGGGCGATGAAGAAGCTGACGACCAGAAACACCGCAAACACGGCAGCAGCGACCAGCAGCATGTTTTCATTCAT
>NZ_JAVMKF010000174.1:0-2109 GCF_031732815.1 Accumulibacter sp. | reverse complement strand
CGACCAGAAACACCGCAAACACGGCAGCAGCGACCAGCAGCATGTTTTCATTCATCGACATTGAACTGCTCCTTCATGGCCAGCAGGCGTTTCCGGAAAAAAACCATCAGCGCGCATGATAAAACGATTGATTGAACTCCGGCTAGCCGGCTTGCCGGAAAAGGCGCAGTGCGTGCTGCCACGTGCGCCGGGGTTGGCTGCCGCGCGCTTCGTGTCTCAGCTCACGCCTTCGTCGGAATCTATTGCGCGCAGTCGCGTGAGTGCGGTCTGGCGCGCAAAGAGCGTCAGCAGGAGATCGACCGACGGGGTGTGTTCCTGGCCGGTGAGGAGCACACGCAAGGGCATCGCCAGCTCCGGCATTCGAATGCCGCTTCTGGCGACGCAGTCCTTGATCAACCCGGCAATCGCTGGCGCTTCCCACGCGATGTCGGCCAGACGGCAGGTGAACTCGCGTAGCACTGGGAGCGCTCGTGCCGTCAGGTGCTTGTGCACCAGATCCGCCGGTGGCTGCAGGTCGCCGTGGAAGAGGGCCACCGCGTCGGTCAGTTGGTTCAGGTTGGCCACGCGCTCCTTGTACACGCCGACGATCTCCGCCAGTGGGGCGGCTTCGCCGAGCCTGAGCGAGCGTGCCGCCAGTCGTCTGGTCACTGCTTGCGCGAGGTCTCCATTGTCCGCCTGTTTCAGATACCAGGCATTCAACCAGTCCAGCTTCTCGGGGTTGAATTGCGCCGCAGACGGTGTGATGTGGTCGAGGTCGAACCACTGACAGAACTGCTCGGCCGAGAATACTTCGTCGTCGCCGTGCGACCAGCCAAGGCGGGCAAGGTAATTCACCACGGCTTGCGGCAGGTAGCCTGCCTCATCGTATTGCATGACGCTGACCGCGCCGTGACGCTTCGAGAGCTTCTGTCCGTCGCTGCCGAGGATCATCGACAGATGCGCGTAGTACGGTACGCGCGCGCCAAGCGCCTGCAGGATGTTGATCTGGCGCGGGGTGTTGTTGACATGGTCGTCACCACGGATGACGTGCGAGATTGCCATATCCCAATCGTCGACGACGACGCAGAAGTTGTAGGTCGGCGTTCCGTCCGCACGCGCGATGACCAGATCGTCGAGTTCGCTGTTGGCAATTTCAATGCGACCCTTGACCAGGTCGTCCCAGGCGACGACGCCGGTCGTCGGGTTGCGGAAACGGACGACCGGCAATACGCCGGCGGGCGGTGCCGGCAAGGCTTTCCCAGGCTCGGGCCGCCAGCGGCCGTCGTAGCGGGGCTTCAGGCCGTGCGCGCGCTGTGCTTCACGTAGCCCGGCGAGTTCTTCCGCCGATGTGTAGCAGAAGTAGGCCGTACCTGCGGCAAGCATTTCCTGGATGACTGTGCGATAGCGATCCATGCGCTGGGTCTGGTAGAACGGGCCTTCGTCGTAGCTCAGGCCGAGCCAGTGCATGCCGTCGAGAATCGCCTGCACTGCCTCCGGCGTCGAGCGGGCAAGGTCGGTGTCCTCGACGCGCAGGATGAAACTGCCCCCGTGCCGACGGGCGAAGGCCCAGGAGAAAAGGGCCGTACGGGCTCCGCCGACATGCAGGAAGCCGGTCGGCGACGGGGCAAAACGGGTACGGATCATGTTGGCTCGCAGCAGAAGGGAAAAAGCAGCTATTCTAGTTGAAGCGAGTTGTCCAGGCCGCCGCGAGCAGCACGGTCGATACGGCGGCCGTCGTTGGGTGACCGATCGCCCAGCGTGCGGCTGGCCGGCACCGGCAGCGACGCGCGCTGCATGTCGCTTTGCCGGCGCTCTCGCCTGACCGCACGACTCGCGTCACCCGGCACACGCGGACGGCTGATTCGACGTGCGTTTACCCGGAGGCAAGCCGGCACGCCCTGGCGTACTGGTTTACAATGGACTGCATGGCTCTCGCGATCTGTCAAAAGGCTGGCTGCCAATGATCCTAAGATTTTTTCCTCAGCGCCCTGATCATCCGCTGGCTGATGCCAAGGAGCTGAAACAGACGCTCACCGAGTTGCTGACGGCTAGACCGGCGCAGGCCGTCGAGGAGATCGTGGACTGGTTCGATTCGCTGCGCAAGAGTTCCGGGTTCCGTCTCGACCAGTA
>NZ_JAVMKF010000173.1:0-4252 GCF_031732815.1 Accumulibacter sp. | reverse complement strand
GGCGCCCTGTTTTCGGCGCTCCCGGTTTATGACAATATCGCGTTTCCGCTGCGCGAACTGCGCTGCCTCGACGAAGGAATGATCCGTGATCTGGTTCTGCTCAAGCTCGCCATGGTTGAACTCGAAGCCCGGCACGGGCGACTGATGCCGGCCGAACTGTCGGGTGGCATGGTCAAACGTGTTGCGCTGGCGCGTGCCCTGGCGCTCGAACCCGAGTTGCTCGTCCTCGACGAACCGACCGCCGGCCTCGACCCCGATCGCAGCGAGAGCTTCGTCCGCCTGATTCGGTCGCTGCAGAACGAACTCGGGTTCACCGTGGTGATGGTGACGCACGATCTGGCCACGCTGACCGGTCTGGCGACCCGGCTTGCCGTGCTCGCCAGTCGGCGCATCGTCGCTTGCGGCACCTTGCCCGAGGTGATGGCGATCGACCACCCGTTCATCCGCAACTTCTTCACCACTACGCGCGCCTCTGCGCTCAGCCAGCAAGGAGGGCGCTAGGCGTGGAAAACCGTTCGCACGCGCTGATCGCCGGCCTGTTTGCCCTTGGTCTCTGCCTCTTTGCCATCTTCGCCGTCTGGTGGTTCGGCGGCAAGCACGAGGCGACCAAGGAGTACACCGTCGTCACGCGGCAGAACGTCACCGGCTTGAGCCTGCAGGGCCAGGTGCGCTACCGTGGAATTCGCGTCGGCAAGGTGCTCTCGATCGCGCTCGATCCACAGGATTCGCGCAACATCCTGATCCGCATCGCGGTCGACAGCGCCGTCCCGGTGACCGGCGGGACGACCGCCAAGCTGGGCTACCAGGGGGTCACCGGAATCGCGCATGTCCTGCTCGAGGAAACCGGCAGCGATCCGCGACCGCTGCCAGCCGGTGAAGGCGCATCGCCACGCATCGCGATGCAGTCGTCGCTGATCCAGGAACTATCGGATACCGGAGGCGAAACACTGCGCCAGGCGCGCGAACTGCTGGCCAGCGCAAATGATTTCTTCGATGACGAAAACCGGCAGCGCCTGACGAACATTCTGAGCAACCTGGAAACAGCAACGGGTAACGCCGGGCAGGCGAGCGATCAGTTGCGCCGCTGGCTGACTGCCGACAACCAGCGCTCGTTGACCGCTTCCCTCGCCCGCATCGAGCAGGCGACGCATGAAGTCGGTCCGCTGCTGGTTGAAACACGCCGCCTGATGCTCAGGCTGCAGGGGATCAGCGAGCGAATCGACAAACTTGTCGCCGACCCTTCGCCCAGCGGCATCGCGGCCTTGCCGCCGCGTCTGAACGAGTTGGGCAGCGAACTGTCAGCCAGTTCGCGCCAGCTCAACCGAGTATTGCAGAGGTTCGAGGAGTCGCCGCAAAGCTTCGTTCTTGGCTGGCCGGAGCGCGCGCCCGGACCCGGTGAACCCGGTTTCGTCGCGCCGCCGTGGCGCCCGGAGTGACGATGAAAAGACATCTGTCGGCATGCCTCGCTGCCTGCTTCCTCGCTGGCTGTGCCAATACCGCGCGCTACGCTGGCGGTAGTCAGGTCTATGACTTCGGGCTGCCGGCGCGCGGCTTGGCCGACACTGCGCGCTGGGCACCGATCGCGCTCGAAGTGAAGGGACCTGCATGGATCGATTCGCCGGCCATCACCTACCGTCTGCTTTATGACGATCGACTGAAGTTGCGCGGCTATGTGGATAGCCGCTGGGCGGCGGCGCCGCCTTTGCTGCTCGCCCAGCGCTGGCGCCAGCTGGTCGGCTTGGGCGGCAGCAGCGGGCAGAGTGCGGCGAATTGTCTGTTACGCTTCGAGTTGGAGGAGTTCTCGCACGTCTTTGACACGCCGCAGAGCAGCCGCGGCGTGCTGCACGGTCGCTTCGCCCTGCTCGATGCCAGGCGGCGAACGATCGCCGAGGGGGCGCTCAGCGAGGAGCGGCCGGCGGTGAGCGCCGACGCACGCGGCGGCGTCGGCGCTCTGCTCGCGGCTGCCGACGAATCGGGGCGACAGTTGGCCGAATGGCTGAACGATCTGGAAAAACAGGGCGCGGCGGGCGACTGCCGGGCAACGGCTGCGCGCAGCCGATGACACTCACCACGCAGAGAGGAGAAACTGGAAATGCCAAATATCTATCAGGAGGGACTCGACAAGAACACGGCGAATTATGCGCCGCTGACGCCGCTCACGTTCATTGCCCGCTCGGCCTATGTCTATCCGGAGCGCACGGCGGTCATCCACGGTCAGCGGCGCTACACCTGGCTGGAGACCTTTGCGCGCAGCCGGCGTCTGGCCTCGGCGCTGCGCGCGCAGGGCGTCGGCGAGGGCGATACGGTGGCCGCGATGCTCAACAACACGCCGGAAATGATCGACTGCCACTTCGGCGTTCCGGCCACGGGTGCCGTGCTCAACACCTTGAATACTCGCCTCGACGCCGAAACGATCGCCTTCATGCTCGAGCACGGCGAAGCCAGGGTGCTATTTACCGACCGAGAATATTCGGCAACGATCAAGAAGGCGCTCACCATGGTGCAGCGCAAGATGCTAGTCGTCGACGTCGATGACCCCGAGTACAGCGGACCGGGTGAACGTCTGGGCAGCCGTGAGTACGAAGAGTTCATCGCCGAAGGCAGCGCCGATTTCCCGTGGACCGGGCCGGACGACGAATGGCGAGCAATCTCGCTCAACTACACTTCAGGCACGACGGGCAATCCAAAAGGCGTCGTCTATCACCATCGGGGAGCCTATCTCAATTCGTTCAGCAACATCGTCAGTTGGGGAATGCCGCCGCATGCGGTCTATCTGTGGACCTTGCCGATGTTCCACTGCAACGGCTGGTGCTTCGTGTGGACGATGGCGGCCAACGCCGGGACCAACGTCTGTCTGCGCCGGGTCGACCCGAAGCTGATCTTTGCCGCAATTCGTGAGCATGGCGTGACGCACTATTGCGGCGCGCCGATCGTGCACAGCCTGATGGCGAATGCCCCTGCCGAACTGCGCGCCGGCATCACGCACAAGGTGGCCGGGCTGATCGCCGCCGCGCCACCACCGGCTGCGGTGATCGAAGCGATGGCCAACATCGGCGTCGATCTGACGCACGTCTATGGGCTGACCGAAACCTACGGACCGGCAGCGGTATGCGCGAAGCACGCGCATTGGGCCAGCCTGCCGATCGGCCAGCAGGTCGAGCTGAACGGCCGGCAGGGCGTGCGCTACCATGCGCAGGAGGGAATCACCGTGCTCGAGCCGACGACGATGGAAGCGGTTCCCTGGGACGGCGAAACGATGGGCGAGATCATGTTCCGTGGCAACCTGGTCATGAAGGGTTATCTGAAAAACCCGAAGGCGACCGAGGAATCGTTCGCCGGCGGCTGGTACCATACCGGTGACCTGGCCGTAATGCACCCGGACGGTTACGTCAAGATCAAGGATCGCTCAAAAGACGTGATCATTTCCGGCGGCGAAAACATTTCGTCGATCGAGGTCGAGGACGTGCTTTACAAGCATCCGGCAGTGATCGCTGCGGCGGTTGTTGCGACGCCCGATCCGACCTGGGGCGAAGTCCCCTGTGCCTTCCTCGAGCTGCGCGAAGGCGCGACGGCGAGCGAACAGGAAGTCATCGACTTCTGTCGCCAGAACATGGCTCGATTCAAGGTGCCCAAACGCGTCATCTTCTGCACCTTGCCCAAGACCTCGACCGGCAAGATCCAGAAATATGTTCTGCGCGAACAGGCGAAGTCGGCTGCCGCAATCGAATAGGACAGAGCGCCGGCTGCGCGGCCGGCCGCCCGGCAGCCGCGCAGCCGGTCGATCAGAGGTCGGCGCGGACTTGTCCGACGCCGGCTTGCGACGAGAAAGGATGGAGTACAGAATGAGTGCACCCAACCCGCAAGACGACCAGGCCTACGTCGTACGCAGCGATTGCGCCGGCGTGACGACGCTGACGCTGAATCGTCCGCAGCAATTCAATTCACTGTCGCAGGCGATGATCGCCGCCCTGCAGGAGCAGCTGGACGAACTCGCCGACGATCCGCTGGTGCGCGTCGTCGTCATTGCCGGTGCAGGCAAAGCCTTCTGCGCCGGGCACGACCTCAAGGAAATGCGCGCCAGTCGGAACAAAGCGTTCATGCAGCAGCTTTTTGGCCAGTGCGCCAGAATGATGATGACGCTGACGCGAATTCCCCAACCGGTGATTGCGCGCGTGCATGGGATCGCGACGGCGGCGGGTTGTCAACTGGTCTCGATGTGCGACCTGGCGGTGGCGGCGGACGTTGCCCGCTT
>NZ_JAVMKF010000172.1:0-24909 GCF_031732815.1 Accumulibacter sp. | reverse complement strand
GTTGCCGTGTAGAAGGCTGTCCCGCGTGACTGGACGGCGACCGGCAGGCGGTCGGTAAGCGCCTTCAGGCCGGGCATGTACGTTCCGGCGAGGCCCAGTCCGGCCAGCCACCACCAGCCCAGCGCGCCAACCAGGCCGTCGGCGAAGGCGGCGAAGCCGGCCTGCGCGAGGCCACCGACGGCAGCGCTGGCGATATAGACGCGACGCGCGTCCATTCGGTCGGTCAGACTCACCAGTACGGGTACGGCAAGCAGGTAGCCGAGGAAGAAGAAGCCGCTCAGCCAGCCAGCCTGGGTCGCTGACAAGCGCCACTGCAACGACAGTTTGGGCAGCAACGACGGAACCAGGGCAAAGCCCGCCATCGACGCCGCTTCGGCGAGACAGAAGACGGCGACCAGAAGCCACGAAGAGCGCCCTGAGCGCATCGTCTCAGCGCGCGCTGCCGCCGGTTGGCCGGGAGGAGCACGCGTACGGCCGACCGAGCAGGTGCGCGTTGCTTCCGGCCAGCGTGCCAGCTAGTGCGCGATGGCTGGCCAAACGACAGCGGCAGGCATCGATCACCCGCTTCCCGCCACCCCATCGCCCCAGCGCGGCATCAGCGCGTGCGCCACATGCAGACGATCAAGGATGCGCGCGACGACGAAGTCGACCAGATCCTCAACCCGCTGCGGGTGATGGTAGAAGCCCGGGTTCGGCGGCAGAATCACTGCTCCGGCGCGCGCCAGGCGCAGCATGTTCTCGAGATGAATCGTCGACAGCGGTGTTTCGCGTGGCACGACGATCAGCTTGCGGCCTTCCTTGAGAACGACATCGGCCGCCCGTTCGATGAGCGTGCTGGCCAGACCTTGCGCAACCGCCGCCAAAGTCCCCAGCGTGCACGGGCAGATAACCATGGCATCTGGCGGGTTGGAGCCGCTGGCCACCGGAGCAAACCACTGCTCGCGGCCATAAACCTGCAGCTCGCCGGGCAGACCGGCGAAGCGCTGAGCAAGCAGCGCGCTCGCTTCGCTCGCCCGGCTGGGCAGATGCAGTCCCATTTCCTGCTCGGCAACAACCTGCGCCACTTGCGAATAGAGCAACTGGACACGCCGGCCGGCGGCAAGCAGACATTCGAGCAGGCGAATCCCGTAAGGCATTCCCGAGGCGCCGGTGAGCGCCAGACAGATGGTTTCAGGCATTTTCCGTCGCCTCCGACGAGACGGGCGCCTGCGCGAGCAGGTGCGCAGCGAGCAAGCCGTTGCTCGTACCAAAAACCAGCGCTGCACCGGCGAAGACCGGCGTCAGGAGAAAGACGCCATCGTGCGGAATCAGCCACAGGCGCGCCAGGAGGAGTTGTCCGCCGATATGGGCATGGGCGGCAAGCAGGCTCCAGCTTACCGGGCCAAACCAGCGGCGCGGCAGGCGAACGGCGACAGCGAGGAGCAGCAGACTGCAGATCGTGCCGGTCAGGCTCATGAAAAAGGCCGGCGAAAGGAAATGGCCGAGTAGCAGGCTACCAGCGACGACGCGCAGGCCGCTCACCCAGGCGGCGGTTTGCCAGCCATAGCGGGCGAGGACGATCAGCGTGACGATGTTGGCCAGACCCGGCTTGACGCCGGGCAAGGGCAGTGGAATTGCCGCGTCGACCAGCGACAAACCGATTGCCGCGGCGCTCAACCGGGCAATGCGATGGTCTTCGGCGGTTGTCGTCAATCTGATCAGGTGCGACGTGGCGGGCATGACACTCCTTCGACATCGGCTTGGCGCCATCGTTGGGTCGCGCGCCGGGAGGCAGCCTGCGCACTGCCGCTGGCACGCCGCCACCTGCTGGTCGGCGCTTGCCTCAAGGTTCGGAAATGGCCCGGCCACGCGAGATGAAGGCAACCGAGTAGCCTGCCTGGAAGCGAGAATGCAGCGCCTCTATCGTCGGCGGAGAAACGGCCGTGGCTGCGTCCCACTTGATCGCGTAATTGGCCCCCGAGCCGCCCAGGTTCTCGCGCAACTCGACAAAAATCTCGAAGGTACCAAACGGCGGAATCGGCTTGGGACTGGTCACCGAGTTGCGAATCAGGACGCCATCGGTGTTGTAGTACGGTGCGGCAACGATGCGGATCGGGTTCGTCGGATCGGTGTTCCTGACGCTGACGAGAACCGACATCAAGGTCGTCTCCGGCTTGCCCGACGATGAGGTATTGCCGTGGCGGATCTCGGAATAGATTGGCACGTAGACGGTCTGCCCCTTGCTCGCCGGTTCGATTCCCTCGGCCAGGGCAAGCGGGGCCAGCGTGACAGCCGCGCCAATGAACAGCCGCCGGACGGTCAAGGAAACGAAGCGCTGCAGGCGGCACATCAGGCTGCTGGGCATGACAAAGCTCCTTTCGTGGTCTCGACAATGATTCGCCGCATTATCGCGCAGGCGGCGGCCGCTCGGGCGCTCGCGTCGCGCCTGAGTTGCCGGCCGGGTGGCGAAATTCGGGCAGCGTCGCGGCTACCAGTGCGCCCAGCAGGACGACTGCCCACGACAGGTAAAGCCAGAGCAGGAACACCGGCAGCGTGGCGAATGTGCCATACACCGCGGTATAGGACGGAAAGCTCGCCAGATACAGCTCGAAGGCTTTCTGCATCAGCAGGAAGCCGAGTGCGGCAAAGAGGCCCGCACCGGCAGCGTCGCGCAGCGCGACGCGCGTATTGGGCAGCGCGTAATACAGGCCGCCGAGGAAAATGCCGGCAATCAGCAGGCCAAGTCCACGCAGGAGCAGGCGCCTGAGCCATGGCGGTTCGTCGATCAGGCCAAGCGAAGTGGTCACCGCGTACGAGGTGGCGACGATGATTCCACCGACGAGCAGCGGCCACAAGGCAACCAGTGCGGCATAGAGCGCAAACCGCCGCCGCCACGGGCGATGGCTGGTGACCCGCCAGACGTGATTGAAGGCGCGTTCGATCGTCGACAGGAGCAGGGCGACCGTGGTAATCAGGACGAGCGAGCCGACCAGCGTTACATGGCCAGCCTTCGCGGAAAACTCCAGCAGGTACTGAACGATCATTCCAGCACTGCGTTCGGGCAGCAGGCTGCGTGCCAGGTAGAGGTCGAGTTGTTCGACCAGCCGTGGAAAGACGGGTACGGCAGCGACGACGCTGAGCACGACGGCGATCAGCGGAACGAGCGAGAGGAGCGTCGTGAAAGCCAGGCTGGCGCTGAGCTGGTCGAAGTTTTCCTCGACAAACCGACGGCCGACGCGCAGCGCAAACGGACGCCAGGCAAAAGGCGTCGGCAGTATGGTTTGGCTATTCATGATGAAGTGGCGTTTTCCAGGATAATAGCTCGATGTCGCAGAAGTCTTCCCATTCGTTTCCCAGCCGGGCGACCGGCAGCGCTGATCGATGATCCGTTGGTCCTACCTCGCCGCTTGTGGCAGCCTGATTGCGCTGATCTTTCTCTGCCTGGCCTGGGAACTGCGGCTGGCCCCGGTGCAAGCGGGCGGCTCGTGGCTGGCGCTGAAATGCCTGCCGCTACTCGCCCCCCTGTTCGGCATTCTGCACGGCAGGCGCTACACCTACCAGTGGGCATCGATGATGATCCTGCTTTATTTCACCGAAGGCATCGTACGGGCGACGACCGAGACGGGCACCGGGCAAAGCCTGGCGATCGCCGAAACGGCGCTGGCGATCACTTTCTTCATCGCCGCGGTCGCCTACGCTCGGCTGAGCCGCCGGTCCGGGAAATAGAAAAGGGCAAGTTGCCTTGCCCTTTTCCGATTACCCCGGCAGGACGGGAATCATACATCGGCTTGCGGATCGAGCCGGTCGGGAAACTGCAGCTTGTTGAGCGCGTTCAGGTAGGCTTTGGCGGAAGCAATGACGATATCGGTATCGGCCCCATTGCCATTGACGATACGGCCGTTCTTGGCCAGCCGGACGGTGACCTCGCCCTGCGCGTCGGTACCCGTGGTGATCGCGTTGACCGAGTAGAGGAGGAGTTGCGCGCCGCTCGCAGCAATCGACTCGATCGCCTTGAAGGTCGCGTCGACCGGACCACTGCCGACGCCTGAGCCCTTCTTTTCGAGCGCGCCAAGCGTCAAGGTCACGTTCGCCGCTGGCGTCTCGCCGGTCTCCGAGCAGACGTGCGAATAGACGAGCTTGTAATACTCGCCGTCCTGCAACAGTTCGTCGTCGGAAACGAGCGCCTGCAGATCCTCGTCGAAAATCTCATGCTTCTTGTCGGCCAGCTCCTTGAAACGGGCAAAAGCTGCGTTGACCGCCTCCTCGCCGTCGAGCACGATGCCCAAGGCCGAGAGGCGCGCCTTGAACGCATTGCGCCCGGAATGCTTGCCCAGGACGAGCTTGTTCTGCGCCCATCCGACGTCTTCGGCACGCATGATCTCGTAGGTTTCGCGGTGCTTCAAGACGCCGTCCTGATGAATTCCAGACTCGTGCGCGAAAGCATTCGCGCCGACCACCGCCTTGTTCGGCTGAACCGGGTAGCCGGTGATCTGCGAGACCAGCTTCGAGGCGGGAACGATTTGCGTCGTATCGATGCGCGTCTCGACCGGAAAAATGTCGCTGCGCGTGCGCACCGCCATGACGACCTCTTCCAGCGAAGCGTTGCCGGCGCGTTCGCCAAGACCGTTGATCGTGCACTCGACCTGGCGAGCGCCGGCAAGGACGGCCGACAGCGAGTTGGCGACGGCCATGCCGAGGTCGTTGTGACAATGCGTCGACCACACCACCTGATCGGCGCCGGGGACGCGGGCGATCAAGGTGCGGATCAACTCACCCCAGACCGAGGGCACGCTGTAGCCGACGGTATCCGGCACATTGATCGTTCGCGCA
Source organism: Accumulibacter sp. (assembly GCF_031732815.1). GTDB lineage: Bacteria > Pseudomonadota > Gammaproteobacteria > Burkholderiales > Rhodocyclaceae > Accumulibacter. The sequence continues at coordinate 20,100 of NZ_JAVMKF010000172.1, read as the reverse complement.
CCAGCTTCGATTACCGCGGTGAACACGCGGCAGAGGAAGTCGACGTCCGAGCGCACGGCATCTTCGGCCGAAAACTCGACGTCTTCGGTGTATTCGCGCGCCCAGCGCACCGCCTGCACGGCCGCTTCGACAACCTGATCCGGGCTCATGCGCAGCTTTTTCTCCATGTGGATCGGGCTGGTGGCGATGAAGGTATGAATCCGCCCACGCGCCGCCGGGGCGATTGCTTCGCCCGCCCGCCGAATGTCGTTTTCGTTCGAGCGCGCGAGCGAACAGACCGTCGAACCGGTAACGATTCTGGCAATCGACCGGATCGCGTCAAAATCGCCGGGTGAGGCCGCGGCGAAACCGGCTTCGATCACATCGACCTGCATACGCTCGAGCTGGCGGGCAACGCGCAACTTTTCTTCTCTTGTCATCGAAGCGCCCGGGCTCTGTTCGCCGTCGCGCAAGGTCGTGTCGAAAATAACCAAATGCTCTTTCATGTCCTGACTCCGAATGGAAAATCTGTATGGCCGGCAACGGTTTCCCCAACCGGGGAAACCGACGGAAACTGCACGAATTGGGGGGATGTTTTCTTAGCGCGTGACGCGCAGCAGCGGCCGGGCGAGCAGGACGGCGCGCAGCGAGACGAAGCAGGAGGAGAAGTGATACGAACTCATGCCCGGACTATAAACAGTTTCGAATTGACGTGTCAATCGTCCATGCACGTCATCGACAAGCCGTCCGGCGCTGGCTTGACGAGTTCAGGTCGCGCAGCCCTCCCCGATAGCGGTCGGCAACGACGGAATTTCAGACTTCGGGCGGCGGCGGCGTGCGTCGCCCGATGAGCCGCACCGCGGCCAGCACGTAACCCGAAAATGCGTAGGTGACGAACAGGCCAAAGAGCGCTACCGGCGTGTCGTAGGAGATGACGGCAAAACCGATGGCAATGGCGACGATGAAAATGAACGGCACGCTGCGCCGCAGGTTGATGTCCTTGAAGCTCGAGAAACGGACATTGCTGACCATCGATATGCCGCTGAAGATGACCAGAACGCACGCCAGCCAGCGTACGTCGCTGCCGGCAATGTGCTTGTCGATCATCACCCAGAGAAAGCCGGCGACGAGTGCTGCCGCAGCCGGGCTCGGCAGGCCCTGGAAGTAACGCCGGTCGACGACTTCCAGCGTCGTATTGAAGCGCGCGAGGCGCAGAGCGGCGCCGGCGCAATAGATGAACGCGGCGATCCAGCCAAGGCGCCCCATATCCTTCAGCGTCCAGGCGAAAATTACCAGCGCCGGGGCGACGCCAAAGGAAACCATGTCGGCCAGCGAATCGTACTCGGCGCCGAAGGCGCTTTGCGTACGCGTCAGACGAGCCACCCTGCCGTCAAGGCCGTCCAGCACCATGGCGACGAAGATCGCGATAGCCGCCAGTTCGAAACGTCCGGTCATCGCTTGCACGATGGCGAAGAAACCGCAAAAGAGCGCTGCGGTCGTGAACAGGTTGGGCAGGAGATAGATCCCGCGCCGGCGTAACTCCGGGTTGAAGAGCGTCTTGCGGGGCTTCACTTCGGGCATGGCGTTTGTCGGAGGACTCCAAAGGGGTGAACTGATCTGCTCGGCGACCGGTCTGCATCCTTGCCTACCCGCTCACTCCTCGTTCGTCCACCGGCTGTGTCACCTGGCCGGCGCTTCCCATGCGCCGGCCGGCGCTCAGTTCTTGCTCTGATCGACCAGACGGTTCTTCTTGATCCACGGCATCATGTCACGCAGCCTGGCGCCGACCGTCTCCACCGGGTGCTGCGCGATCAGGCGACGACGAGCCGTCATCGCCGGGTAGTTGGTCCGCCCTTCGAGGATGAACATCTTGGCGTAGTCGCCGTTCTGGATGCGCGTCAGCGCTGCCCGCATGGCTGCTCGCGAATGCTCGTTGATGACTTCCGGTCCGGTGACGTACTCGCCATACTCGGCATTGTTGGAAATCGAGTAGTTCATGTTGGCAATGCCGCCTTCGTACATCAGGTCGACGATCAGCTTCAGCTCGTGCAGGCATTCGAAGTAGGCCATCTCGGGCGCATAGCCGGCTTCAACCAGCGTTTCAAAGCCCATCTTGACCAGTTCGACAGCGCCGCCGCAGAGTACCGCCTGCTCGCCGAAGAGGTCGGTCTCGGTTTCTTCCCGGAAGTTGGTTTCGATCACGCCGCCCTTCGTCCCGCCATTCGCCGCGGCGTAGGAAAGTGCGATGTCGCGCGCCTTGCCCGAACGGTCCTGATGCACGGCGATCAACGACGGAACACCACCCCCCTTGAGATACTCGGAGCGTACCGTGTGGCCGGGGCCTTTCGGCGCGACCATGATCACATCGAGATCGTCGCGCGGAACGACCTGGTTGTAATGGATGTTGAAGCCGTGCGCGAAGGCAAGGACCGCCCCCTGCTTCATGTTCGGCGCAAGCTCGCTCTGATAGACCTGCGGGATGCTCTCGTCGGGCAGGAGCATCATCACGACGTCGGCCTCGCGCACTGCGGCTGCGACTTCGGCGACCTGCAGCCCGGCGTTCAGCGCCTTGCTCCAGGAAGCGCCACCCTGGCGCAGACCGACCGTCACCTGCACGCCCGAATCGCTGAGATTCTGTGCATGCGCATGGCCTTGCGACCCGTAACCGACGATCGTCACTTTCCTGCCCTTGATCAGCGACAGGTCAGCATCCTTGTCGTAATAGACTTTCATGGGTTTCCTCTGCTTGTTGTACGGTGTGCTCAGACCTTCAGAATGCGTTCGCCGCGACCTATGCCGCACACGCCGGTGCGAACCGTTTCCAGAATCAGTCCCGGGTCGATGGCCTGAATGAACGAGTCGAGCTTTGCCCCGCTGGCGGTCAGCTCGACGACGTAGGTCGACTCGGTCACGTCGATGATGTGGCCACGGAAGATGTCGGCCAGTCGCTTGACCTCTTCGCGGTCCTTGCCGGTGGCACGCACCTTGATCAGCATCAGTTCGCGTTCGATGTGCGCGGCTTCCGACAGATCGACCACCTTGATGACGTCGATCAGCTTGTTCAACTGCTTGGTGATCTGCTCGATGACCGCATCGGTACCCGAAGTGACGATCGTCAGGCGCGACAGCGAAACGTCCTCGGTCGGCGCTACGGTGAGCGTCTCGATGTTGTAGGCGCGCGCCGAAAAAAGGCCGGCAACGCGCGACAAGGCGCCAGCTTCGTTCTCCAGCAGAATCGAAATAATGTGTCTCATCAGGTCCGTCCTTACAGGTCTTCGGTCAGAATCATGTCGGCCAGTCCTTTGCCGGCAGCCACCATCGGGAAGACGTTGGCCTTCTGATCGGTGATCATGTCGAGGAAGACGAGATCGTCCTTGTGGTCGACGAAAGCCTTCCTGAGCGCTGCCTCGACGTCTTCCGGCCGCTCGACGCGAATCCCGACATGACCATAAGCCTCGGCGAGCTTGACGAAGTCAGGCAAGGAATCCATGTACGACTCGGAATAGCGGCTCCCGTAGAACATTTCCTGCCATTGCCGGACCATTCCCAGGTAGCGATTGTTGAGGTTGATGATCTTGATCGGCAGGCGGAACTGCTTCGCCGTCGAAAGTTCCTGAATGCACATCTGGATCGACCCTTCGCCGGTCACACAGACGACCTGCATTCCCGGATTGACCAGCGCCGCGCCCATCGCGTACGGCAGACCGACGCCCATCGTGCCAAGGCCACCCGAATTGAGCCAGCGGCGGGGCTGCTCGAACTTGTAGTACTGCGCCGCCCACATCTGGTGCTGGCCGACATCGGAGGTGACGATCGCGCGGCCGCCGGTAATTTCGTAGAGCTTCTCGATGACGTATTGCGGCATGATGACACTCTTGCGCATGCGATACTTCATGCACTGCTTGCCGCGCCACTCTTCGATCTGCTTCCACCAGGCGGCCAGATCCTGTGCATCGGGGGCGGCGTTACCGGCTTCGATCAGGCGAATCATTTCTTCCAGAACGTCGGGAACATTGCCGACGATCGGCACATCGACCTTGACGCGCTTGGAAATCGACGAAGGGTCGATGTCGACGTGGATGATCTTGCGCGGCAACGACGAGAAGTTGTCCGGATTGCCGATCACGCGGTCATCGAAACGGGCGCCAATGGCCAGCAGGACATCGCAGTGCTGCATCGCCAGGTTGGCCTCGACCGTGCCGTGCATGCCCGGCATGCCGAGAAACTGGCGGTCGGTCCCGGGATAGGCGCCCAGGCCCATCAGCGTATTGGTGATCGGGAAACCAAGGCGCCGCGTAAGGCGGGTCAAGGGCTCGGCGCCGTTCGACAGGATGACGCCACCGCCGGTATAGATCATCGGTCGCTTGGCTTCCAGCAGCAGATGAACGGCCTTCTTGATCTGCCCGAGATGCCCCTTGACGACGGGATTGTACGACCGCATCTGGATCGCCGAGGGATAGTCGAAACGGCATTTCGCCGCCGTGACGTCCTTGGGGATGTCGATCACGACCGGCCCCGGACGACCGCTGTTGGCGATGTAGAACGCCTTCTTGAAGGTCAGCGCGAGCTGATGCACGTCGTTGACCAGGAAGTTGTGCTTGACGCAGGGTCGGGTGATCCCCACCGTGTCGCACTCCTGGAAGGCGTCCTGACCGATGTAGTCGTTCGGCACCTGGCCGGAAATGATGACCAGCGGGATCGAATCCATGTAGGCCGTGGCGATGCCGGTAACCGCATTGGTCGCCCCCGGACCCGAAGTCACCAGCGCGACGCCGACCTTATGCGAAGAGCGCGCCAGCCCGTCGGCCGCATGCACGGCTGCCTGTTCGTGGCGAACCAGGACATGCTTGATCTGATCCTGCTTGAACAGTGCATCGTAGATGTGGAGGACCGCCCCGCCCGGGTAGCCGAAAACATATTCGACCTTTTCTTCCTGCAGGCACCTGATTACAATCTCTGCACCGGTCATCATCGTCATTGCCGTCGCCCCAGCAAGCAAATTGCTCGAAAAAAGTCTGTAACGTTAAAGCTTCGACTGCGATTGGTCAAGGCGCAGGCCTCAGCCGCCATTCGCAGCAACGGCTATTGACTCAATATAACAACAAGGATTCCCGCTCTGGCCAGCCAACGCGAACTGTCGGATTTCCTCTCTGCGGTTGAGCGCCGAGCTTTCAAGCAGGCTCTGTTTGCGGTACACAACGAGGAATCTGCTCTTGACATCGTTCAGGATGCGATGATGAAGCTCGCCGAGAAGTACGGTGACCGCCCATCGTCCGAGCTGCCGATGATCTTTCAGCGCATCCTGCAGAACACGATTCGCGACTACTATCGGCGCAGCAAGGTGCGTTCGCTCTGGACCACGCTGCTCTCCTCGCTGTCGCCGGATGATGATGACGATCACGACCCGCTCGAAACGATCGCCGCAGAATCGGGCTCGAACTCGCCGCAAGCCCCGGACGATCAGTTGTTGCAGTCGCAAGTCCTTGCTGCAATTGAAAAGGAGATAAAGTTGCTGCCGGCCCGTCAACGCGAGGCCTTCCTCCTGCGTTACTGGGAGGATATGGACGTTGCCCAGACGGCGTCTGCCATGGGTTGCTCCGAGGGCAGCGTCAAGACGCACTGCTCGCGCGCCAACCACACGCTGGCGGCAGCGTTGAGAGCAAAAGGAATTACCTTATGAATGAGCTGCATTTTGCCTACAAGATTCGGCAACACTTGAACCGCGGCGTGCACGAACTGCCGCCCGCCACGCTTGACCGACTGCACAGTGCCCGCGAACGGGCGCTTGCCAAACAGCGGGTGCCGGTACGACAATCGATTCTCGCGGCGGCGGGAAGTTTTGTCCAGCACCACGTCGACGGCTTGAATCTGCGTCAGGTGGGGATTGCGCTGCTGGTCGCTGTCGGGATGATCACCTACACGTACTGGTCTGCCGACCAGAGCATCGCCGAAATCGAAGCGATCGACAGCGCGCTGTTGGCCGACGATCTGCCAATTGATGCCTTCACCGACAGTGGGTTTCTTGCATGGTTGAAAAGCTCCGCGGAGCGGTAGTCCGTAGCAGCCTTCTCCTCTTTGGCCTTGTCGCGCTCACCTGTCAGGCCGAGGTACCGGGCGCTTCGGTGATCGTCACTCCGCCGCAGCCGCAGTGGACCGAACTCACCGCTGAGCAGAAAAGCATACTGGCCCCGCTGAGCGATGACTGGGACGCGATGGAGTACCATCGCCAAAAGAAGTGGCTCGGCATTACCCGTCGTTTTTCCAGCATGACACCGGAAGAACAGCGGAGAATTCAGGCGCAGATGCAGGACTGGGGCAAACTGACGCCGAAACAGCGAAACATCGCACGCGAGAACTTCAAGACCACCGCCCGACTGCCGGCCGAGAAAAAGCAGGAGCTGAAGGAGAAGTGGGAACAGTACTCCAGCCTCTCGCCCGAAGAAAAGGAGAAGCTGAAGCAACAGGCGGCTGGCAAGCCGCCCGTGCCGAAACCCGGACGCGTTGCTGCCGGTCCTCCGCCGGCCGGCATGGCGGGTGCGTCACCGGCAATGGCACCAACGCCTTCGCCGCCGGGAAGCACTCTGCCAGTGTTGCCGGAAACACCGGCAAACGCCGCCCCGCCCGCCGGCCCGGCGAGCCAGACGACCCTGAGCGGCAACCCAGCAGCGCCCGAGGGTGACAACCGGCACTGATCCGCCGACCTGCGGCGGACCTCGGTCAGAATGGTCGGGCAAGGAAACGAGGAAGAAGCCAGTGTGTCTGTTCGTCGTTCGGCAAGGCCAGCGGTTCATGCGCAGACGCTGATGCCGGACGTCGTTCCCTTGGCCCGCCCGAGTTTTCTGCGCCGCTTGGCGAGCATGTTCTACGAGGCGCTACTGCTCCTCGCCGTGCTCGCCGTTCTCCTCGTTCTACCGCACGTGCTGCTCGGCGCGTTCGCGCATCGCCTGGCGGCGCCAGGCGTCATTCAGGCGCACTGCCTGCTGGTGCTGCTCGTCTACTTCGTCTATTTCTGGAGCAACGGCGGCCAGACGCTGGCGATGAAAACCTGGCGCATTCGACTCGTCACGCAGGAGGGCAGCGCCGTGCGCCCGGGACAGGCGCTGGTGCGCTTCCTCTGGTGCTGGCCGAGCATTCTGCTCGCCGGAATCGGCATCGTCTGGGCGCTGTTTGATCGCGATCGGCTCTTCCTGCACGACCGCCTGGCGGGAACACGACTTGTCATGTCCTGAGCGCGCGAGGGCTGGCTCCCCACCCAGCGGTGCCACCAGATCAGTCAGCGTCCGCTCATCAGGCAAGACAACGAGCGGTAGTCTGGTAGTCGTACTCCCTTGCTCAGCGCCGCTCGACCCACCAGATCATTCCCATTGCCGCCAGAAGGAACAAGGCCGAGGGGGTTACCGCGCTGAGCAGGGGTGACCAGCTATTGATCGCGCCGAGGTTCGAGAACAGGCCGTTTAGCATGTGGAAGAGAATTCCGACCATCACTCCCGAGAAGACCTTGAGGCCCGCTCCGCCGGCAACCCGGGCGGGCCCGGCGGCAAAGGGCAAGGCCAGAGCAACCATGACGAAGGCCGCCAGCGGATAGGTGATCTTCTTCCAGAACGCGATATCGTAGCGGTTCGTCGTCTGCCGGTTGTCCGCCAGGTGCTTGGTATAGGCGGAGAGGTGACGCAGCGACATGCGCTCCGGCGAAACCATGAGAACCGCCAGAATGTCCGGGTTGAGCGCCGAGCGCCACAGCATCTCGGGCATTCTTTGCACTTCAGCGCGGTCGCTGGAGAGCGTCGTCTGGACGATTTCGGTCAGGTGCCAGCCGTCGGGAACGACATGCTCGCCGGCCGCCGCCTCGATCACGCTGTTCAGCTTTGCCTGCTCGTCGAAGGTGTAGATGCGGATTCCCCGTAAGCGCGTATCCGGGAGAACGACGCGCACGTTGATGAAGCTCCGCTCGTCTTTCACCCAAAGGCCGGAACGCAAGTCCTGTCCAACCATGCGGCCTCTCTCCTTGAGGCGCATCTGGTGCGCTGCTTTCTCCGCCGGTGGTGCAACGTATTCGCCAAGCAGGAAAGTCAACCCGGCGAAGACAGCAGCGACAAGAAACAGGCCGTTCAGCAAGGCTATCGTCGACAAACCCGAGACGCGTAGAACAGTAATCTCGGAATGGCGAGCCAAGGTGGTCAAGGCGTACAAGGTACCGATCAGAACGGCGATCGGCATCAGTTCGTAGGCTCGCCCGGGCAGACGCAGGAGCACGAAAGCGAAAGCGTGACGGAGCTTGTAGCCTCCCTGACCGACGTTCTTGACCTCGGCGAGCACGTCGAAGAACGAAAAGAGAACCAGGAAAGCGAGCAGCACCAGCAGAATGGCAGCCGACGCCTCGCGTCCAAGGTAACGGCGATAGACTTTCATCGCGTCAGACGCATGAACGAGGACACGGCGATCCGGTGGTAGAAGAGCAGCGGCAGAACGCAGAGCATCACCAGGTGTACCGTCGTCAGCCCGACGGCAAAGGAGACCTTGCCGCTCGCCACCCAACCCTGGCTGATCGTCAGCAGGTTGTTGTAGATGAGATAGACCAGCACGGCGAGCAGCATGTTCGCCGAACGCCCGGCACGCGGATTGACGAAAGACAATGGAATCGCCAGCAGGGCGAGGACGATGGCCGAAAAGGGCATGCTCAAACGCCAGAGAAGCTCGGCACGATAGACCGGCGAGTCGATGGCGAGAAGTTCCTGGCTCGGCATCGTCTTCGGCGTCGGTTCGAGGCTGCGCGACTCCTTGGTCTCGATGCGAACCGCGTAGCGCGCGTATTCGAGAATGCGGTACTCTGCGGTTCCCGGCGTAAACTCGTAGCGGCTGCCGTTCTCGAGCACGATGAAGCGGTCACCATTGTTCGCCGTCGTCCGGTAGCCGGTCGCCGCCATCGTGACGCCGACGCGTTCGCCGCGCGCTTCGCTGACGAAGACGTTGTGGACCTGGCTGGTGTCGTCGGCAAGGCCTTCGACGAAGATTACTCGATCGCCCGCCGAAGTTTCCTGGAAGGTTCCCGGTGCCACCTGACCGGTATCCTTGCGCATGCTCAGCTTGCCGCGAAATTCGGCGCTTTGCGCCAAGGCCCATGGCGAGAGAAACCAGGAAAGGACGGCGATGGTGGCAACCAGCGGCAGGGCAAAGATCAGGACCGGCCTGATCCACGCGGTCAGCGGCAAGCCGGCGGAGAACCAGACGACCATTTCCGAGTCGCGGTAGCTGCGCGACAGGGTAAGCAGTATGGCGACGAAGAGCGACAGAGAAAGTAGCGGCGGCAGATAATTGAGCGCCGAGAAACCAAGCAGCGCTGCGACGGCGTCGGCTTCGACGCTACTTTGCGCCGCCTCGCTGAGCAGGCGAATCAGTTGCGTCGTCACCAGGATGGCGAAAAGCGCGGTGAAGACCCCGGCCGCCGAATGGGCGAACTCGCGCCGGACGGCGCCCTGAAAGATCATTCTTTTGACTTCGACGAAAAACTGCAGTGATAATCAGCGTTTTGCAACAGCGCGCCTGGCCGGAGGGGAGTTGAGTGGAATTTAGCATAAAAAGCGGCAGCCCGGAAAAGCAGCGAAGTGCCTGTGTCGTCGTCGGCGTTTTCGAGCCACGCAAGCTGACACTGGCGGCCGAGCTGCTCGACAACGCGGCGCACAATCACATTTCCGACATCGTTCGGCGCGGCGATATGGAGGGTAAGGCGGGCTCGACGCTGCTCCTGCACAACGTCCCCGGCACCCTGTGCGACCGCGTCCTGCTGGTTGGTCTGGGCAAAGAGAAGGAGTTCGGCGACAAGGAGTTCGGCGACGCGATCCGCAGTGCGGTAAAAACCTTGAACGAGACCGGCGCTTTCGACGGGACGGTTTTCCTGACCGAAACCAGCGTCAGGAAGCGGACTTGCGCGTGGCGCGTCCGCCAGGCGGCGATTGTCGCGCAGGAAACGGTCTACCGCTTTGACCAGTTCAAGAGCAAGAAGGACAAGGTTCGCCGACCGCTGCGCAAGCTGACCTTTGTCGTCGACCGGCGTAGCGAGCTGGCGGCGGCCGAAGAAGCGCTCAAGCAGGGGCAGGCGATCGCCGAAGGCATGTCGCTCGCCAAAGATCTGGGCAACCTGCCGCCGAATGTGTGCCATCCGGCGCATCTTGCCGAGACGGCACGCGAACTGGCGAGTGAACACAAGATCGACTGCCAGATCATCGAGCGCGAAGAAATGGCCGAACTCGGCATGCACTCCTTGCTTGCCGTCGCGCGCGGGTCGCACCAGCCACCCAGACTGATCGTTCTCCATTACCGCGGAGGCAAGGCCGACGACAAGCCCGTCGTTCTGGTCGGCAAGGGGATTACCTTCGACACCGGAGGGATTTCACTGAAGCCGGCACCCGAGATGGACGAAATGAAGTACGACATGTGCGGTGCGGCGAGCGTCATCGGGACGATCAAGGCGGCAGCGCTGCTCAAGCTGCCGGTCAATCTGACGGTCATCGTGCCGGCGAGCGAGAACATGCCGGGCGGTTCGGCGACCCGACCAGGCGATATCGTGACCTCGATGTCCGGGCAGACAATCGAGATTCTCAACACCGACGCCGAAGGCCGCCTGATCCTCTGCGACGCGCTCACCTTCGCCGATCGTTTTGCCCCCGAGGCGCTGATCGATGTTGCGACGCTTACCGGCGCTTGCGTGATCGCGCTTGGCCATGTCGCCAGCGGCCTGTACGCCAACAACGACGGGCTGGCGCGCGAACTTGTCCAAGCCGGTGACGAAGCGCACGACCGGGTGTGGCAGATGCCGCTCTGGAACGACTATCAGGAGGCGCTGAAAAGCCCGTTCGCTGACATGGCGAACGTCGGCAGCCGGGCGGGCGGAAGCATCACCGCCGCCTGTTTTCTGGCGCGGTTCACCAAGAAACACAGTTGGGCGCATCTCGACATCGCTGGCACCGCCTGGAAGTCAGGCGTCGACAAGGGAGCAACCGGGCGCCCGGTTTCGCTGCTCGTGCATTACTTGCTCAAACGGCTGGGAAAGCTCGCTTGACGCAGGTTTTCTTCTACCACAATGCGGGCGACCGGCTGAGCGCGACGCTGGAATTGATCGCCAGGGCGTGTGCGCGGAAAAAGCGGTTGCTCGTCTACGCGCCACGGGCCGAGGTCGCCGAAGCGCTCGATCGAGCGTTGTGGATGGTGCCGCCAAGCGGCTTTATTCCGCACGTCCAGGTCGATTCACCACTCGCTGCCGAAACCCCGGTGCTGATTGCCGGCCGACTCGAGCAGGTCCCTTTTACCGAGCGCCTGCTCAACCTGTCTGACGACATTCCGCCCGAGCACGACCGTTTCGTCAGCCTGATCGAGGTCGTCGGGCAGCGCGACGAAGAACGCCTGGCAGGCCGCCGGCGTGCCCGCTTCTACAAGGATCACGGCGACGAGATCCGATACGTCGATTTGTCGAGCTAGGACGATTGACCGTGGACAAGGATTTGCCCGCATCGGAGGAGTTTCCTGGCGACGACCAGAGGGTGCCGGCGGATCGGCAGCTCAAGCGGGATGAACACTGGCGCAGCCGGCGGCGCCGTTTCGTAGCCGCGCTCAAGCCCGCGCGGCGCGCCGCGCCGCTTACGCTGGATGAGGCCGATATTCCAGTACTCGACGATGTCGTGCTGGCGGAGACCTCCGAGGCGGCGGTTCCCTTGCCAGAAATTGCCACGCCCGAGCCACGTGCCGAGGTCTACCTGGCGCTCGCCGCCGAGTTGCGCGAGACGGTCGATAAGCGCCTCGCCGACGAGCTGCCGACGCTGCTCGCGAGCAGTCTGGCGGACACCGTCAGGACCTTGCGCCAGACGATTGACGCCAGCATCGCCAGCGCGCTGAACGACTTCATCAGGCAGCGCGAAACGCTTTGCACGTCGCCGGCGCAGCCGACGAACGAGCAGCCGGACACGTCTACCGTGGACGGTGCGCCCGAACCGGAGCCATCGCCTCATCCGGTATAATGCGCACTCTTGAAAACTACCCCCGTCGATATGGAACTTGCCAAGAGCTTTGAACCGGCCGACATCGAGCGTCGCTGGTACCCGGAATGGGAAGCCAGGGGTTACTTCGACGCCGGCCTCGACCTCGCCAGACAGCGCGCTTTCTGCATCCTGCTGCCGCCACCGAACGTTACGGGTACGCTGCACATGGGGCACGGCTTCAACCAGGCGATCATGGATGCGCTGACCCGCTACCATCGCATGCGCGGCGACAACACGCTCTGGCAGCCGGGTACCGACCACGCCGGAATCGCCACGCAGATCGTCGTCGAGCGCCAACTCGACGGGCAAGGAATCTCGCGGCACGACCTGGGGCGCGAAAAGTTTCTCGCCAAGGTCTGGGAATGGAAGGAGTTTTCCGGCAACACGATCACCCGCCAGATGCGGCGGCTGGGCACGTCGCCCGACTGGCGCCGTGAACGGTTCACGATGGACGCCGGGCTGTCGCGTACGGTCACCGAAACCTTTGTTCGCCTCTATCGCGAGGGCCTGATCTATCGCGGCAAGCGCCTGGTCAACTGGGACCCGGTGCTGCAGACAGCAGTTTCCGACCTGGAGGTCGTGCAGGAGGAAGAGCCCGGCCAGCTCTGGCACATCCGCTATCCATTGAGCGACGGCAGCGGCGAGCTGACCGTCGCCACCACACGGCCGGAAACGATGCTCGGCGATACCGCGGTGATGGTCCATCCCGACGACGAGCGCTACCGTCATCTGATTGGACGGACCGTCACGCTACCCCTTTGCGGACGCGACATTCCGATCATTGCTGACGCCTACGTCGACCTCGCCTTCGGTACCGGATGCGTCAAGGTCACGCCGGCGCACGACTTCAACGACTACGCGGTCGCTCAGCGCCATCAGTTGCCGATGATTCCGATCCTGACGCTGGACGGCCGGATCAACGACAACGCACCGCCCGCGTATCGCGGCCTGGACCGTTTCGACGCCCGCCAGCGAGTCGTGCGCGACCTCGAAGCGCAAGATCTGCTGGCGCGAATCGAGCCGCACGTGATGAAGGTGCCGCGCGGCGACCGGACTGGCGTCATCATCGAACCGATGTTGACCGACCAGTGGTTTGTCGCCGTGACCCGCCCGGCTGCCGACGGCAGCAGCATCGCTGGCAAAGCCCTGGCCTGCGTCGCCTCGGGCGAGATCAGATTTTTTCCGGAAAACTGGGTCAACACCTACAACCAGTGGCTGAATAACATTCAGGACTGGTGTATTTCGCGGCAACTGTGGTGGGGTCATCAGATTCCTGCCTGGTACAGCGACGACGGACGGATCTTCGTCGCGCACGACGAAGACGAGGCGCGCGCGCAGGCGGCCGCCAGCGGCTATACGGGAGCGCTGAAGCGCGACCCGGACGTACTCGACACCTGGTACTCTTCGGCGCTGTGGCCGTTCTCGACGCTTGACTGGACGGCTGAATGGCCGGCGGAAAGCAATCCGGCACTCGACCTCTATCTTCCCTCGACCGTTCTGGTGACCGGTTTCGACATCATCTTCTTCTGGGTTGCCCGAATGGTGATGATGACCCGCCACCTGACCGGCAAGATCCCGTTCCGGCACGTCTATGTGCATGGCCTGATCCGCGATGCCGAAGGCCAGAAGATGAGCAAGTCTAAGGGCAACGTGCTCGACCCGATCGATCTGATCGACGGAATCGACCTCGCCGCCTTGATCGACAAGCGCACAAGCGGGCTGATGAACCCCAAACAGGCGGACGAGATTGAAAAGCGTACGCGCAAGGAATATCCGCAAGGCATTCCGGCTTTCGGCGCCGATGCGCTGCGCTTCACGTTTCTCTCGCTGGCCAGCCCGGGACGCGACATCAAGTTCGATCTGAGCCGCTGCGAGGGCTACCGCAACTTCTGCAACAAGCTGTGGAACGCCACGCGCTTCGTCCTGATGAACAGCAGCGAAGAGGCCAACCTGGCCGACCTGCGTATGCTCAGCCAATCCGATGGCCTGCCGGGCGGCAGCTCGTTTGCCGATCGCTGGATCGTCAGCCAGTTGCAGCGCAGCGCTGCCCTGGTCGCCCAGCACTTCGCCGAGTATCGCTTCGATCTGCTGGCGCGAGCGATCTACGAGTTCGTCTGGGACGAATTCTGCGACTGGTATGTCGAGTTGTCGAAAGTGCAGCTCCAGATCGGCAGCGACGAGCAGAAACAGGCGACGCGGTGGACGCTGGCGACCGTCCTGGAAACGGTCCTCCGCCTGGCGCATCCCTTGCTGCCTTTTGTCACCGAAGAGCTGTGGCAAGCGCTGGCCCCGGTCGCCGGAAGCAAGACGCACGCTTCGATCATGCTCGCTGCCTATCCACAGGCACACAACGAGAAGATCGACCCGGCGAGCGAGGCGCGCGTCCGGCAACTGAAGGATCTGACCTCCGCCTGCCGCAACCTGCGCGGCGAAATGAATCTTTCGCCAGCGACGCGCGTCCCCCTGCTGGCGTGTGGCGACCGCCAGATGCTGGCTGACTTCGCCCCCTACCTGAAAGCGCTCGGCAAGCTGTCGGAAGTCACCATCGTCAGCGAGTTTCCGAGCGAGGCCGAAGCACCGACCGCGGTGGTCGGCGACACGCGTCTGCTGCTGCACGTGCAGATCGATCTGGCAGCCGAACGCGAACGCCTGGACAAGGAGATTGCCCGCCTGCTCGGCGAAGTCGGCAAGGCGCAGGAGAAACTCGCCAACGAGCGTTTCGTCGCGCGTGCTCCGGCTTCGGTCGTCGAACAGGAACGCAGGCGGCTCGCCGACTTCCTGGCCACGCTGGAAAAACTCCAGCCGCAAAGAGCCCGGCTGAATCGCGCCGGGCGCTGATCGCTGATCGCGACCCGCCGGCGCCCGCCGCTCAGTCGTCCAGCCGTGCCGGGAGCAGGCCGCGCACGGCGTTGCCGACGTACAAGGCGGCCGGCGAGCGGAGATCATCGACGCGCAGGATGTGCTCGACCGCCCGCCCAGCGTGGAGCAGCGAGCGGCGCAGAACGCCGCCAAGCAGGCCACACGCAAGTGGCGGCGTGAGCAGGACGCCGGCGCGCTCGACGAAGATGTTGCAGCGCGCACCCTCACAGACTTCGCCGCGGGTGTTGACAAAGAGCGCGTCGAAGACTTCCGGTGTCGCCGCCAACTGCGCGAGAACACGGTCGTAGTGCGCGCGCGCGGTCGTCTTGTGGCGGCGCAGATAGTCGTCTGCCGGCAAGCGCTCGCTCGCAAGGACGACGCGCCAGACTGCCTGCCGCCGCTCGTCCACCAGCGGCGTCGCCGCGATCTGGAAAGCACCGTTGTGCGCCAGACGCAGGCGGACGCGGAAGACCCCGGCACGGTGCCGCTGCGCTTCGTTCGCCAGGGCAGCGCTGATGGCCGACAACGGGCAGGTGAACCCGAGCGCGCGCGCCGATTTACCCAGCCGGTCCAGGTGCATTTCGAGCAATGGATACGTTCCGGCGTCCAGGCGCAACGTTTCGATCAGCTCGAAACCCGGATCGAAAGCGGTGACGAATTGCGCCTTGAGCAGACACTCGCGGTATTCCTTGCCCGCATCCGAGTCGGCGACGATTCCGCTGCCGACGCCGAGCGTCGCCTGCCCGTCGGCGGCGACCTCGAGCGTGCGGATGGCGACATTGAAACGACAGTCGCCATTCGGCGCCAGCCAGCCAAGCGCGCCGGTATACAGTCCGCGCGGCGATTTCTCGAGTTCGGCAATCAGTTGCATCGCTCTGATTTTTGGCGCTCCGGTGATCGAGCCGCAGGGAAAGAGCGCGGCAAAGATGTCGGCCAGCGCCACCTCGGGCAAATCGGCAGTGATGGTCGACACCAGTTGCCACAAACTCGGATACGCCTCGGCTTCGCAGAGCGCCGTAACGCGCACCTTGCCCGGCGAGGCCAGCCGACCGAGATCATTGCGCAGGAGGTCGACGATCATCACGTTCTCGGCCCGTTCCTTGGCTGAGGCGAGCAGGCGAGCGCGCTGGGCGGCGTCTTCAGCCGGTGTCCTGCCGCGCGCCGCGGTGCCTTTCATCGGTCGAGTGACGACGAGCGGACCCGAGCGCGCAAAGAACAGCTCCGGGGAAAACGACAGAATGGTCTCATCCGGAACGCTCAGATAGGCGCCATAGCGCACCGGCTGGCGTTCGCGCAGATGCGCGTACAGCGCGAAAGGATGTCCGTAGACGCGCAAGCGAATCGGAAAAGTCAGGTTGATCTGGTAACAATCGCCATCGGCAATCCAGCGGTGAATCCGCTCGACCTGCCCGGCGTGCATCAGCTCATCGACGCTCGGCGACACCTCGGCGACTCCGGCTACCCGCTGCTGCTCGGGCAGGGATGCCAGGCGCGCCGCGAGAAAGGAAGGCAGGTCTGACCGGGCAAGGCGTTCGGCGCGAGCAAAGACCCAGGCGCGCAAGGGCGCGCGCTCGCCTTGTCGGGTCGCGGCGCCTGGCTCGAAACGCGAACCCAGGGAATAGTCGGCTGCCACGGCCGACCAGCAGCCGGCAGTACGCGCCGCATCGAGTGCGGCAAAGAAATCGGCCGGGTCGTCCGGCGGCATGCAGCGGATGACGCGCAGCCAATCGACGAGGACGAGCGCGCCTCCGTCGTCACCGTCGAACAGGGCAAAGCAGGAGTCGTGCTCAGCGTTCATGGCCACTGCCATGAGCAGCGCTCTCGCCTCGGCACGCGCCGCTCGCTGGCTGGCTGCAGGCTTTACTTACGTTTGAGAAAGTACTCGAAGACCTGGCTCGTTTCGTTCCAAGAGACGAGTTCGTTGCCGGTCTGTCGGGCAAAAGCCTGGAAGTCTTTGACCGAGCCAGGGTCGGTGGCAAGCACCCGCAGCACCTGGCCGGCCGCCATCTCGGCCAGGGCTTTCTTGGTGCGCAGGATGGGCAGCGGGCAGTTCAAGCCCTTGACATCGAGTTCTCGGTCGAAATTCATTTTCCGCTTCGCAGGACAGTTCCCGGAAACGCGATTCTAACCGGCAGAGCGAACGTGATGACGGCTGTGTTGGACGACCTGCCTTGGCGATCTGCGGCTTCCGGGCTGTTGCCTGTGCGCGGGGAACCTGGTCTTGCCTAGCGCGATCGCTGCCAGCCGCGCGCGCGGCCGAGGCCGAGCAGGCTCAAGCCGAGCAACGAGAGAGCGGTCGGTTCGGGCAGGCCGACGTCACCGCTGACATCTGAGGCGACGATTCTGAAGTTGTCCAGCGCAGCATAACCGCCAGACAACTCGTCAATCACCAGCGTGACATTGCCGTTCGTGTTCCCTGTCGCGTCGAGCCCGACGACATGATTGGTCCAATTGAAGCGGTTGGGTGCCGGCGACGCCTGACCGGTGATCGTTGCCGACGCGAGCAGAGTACCGCCACCCAGGCCGTTGGCACCGCCTGGGTTATCCCAGAGCGAAAGCTTGAAGGTCGGCGCTTGTCCGCCGCTCGCAACAAAGGGGCCGCCCCAGAAGTTGAGATCGATCGAAGAAACATCGAGCTGGAAATTCAGGAACCGGTATGCGCCAACGTTGAACGAGAGGCCCAGCAAGTCGTCGTTGGCGTGCGACAGCATGCTGATCACATAGTTGCCGGCAGTCCCCTGTCCATCGACGAAGCCGGCACCTCCCCACGCCTGATTGCCTCCGACGCGCAGCGTCTCAACCGTGTACTGCTGGGCAAAAGAGAAACCCGCGGGCTGATTGTTGTAAATGCTATTGACTGAGGTATAGCTTGCGTCGGGACCGGCAAAAGCGTTGAAGGCGGGAATGTCGGGGGCTTCGAAATTCTGCGTGTAAAGCACTGTCGCAGCGTGGCTGGCCCCGGCCAGGCTCAACGCAGAAATCATTCCAGCAAGAATCTTCATCATCGTTCTTTTTCTCATGGGGTTGGTCAACGACGCTCGAAGCGAGCGCCAGGAGCAAGACGCCGGTTCCGAAAGCACGACTCATGCCATATCCTGCTGTCGGCGAATTTAACGGTGATCCTGACGCCAACTGCGCGCACGGCCCGGAAAGCTGTAAAGGATTCCGACATGCAGTGGCGCAGCGCGCGTTGGCCCTCCAACGCTTGGCGAGCGCTGGGGGCTGGCGCTCTCGCTGGCGGATGGCGGTCGGCTCGGCGCCTGCGCCGGCCGCCTGCACCGGCCGCCTGCACCAGGATGATCCTGGCAGCGCACGCCTCCTTCCTGTCTCCCGCCATCGGCTTGTCGTCCGCCGCGGTGACGACGTCGGCTGCAGGAGTCGGCGCTGGCTTGCGCGGGTGTTGGCGTGTGCCTATACTTCCTGGGCCGCTTGGTCACCGTGCTCGGGCAGCAGGGGACCTGCCTCACCCAGGTACGCGTTTGACGCGACGGCGTGCAGGTGGGCCGCTCTCGCGGCCTGGGCCGACCCGGCCGCGGCCGATCGCTCTGCTGGCGGCGAGCTTTGCGGAGGCAGGAATGTTCAGCAAGTTGTTTACCTGTGCACACCCGAATGCGCTCGCCGCCGGAACGAGGCGGCGCGGACGAAACTTCGCCGGCTACTTGACCACGCTATTGCCACCGCTACTCAGCTTCGCTGCCAGCCCGCCGATGGCGGCCGCCGACAACGATCACGCCAGCGCCCGCGCGAGCATGGTCGAAGAGCAGTTGAGGTCGCCGCTGCGCGGAATCACTGACCCGGCAGTGCTCAAGGCGATGGCGACGGTACCGCGGCATGAGTTCGTGCCGGCGGCGATAAGGTGGCGGGCGTATGAGGATCGGCCGCTACCCATAGGCTACCAGCAGACGATCTCGCAACCCTTTGTGGTCGCCTTCATGACCGAGAAGCTGGCACCACGAGCAACCGACCGTGTGCTCGAAATCGGCACCGGCTCGGGCTATCAGGCAGCCATCCTGGCCACCCTGGTAGACGAGGTCTACAGCATCGAAATCGTCAAGCCGCTGGCCGAGCGAGCACGTAGCGATCTGGCGAGACTCGGCTACCCTAACGTCAGGGTACGCTACGGCGACGGTTATCAGGGCTGGCCCGAAGCCGCTCCGTTCGACGCGATCATCGTCACCTGTGCGCCGGATCACGTGCCGCAGCCACTGGTCGAGCAACTCAAGGAGGGCGGTCGGATGGTCATCCCGGTGGGCGAGCACGGCGACCAAGACCTGTTCCTGCTGAGAAAACGAGGCAGCTCGCTGCAGCGCGAGGCGATCCTGCCGGTGCGCTTCGTACCCATGACCGGCGCTGCCGAAAACCGGAACAGGTGACTCACGCGAGCAGCACCGGCCGGCAAGGACGCGGTGGATTCCGCCGGAGCACCCGGACGGGAAACGCTGTTCACAAGGTTGCCGCCTGGGCAACAACGCATCGGCTGGCCGGCAGTACGGCCGAGAAGACGCTGCCGCGTCCAATTTCCGACTGAATCGTCAGTCTGCCCTGGTGGCGTACCAGCACATGCTTGACGATCGCCAGACCGAGGCCGGTACCGCCGGTCGCCGACGAGCGGCCTTTGTCGATTCGGTAGAAGCGCTCGGTCAGGCGCGGAATATGCTCGGCGGGGATGCCGATGCCGGTATCGCTCACCGAGAAGACAGGGCATCCCTCGACCACTTGCCACGCGAGCGTGACGGTGCCGCCCGCCGGGGTATAGCGCACTGCATTCGAAACCAGGTTGCCGAAGGCGCTCCTGATTTCATGACTGCTCCCGCGCAGCTTGCCAGCCGAGTTGCGACCGATCACGACAGTCAACTTGCCTTCGGCCAGGGCTTCTGCCTCGGCGCACAGCGTGTCGAGCAACTCGTCCATCGGTATGATTTCATCGACCGGGGGCTGCGTGTCATTCTCCAGGCGCGACAGGGTCAGCAGGTCGGCGACCAGACTGATCATTCGTGTGGATTGCTCGGCAATCAGGCGGTAGAAACGTTGCGCAGCGTCCCCGCTCGGTGGTGTCGCACCAGTGAACTGTTCGATGAAGCCTGAGATCACGGTCAGCGGGGTGCGCAATTCATGCGAGACGTTGGCCACGAAGTCGCGCCGCATCGCTTCGCTGCGTGCCCGTTCGGTGACGTCACGCGAGAGCAGGAGGGTTCCCGTTCCAGCGTAGGGAATCAGCGCGATCGAGACGATC
>NZ_JAVMKF010000171.1:0-4304 GCF_031732815.1 Accumulibacter sp. | reverse complement strand
TGATCGGCTTCGCCGGCAGTCCCTACACGCTGGCGTGTTACATGGTCGAAGGCGGTGCGAGCAACGATTATCGCCGGATCAAGCACATGCTTTACGAGCGCCCGGACCTGCTGCACCGGGTTCTGACGGTGACCGCACAGGCCGTCACCGCGTATCTGAACGCGCAGATCGAAGCGGGAGCGCAGGCAGTGATGATCTTCGATACGTGGGGTGGTTCGCTGTCCACGGCGGCGTACCAGGAGTTCTCGCTCGCCTATATGGAAAGGATCGTCGCCGGCCTGGCGAAGGAAAAGGCGGGCGAGCGCATTCCGTCGATCGTCTTCACCAAGGGCGGCGGCCTCTGGCTGGAACAGATCGCACGCATCGGCAGCGATGCCATCGGCCTCGACTGGACGGTAGACATCGGCGAGGCGCGTCGGCGGGTGGGCGACAGGGTCGCCCTTCAGGGCAACCTCGATCCGGGCGTTCTCTTTGCATCGCCGGAAACTATCGCCGCCGAGGCGCACCGCGTGCTTTCCGGCTATGGAGCCGGCGGGACGGGACATGTGTTCAATCTGGGCCACGGGATTTCGCAATTCACGCCTCCGGAAAGCGTCGCCGCTCTGGTCGATGCGGTACATCGGATGAGCCGGATCGAGGCCAGAAACGAAGCATAAGAGCTCACCGGGCGCTCACTTATTCACAGAATGTCCCACAGGTCAAGCCCAAGTGACGAGATTTTTCGGAGGCTTGGCGAATATTTTAAACGCATTGATTTATAAGTCGTTTGAAGTTGCCCATTTTTTCGGCAACGGGCCTGAAACCCTTGCTGCGCGGGCTTTTCGGGCCCTTCGCGCGATTTTGTCCACACCTTTATTCACAAGCGCTGTGCACCGTCTCGAAAGCGCCGATAACTGAACGCTTTACCCTGCATTGCCAGAACTGGAGCGAGCTTCCGGCGGTAACTGACGACCCCCCCTGAAGCGCGCCGCCAGTGCCTTTTGAGGCCGAGCCCCTTGTCGCAAATCGTTCGCGTCGCGCTTGACGTGCCGCTGCACCGCTACTTTGATTACCTGGTTGCCGGCGGCGAGCGCGTGACGACGGCCGACGTCGGCCGCCGTGTTCAGGTACCCTTCGGTCGCCGGACCATGGTCGGAATCATCGTTGAACTGCCGGCAGCGAGCGACCTTCCGAGCGAGCAGTTGCGCCCGATCGAGGGGGTGCTGCGCGACCTGCCGGGCTTGCCGGACGACTGGCTGCGCCTGGCCGAGTTCTGCGCCGGCTACTACCATGCGCCGCCCGGCCAGGTCATGCTGGCAACGCTGCCGGTTGCCCTGCGTTCGCTACCATCGCCGAAAAGGCCCAGGCCGCCGGCTCGCGCCACGGTGCGCGCGGCGGGCGAGCAGACGCTTCCCGAGCTGCGCGCCGAGCAGCAAGCCGTGCTCGCTGCGATCCGGCAGGCCGGCCCCGGTTTTCATTCCTTCCTTCTGCACGGGGTGACCGGCAGTGGCAAGACCGAGGTCTATCTGCGCCTGATCGAGTGCAGTTTGCTCGCCGGAAAGCAGGCGTTGCTGCTGGTGCCCGAGATCAACCTGACACCGCAGCTCGAAGCGCGCGTGGCGGCGCGATTTCCGGCGGTGGCGCTGGTCAGTCTGCACAGTGGCCTGGGCGAAGCGGCCCGCCAGCGCAACTGGCAGGCCGCGCTGACCGGTACGGCGCGGATCGTGCTCGGCACGCGCCTTGCGGTGTTTGCGCCGTTGCCGGCGCTCGGCCTGATCATCGTCGATGAGGAACACGATCCTTCGTTCAAGCAGCAGGATGGAATCCGCTACTCGGCGCGTGATCTTGCCGTCTTCCGGGCGCGCCAGCTTGCCATTCCGATCGTTCTCGGCTCGGCGACGCCGTCGCTGGAGAGCTGGGCCAACGCCAGCGGCGATGCCGGCCGCAACCGCTACCGGCTCCTCTCGTTGCGCGAGCGAGCGGTCGCCGGCGCCCGGCTGCCGCTCGTCCGGCGCATCGACACACGCCTCGATCGAGCCGAAGACGGTCTGTCGTCTGCCCTGCGCGTGGCGCTCGGACAACGTCTGCAGTGCGGCGAGCAGAGCCTCCTGTTCCTCAACCGGCGCGGTTACGCGCCGGTGGTCGGTTGCCCGGCTTGTGGCTGGACGTCAGGTTGCCCGCGCTGCGCGGCGCATCTCGTCCTGCATTTGCGCGATCGCCGGCTGCGTTGTCACCATTGCGGTTTTGCCGTGCCGGTGACGAAAGCCTGTCCGACCTGCGGCAATCAGAATCTGATTGCCTTCGGTCGTGGCACGCAGCGCCTCGAGGCAACGCTCGCCGAGCTCTTCCCGCAGGCCCGCGTCCTGCGCGTCGATCGCGATTCGGCCAGCACGCGCCAACAGTGGGAAGCGCTCGCCGCGCGCATCGAGCGTGGTGAGGCCGACATCCTGGTCGGTACGCAAATGCTCGCCAAAGGGCACGACTTCCCGCGCCTCACGCTGGTCGGTGTGGTCGCACCGGATGCAGCGCTGTTTGCCGCCGACTGGCGTGCCGGCGAGCGGCTCTTTGCCCAGCTGATGCAGGTTGCCGGGCGTGCCGGGCGCGCCGAGCGACCTGGCGAGGTGCTGATTCAGACACAGTTCCCCGAGCACCCGCTTTATCAGGCACTGGTCGAGCACGACTATCCGTCGTTCGCCGCCGTTCAGCTTGCTGAACGACGCCAGGCCGGTTTTCCGCCGTACGCCTATCAGGCGGTATTGCGCGCCGAGGCGCGCGAAATGGACGAGGCGCTCGTGTTTCTGACGAGTGCGCGCGCCCTCGCGCTGGAACTGGGCAGCGCGGCAGTCACCGCTTACGACCCGGTGCCGATGCGTCTGGCCCGCCGCGCCAACCGCGAGCGCGCGCAACTGCTCGTCGAATCCGGCTCGCGGCGCGCGCTGCAGGCATTCCTGAGCACTTGGCAGCTCCGCCTGGTCGCGCTCAAGCTGCCGGCGCAGCTCAGTTGGCATCTCGAAGTCGACCCGCTCGAGTTGTAGCTCGCCCTGGCCATTGCCGCCCATTTTCTTGCGGCGAGTGTGCAAAAGTACCGCAAACCGCCCGCTCTTCGGCGCTATTCTCGTTCGGCTGGCGAGGTCGACAGGTGGCACGGGCAGCACGCGCCGCAGCCGGGATTGACTGATCTTGCAGACCGGGCAATACTCATTAAAAAGGAGTCTTATCGTGTCTTCTGATTCAGTTGCGGCGATCGACCTCGGTTCAAACAGCTTCCACATGATCGTCGCGCGCATCGAAAACGGTCGTGTGCAGGTGCTCGACCGGCTGCGCGAGATGGTTCAGCTTGCCGCCGGACTCGACGAACGCAACCGCCTGTCGAACGCGGCGCAACAGCGGGCACTCGCCTGCCTGGCCCGCTTCGGGCAGCGCGTACGGCACATTCCGCCCGCCCGCCTGCGCATCGTCGGTACGAACACCTTGCGGCAAGCGCGCAACAGCGCCGAATTCGTCGCGCGCGCCGAGCGCGTGCTCGGCCACAAGGTCGAGATCGTCTCCGGGCACGAGGAAGCCCGCCTGATCTATCTCGGCGTTGCGCACAGCGTCGGCGACGTCAGCGGTCAGCGCCTGGTGATCGACATCGGCGGCGGCAGCACCGAACTGATCATCGGGCAGCAGTTCGATCCGCTGCACCTGGCCAGCCTGCGCATGGGCTGCGTCAGCGTCAGCCGGGAATTCTTTGCCGAGGGTCGGATTACCGCCAAGAGTCTGCGGCGAGCTGAGTTGCTCGTCCAGTTGAACCTCGAACCGGTGCGTGAAGACTATCTGGCGCGCGGCTGGGAAGTCGTCACCGGCGCTTCGGGGTCGATCAAGGCCATTCAGGATGTGCTCGTCAGCGAGGGCTGGAGCCGCCAGGGGATCACGCTGGATGCGCTGCGCCGTCTGCGCGCCGCCTTGCTGGAAACCCGCGAGACGTCCGCCATCGCCAGCCGCTGGCAACTGGAAGCGGCGCGCGCACGCGTCTTCGTCGGCGGATTCGTCGTCCTGCACGGGCTGTGCGAGGCGCTCGGCGCGACCCGCATGGAGGTCTCCGAGGGCGCCCTGCGCGAGGGGCTGATCTACGACCTGCTCGGGCGAATCGCCCATGAGGACGTGCGCGACCGGACGATCGCCGAGGTCACCGCCCGCTTCGGTCTGGACGAGGCGCAGGCGGCGCGCGTCAGCGCAACCGCCCTCGACCTGTTGCGCCAGGCACGCGCGAAGTGGCATCTGAACGGCAAGGAGGCGCGCTGCGTGCTCGAGCGAGCGGCTCGTCTGCACGAGGTCGGCTTGCT
>NZ_JAVMKF010000170.1:0-4313 GCF_031732815.1 Accumulibacter sp. | reverse complement strand
GCGGTCAGTAGGTGCCCTGCGCCATCATTGCATCGGCCACCTTGACGAAACCGGCGATATTTGCACCATCGACATAGTTGACGAAGCCATTCTTCTCGCCGTAACGGACGCAGTTGTTGTGGATGTCGGTCATGATCAGGTGCAGACGCGCATCGACTTCGTCGCGTTCCCACGGCAGCCGCTCGGCGTTTTGAGTCATCTCCAGGCCGGACGTGGCGACACCGCCGGCGTTCGAGGCCTTGCCCGGCGCGTAGAGGATCTTCGCCGCGAGGAAGACATCGACCGCCTCGAGCGTCGAGGGCATGTTGGCGCCTTCGGCGACGCACTGGACGCCGTTCCTGACCAGTTCCTTGGCGTCTTCGCCGTCGATTTCATTCTGCGTTGCGCTCGGCAGCGCGATATCGACCGGAACGATCCAGGGCTTCTTGCCGTGCTCGTACTGGAGGCCAAAGCGCTTCGCATAGTCGGCGACGCGGCCGTAATGATTGTTCTTGATGTCCATCAGCGCATCGAGCTTCTCGCGCGTGAAGCCTGCTTCGTCGATCACGCTGCCGTCCGAGTCCGAACAGGTCACCACCTTGCCGCCCAGTTCGAGGATCTTTTCGATGGTGTATTGGGCGACGTTTCCTGAGCCCGAAACCGAAACGCGTTTGCCTTCGAACGACATGTTCTTGCGCGCCAGCATCTCCTGCACGAAATAGACGACGCCGTAACCGGTTGCCTCGGGCCGGATCAGGCTTCCACCAAAGGAAAGACCTTTGCCGGTAAACACGCAGGCCGCATTGTTCGACAGCTTCTTCATCATGCCGGCCATGAAACCGACCTCGCGGCCGCCGACCCCGATATCGCCTGCCGGGACATCGGTGTCCGGGCCCAGGTGGCGATAGAGTTCGATCATCAGCGCCTGACAGAAACGCATCACTTCGCCCCTGCTCTTGCCCTTCGGATCGAAATTGGAACCGCCTTTGCCGCCGCCCATCGGCAGCGTCGTGAGCGCATTCTTGAACGTCTGCTCGAAGGCGAGAAACTTGAGGATGGACAGATTGACCGAGGGGTGAAAGCGCATGCCACCCTTGAAAGGTCCGATCGCTGAACTGTGCTGAACGCGGAAGGCGCGGTTGACATGCGTGTCGCCATGGTCGTCGACCCAGGCAACGCGGAACTGGATTGCCCGCTCGGGTTCGACCAGGCGCTCGAGCAGACCGGACTCGGCATAGCGCGGATTGCTGCTGATGAAGCCCCACAGACTGCCCATCACCTCTTGTACCGCTTGCAGGAACTCCGGCTGATTCGGGTCGCGCGCCCGCACGTAGTCCATGAAACTGGATAGATCCTTGTACTTCATCCTAAGCCCCCATTTGCGTTGTCGATAATCCAGAAAGCTCGAGCACTCGAATGTTGCAGTGCGGCAAGCAAGGAAGGATTGTATGCCCCTGATTGGTGCATGTGCAAGCCGTTCGTCGAGGTATTGCGCGAGCCTCATCGTCCGGCGGCATGCGCCTGCGCCTGCTCCTGATGCGGCGACTCGTCTCTGGCCATGGCCACTTCCTCCTGTCGTCCGCCAAGGCGTCGCGCTCGCTGGCCGAGTGAATGCGCAGACGCCATCGGCCATGCATCAATTCCGCGCTTTCATTGACAAGCTGGCAGGGGAACTGCACGATGTCTGGCCACCGACAGGCGAAGTGGATCCTGGGCAGTCGCGCCTGTCTGCGGCCTGAGCCTTGCCGGCCCTGGTCGCCCTCCGACTCACCCGGCGTAGCACAGGAGCAGGCACCCATCATGGTTACCACATTCCATCCCACGACAGGTCTGACGGGACTCGACGGCGTACTGCACGGGGTACGGCCGGGCGACAATATCGTTTGGCAGGTCGAGTCGCTCGACAAGTATCGGGCGCTCGTCGAACCCTACGCGGCGGCTGCACGCGCTGAGCGCATGCGGCTGATTTACTTCCGCTTTGCCGACCACCCGCCGTTGCTCGACGAGGTGGAAACGCACCATCCCGATCCCGCCGAGGGCTTCGACGCGTTTGTCGATCGGGTGCACTCGGTCATCGAGGCCGCGGGCCGGGAAACGCTTTATGTCTTCGACTGCTTGTCGCACCTGGCCGACGCCTGGCAGTCGGACCGCATGATGGGCAATTTCTTTCGCCTGACCTGCCCGCGTCTGTTTGATCTCGATACCGTCACCTATTTCGGCGTTTTCCGCAACCGTCACGCGCCGGCGGCGATAGGCGTGATCACCGATACGACGCAGTTCCTGATCGACGTCTTTCAGTGCCGCGACAAGCTCTACCTGCGGCCCATCAAGGTTCAGCACCGGTCCACGGCGGTGATGAACCTGATCCACGCCTGGGAGATCGGCGACTGCTTTCGTCCGGTGCGCGACAGCGGCACCGTCTCGGAGATTCTCGCCAACTCGCAGTGGCCCGGCCTCGAGGACAACGCCATCGTCGGCCATTGGCAGCGCCAGTTTTCCGCAGCGAAAGCGGTGGCGGCGCGCCGGGCGGGTTCTCCCGATCCGCTCGAGGAAGAGTGGTTCGTCCGCCTGAGCCGCCTGCTGTTTCCGGTCGATCCGTCGATGGCCCGCCTGATCGACGAATACCTGCGGCTCGACGACTTGCTGACCGCGCGCACGCGGATGATCGGCAGCGGCACGATCGGCGGCAAGGCGCTCGGCATGCTGCTGGCGCGCGCTGTCTTGCGGCGCGATGCGCCGCAGCTCGAAGCTCGGCTCGAAGCGCACGATTCCTTTTATATCGGCGCCGAGGTGTTCGATACCTTCATGGTGCATAACGGCCTGTGGTGGATACGGCGCCGTCAGCGCAATCCGGATACCTACCTGCAGGAAGTCGATGCGGCGCGCGCGCGCGTCCTTGCCGGCCGTTTCTCGCCGACGGTGAAACGTCAGTTCGAAGGCATGCTGGAATACTTCGGCGAATGGCCGTTCATCGTACGTTCGAGTTCGCGGCTGGAGGACCGCTACGGCAACGCCTTCGCGGGTCAGTACGACAGTGTCTTCTGCGCCAACCGCGGTCCGTGGGAAAAGCGGCTGGCGAGCCTGCTTGACGCGGTGCGCCGGGTCTACGCCAGCACGATGAGCGAACAGGCGCTGCGCTACCGCGAACGGCGCGGCCTGCTGGGCGAGAATGAACAGATGGCCGTGCTCATCATGCGCGTGTCGGGCACGGCGGGCGGTCCCTATTTCCATCCACACGCTGCCGGTGTCGGCCTGTCGGTGAACCCATATCGCTGGAACCCGCATATCGACGTCAAGGCGGGAGTGATCCGGCTGGTCGCCGGCCTGGGCACGCGCGCCGTTGATCGCACGGATGACGACTACACCCGGCTGGTGGCGCTCAACGCACCGGAATTGCGGCCCGAGACCACTTTCGGCGACATCGCGCGCCGCGCGCAGCGGCGCATGGATGCCATCGATCTGGACGCCGACCGCGTCGTCAGCGGTCCGTTCGCCGAAATGGTGAGCGAGCAGGCCGACTTCCCGCTTGATCTGTTCACGACACGCGAAGAAGCGGGCAAGCCTGCCTTCCTGACCTTCGATCGCCTCTTGCGCGAGACGCCCTTTGTCGCCGATCTGCGCGACATGTTGGCAACCCTGCATGCCGCCTATCGTCATCCGGTGGAAATCGAATTCGCGCTGAACGTGCTGCCGGAAGGCGGATATCGCATCAACCTGTTGCAATGCCGCCCGGTGCAGATGCGCAATGTCGATGGCGGCGCCAGCGTAACGCCGCGCTTCGAACGGCCGGCGCCAATCGAGGCACAGGGCGCGGTGATCGGACCGAGCCGCGAGCTGCATCCCGACCGGCTGGTCTATGTCGTGCCCGACGGTTACGGCGCGATGAGCCTTGGTGCCCGGCACGATGTGGCTCGTCTGATCGGTCGCATCAACCAGGCGAGCAGTGAGCACACGCTTCTCGTGCTCGGTCCGGGACGCTGGGGAACGCGCGATCCCTGGCTCGGTCTGCCGGTGAACTTCAACGACATCAACCGGGTAGCCGCGCTCTGCGAGATCGTTGCGATGAATCGGAATCTCGTCCCCGATGTGTCGCTCGGCACGCATTTTCTCAACGAGCTGATCGAAGCCGATATGCTGTATTTCGCCCTGTTTCCCGATCGGGAGGGCAATCGCCTCGACGAAGCTTTCCTGCTCGCGCAGCCCAACCGCCTGGCCGAAATCCTGCCTGGGCAAGGCTATCTGGCGGACGCCGTGCGGGTGATCGACGTTCCCGCCGGGACGGTGCAACTGCTGGCCGATGCGGAGAGCCAGCGCGTCGCGATCTACCTGGACGG
>NZ_JAVMKF010000169.1:0-4325 GCF_031732815.1 Accumulibacter sp. | reverse complement strand
TTCCTTCGACAATCTCGTAGCCCATCAAGGCGAAAACGCGGCCGCGCACGAAGAGCGGCCGCGCGTTGCCGTACCAGTCGACGCACGAGGCGCGGCAGGCGTCGTTGCCTTCATTCTGCGCCGGCCTGGCGACGAGCGTGCCGAGTTCGCTCAAGGCGAGACCACGGTTGCGCAAATAGAGGATCGCCGCCGAGCCGGTGCTCAGTTGGCGTGCGGCCGACTCGCCGCCGCCGATGATCGGCAATCCGAGCAAGCCGTCGACCTCACTCTCCGGCTTGTAAAAGAAACCGTGACTGCGCGTCTCGCCCTGCGCGGCACCTGGACGCAGGTGGCGGTCGACGGTCGCCGGCTGATCCGACAAGCGAACGCTGGTCAGATGCAAATCCTTGCCATCACTGCCCACCACGAGAGCGTGGCTGCCCAGCGCCTCGATACGGTCGACCGGGTGGACGAGCGGAACCTCATGCACCTCGCCTGCCGCGTAGCGCACGGCGAAAACCGGCGAGCGGACGCCGCCGGTCGGCACCGACCAGCCGCTGCCTGCGCCATAGACCAGGTAGGGTCCGATATAGCGGCTCTGGATGGCGTATCCCGCCGGCTTCGGCAAGCGCAGATAGGCATCGTTCGGGACCTCATCCTTGCCGTCGGAGAAACTGGCCAGCGCAACACGCATCAGGGCAAGCTCGCCGGCGCCGGACTCGGCCGCCCACATGCCGTCGCCACGCCCGTTCGAGCGCAGCAGGACGTTCAGCATGCCGCGCTCGTCCTCCAGAAACGAAAACTGATCGATCGGGCTGCCGGCGGTCTTCAGCGCGCTCGGCGGCGAGCCGTCGAGGGGAATGCGAAAAACCGCCGACACCGGTGCGGTAGCCAGGACGCCGCTGCGCCAGGCGGTCGTCCAAACGAAAACCGAGTTCGGCGAGACGTAGAAGACACGCCCCGGCGGGCCGAGCACGGCGGTGCTGTGGCAGTCGAGCTCGGGCTGCGCCAGATCGCAAATGGCGACGCTGTGCAGGGCGACTCCGGCAAAGGGATCAAGCGCCTCGTCGCTGCGATAGATCCGCGTCGCTGGCGCGATTCGTTTGAAATCGCTCGGCAAGGCACCGGGGCGCCAACGCCGGACAGCGGGAAAAGCGGCATAGGGGTCGCCCCACGGGCTGAGCACATGCGGCGAATAGACGATCAGCTTGTTGCCGACCAGGCGGCTGGCGTAGTTACGCGACGAGTAGTAATCGTTGGAACGTAGATGGTAGGTCGCCCGGTAGCTCAGGCGACCATCCGGGGTGAGGTCGAAAACGCCAATCTCGCTGCCGCCGCGCGCATAGCTGTAGCCGATGATGACCAGCGTGTTTCCGGAAATGAGCATTTCATCGTACCAGGCACCTTGCGGGTCGACCTCGGGGCCAAACGCGTCGATCGCCGAAATCGGCCGCAGGTCCTGGCCAGCGATCCGCACCGTAAACAACCGGCCACGTCGCAGGATGACCAGATGATCGCCGTGCAGCTTGACGATGCCGCCTTCGTCGACGCCGGCGTGCTGGACGTTGGTCACCGATTCCGCCTTGCCCGTGGCCGCCGGAGCCGCGGCGGCGGGTGCCGGCCTGGGTGCCGGAGGCGGCATCGCCTGGGTGCTCGGCGCGGCGCCGTCCGCCTTCTTCAGACGCGCCTGCTGCGCTTCGTCCTTCCGGCGCTTCGCCTCGTCGGCCCAGCGCTTGAACAACCCGGCGAGTTGCTGTTCGTCGTCAAAAGCGCGCAGCGTCTTGCGCGCCGCGCTCGCTTCGCTGGCTGCGCCGGCGACAGGCGGCCAGCAGCACAGGGCTGCACCAAGTACGGCCAGCGCGAGACAGATGGGGGCGGCTGTGCGGAACATCGTCCTTCCTTTCAAGCTGCGTGTGTCCAAGCCGGCAAGCCGGATCGAAGTCGGCGGATCGGGTCGCTATGATTCTCGTTGGCCAACCGACCATGGCCGGCGGGCGACAGCTCGCTCGGCGAACCTGCGCCGAATTCCGCCAGGAGGTGCCGATGATAACTCGCTTGCGCCGCGCTTTCGCGGCCGTTCGCCTGCCCCAGCGCCCGGCGTGCCCGATGGACTTGCCGACATTTTGCTGACTTAACTTCGATTTTTCTGGCAATCCGCGCAAGCGTTTTCTATACTGTGCGGAAAACAAAGGAAAACCGCCAATCGAGCGAGGAGACCTGTGATGGAGCTATACGTGGCCGGCCAATTGCCGGAAGCGTTGTTGGTCGGTGTGCCAGACATCGACCAGCAGCACGAGGAGATTTTCAGCCGCATTTCGCTGCTCAAGGCGCAATGCCTGGAAAGCGGCTCAGCCGCGGTGGAAGGCTTTGCCGACCTGCTCGAGCTGTTTGCCCAGCATTTTGCCAACGAGCAGATGCTCGCCGAGGAAGCTGAGATCGACTTCAGCGAGCACGCCGGCGTCCATCACGACACGCTGCGCATCCTTTACAAAGCGCTGAACGATGCATTCGCCGGCAGCCAGGACGTCTATTCCTTGCTGCGCTACGCCGAATACTGGTTTGAGCGGCACATCGGTGAGGATGACCGCTTGTTTGCCGACGAGCTCTCCGCGGCGAACGGCCAACGCACCAGCCAGCCACGCTGGCCGCTCAACGCGAGTTTTTCGGCGCACGCCTGACGGCACGCAGCGGAACGCTGTCTGCGGGCCGCGCCGGCGACTGAGGCTTAGCCCGGCTGTCCGTGCCGGCCGGGATAGCGGGTCGGCCGCTTCCGACGGGCTGAAAAGCCGGTACAAGCTGCTGCCGACCGCTGCCGATGAGGTCGGCCCGCCCCATTCGGCGCAGCGCTTCGCGCAGCAGCGGCCAGTTGTCGGGGTCGTGGTAACGTAGAAACGCCTTGTGCAGTCGGCGCTGTCGGCCCGAGCGAATGCGCTCGACGGTCTCCGGGCCCCGCGCCAGCTTACGCAGTGGGTTCCTGCCGCTGTGGTACATCGCGCTGGCCAGCGCCATCGGTGTCGGCAGAAACGTCTGCACCTGATCGAGGCGAAAGCCGTTGCGCTTCAACCACAAGGCCAGGTTCAACATGTCCTGATCGGTGGTTCCCGGATGAGCCGCGATGAAGTAAGGGATCAGGTACTGTTCCTTGCCGGCTTCGCGCGAGAACTTTTCGAACATCGCCCTGAACCGGTCGAAGGAAGCGATTCCCGGCTTCATCATGTGCGCCAGGGGACCGTCTTCGCTGTGTTCCGGAGCGATCTTCAGGTAGCCGCCGACATGGTGCCTGACCAGTTCGCGCACGTAGTCCGGGTCCGTCAGCGCAAGGTCGTAGCGCAGACCTGAACTGATCAACACCTTCTTCACGCCAGGCGCACTGCGCGCCTGGCGGTAGAGTTCGACGAGCGGCGCATGGTCGGTGTTGAGGTTCTCGCAGATGCGCGGAAAAACGCAAGACAGGCGCCGGCAGGCGGCTTCGATGCGTTCATCCCGGCAGCCCAGGCGGTACATGTTGGCGGTCGGCCCGCCGAGATCGGAAATGACTCCGGTGAAACCGGGCGTGCGCTCGCGGATCTCGCCGATCTCGCGCAGGATCGATTCCGGCGAACGGCTCTGCATGATGCGTCCCTCGTGCTCGGTGATCGAGCAGAAGGTGCAGCCACCGAAGCAGCCGCGCATGATGTTGACCGAAAAGCGGATCATTTCGAAAGCGGGAATCCTCGCCGCGCCATACGCCGGATGCGGCCGGCGCTGAAACGGCGCGGCAAAGACGCCGTCCAGTTCGGCCGTGCGCAAGGGAATCGGCGGCGGGTTGAGCCACACGTCGCGCTCGCCGTGCGCCTGCACGAGCGCCCGCGCATTGCCCGGATTCGATTCCAGATGAAGGATGCGCGAGGCGTGCGCATAGAGCACCGGGTCTGCCGCAACCTGTTCGCAGGCGGGCAGACGAATCACCGTGCGTGCGCGCTCCGCCTGGCGAGCGCGCACGAACTCGATGCGGCGCACCGGGTCCACCGGCCGCTCGCCCTTGCCTGGCTGCGCGTTGCCGGCTGCGCAGGCGGCGCGCTGGTCGTCCGCAGGGGAAGGCGTCGCGTAGGGATCGGGCAGGCAAGCCGGCGGACCGGGCGTATCGACCTCGCTCGAATCGAGCTCGCGCCAGTCGGCGCCCGGTCGCCAAGCGCGGGCAACGACAAACGCGCTGCCGCGCAGGTCGCGAATCTCGCCGATCTTCTCGCCGGCGGCCAGCCGATGCGCCAGTTCGACGACGGCGCGCTCGGCGTTACCGAAGATCAGCAGGTCGGCCTTGGCGTCGAGCAGCACCGAGCGGCGTACCTTGTCCGACCAGTAGTCGT
>NZ_JAVMKF010000168.1:0-25150 GCF_031732815.1 Accumulibacter sp. | reverse complement strand
CGGTGCCGCACTCAAGCGCCGCCGCGGATTTGCAGCTCTGCCGAAAGGACACCGACGAGGTGAATGCGATGGCCTTGTCGTTGAACGCGCTGATCGGGCATCGGGCGAACTTCCTTGCCTGGTGGAAATCCTCGCTGCAGGAAATGAACGCAGAGCGCACGCTGCAGGCCGCCAGCTCGCGCGACGAGCGCGAGCAAGCGATCGCGGAACTGCGCGCAGTTGGCATGGCGCGCGTCGAGCAACTCAATGCCATGCACGGCCGCCTGCTGGCCGAGGTGGACGACATCATTGCGACCACCCAGCGTGTGCAGTCGAATCATTCCGGAACGACGTTCGACGACGCGAAACGGATCGAGCATGCCGCGCGCGAGATCGCCACTCTCCTGGAAATCGTCGGCGGCGATCTGAGCGTGCCGGCGGACGACGCCGGCAGCCAATCCGCGACAGCGCCGCCAGCGCTCGTCTAGTCTTGGCCTGGTCTCGCGCCAGGTGCCGTCAGCGCCGCGCAGAGCAGCGCAGTTCTGCTGCTCGCCCGCTTCCCGGCTGCCGCACGTACTAGCCGGACTTGCGGTCCATCTTTCTGAACGCGACCGTATGCACTGCCGTGCCCGGCCCCTTCTCAGCGCATCCCGGGCAAGCGCTGCAGGTGTGGCACGCCGTGTGGCCGCTCGGGCCGGCCTGCACTTGCCGCGCTGCCCCGAGCAGGCCGGCACGCTGCGCCAGCCGGGAGAATCTTTGCGCCAGTGCGGCGCGCCAGCCAGCCGGCAGCAGCCGCCAGCCGGCGTAGGCGGTAGCGCAGACGACTGCGCCGTAGGCGATCGGTTCGTCAGCAGACATTTCACCCTCCGGTGACGAGCAGGGCGACTCGGTAGGTGACGAAAGCGGCGGCGTAGGCCAGGGCAAACAGGTAGCCGGCCATCAGCAACGGGTAGCGCCAGGAGTTGGTTTCGCGCCTGACCACCGCCAGCGTCGACAGGCATTGCGGCGAGTACACGTACCACGCGAGCAGCGCGTAGGCGGTGGCCAGCGGCCAGTCGGCGGCGAGCATCGGCGCCAGTTGCTCGCTCACGTCGTTGCCGGCGGCGGAAAGGGCATAGACCGTGCCGAGTGCGCCGACGGCGACTTCGCGCGCGGCCATGCCGGGAACCAGCGCGATCGAGATCTGCCAGTTGAAACCGATGGGTGCAAAGACGACTTCGAGTGCTCGGCCAAGCATGCCGGCGTAGCTGTACTGAATTGCCGGACCGCTGGCGTCGGCCGGTGGCGCCGGAAAAGACGAGAGGAACCAGAGGATCACCATCAACGCAAGAATGATGCTGCCGACGCGCGTGACGAAGATGCGGGCGCGTTCGAGCAGGCCGATCATCAGGTTGCGCGCGTGTGGCCAGCGATACGCCGGCAGTTCGAGGAGCAGCGGATGCTGGGCGCCGCGGCTGAGCGTGAGCTTGAGTACGCCGGCCACCGCCAGCGCGCTCACGACGCCGAGCACATAGAGGAAGAAGAGCACCAGACCCTGCAGATTGAACACGCCGGCAACCGTGGTATCCGGAATGAAGGCGCCGATGATCAGCGCGTAGACCGGCAAGCGCGCCGAACAGGTCATCAGCGGCGCGATCATGATCGTTGCCAGGCGGTCGCGCCAGTTGGCTACCGTTCGCGCGGCCAGAATGCCGGGAATCGCGCAGGCAAAGCTCGACAGCAAGGGGATGAACGAGCGACCGGAGAGGCCGACCTTGCCCATCAGGCGATCGAGCAGGAAAGCCGCGCGCGGCAGGTAGCCCGAGTCCTCGAGTGCGAGAATGAAGAAGAAGAGGATCAGGATCTGCGGCAGGAAGATCAGCACGCTGCCAACGCCGGCGACGACGCCGTCGACCAGCAGGCTGCGCAGGATCCCGTCCGGCAGACGTTCACCAAGCAAGCTGCCGAGCGCGCCGACCGCCGCCTTGATCCACTCCATCGGCAGGCTGGCCCAACTGAACACCGCCTGGAACATCAGGAACAGCGTCGCCGCCAGGATGAGCATTCCCCACACCGGGTGCAGGACGACGCGATCGATGCGCTCGTCGACCCGCGTATCGAGCGCCGGTTCGCGCACGCTTGCGGCAAGAATGCGGCGCACCTCGCGCTGCGTCGCGCTGACCTCGGCAATGTCCGGCGACGGCCAGCCAGTTGGCGGCGGTCGTTCGGCCGGCAAGGCAGCTTCGAGTCGGGCAATCAGCGCGCTCGCGCCGCCGCGCTGGACGGCGACGGTCTCGACCACCGGCATGCCCAATTCGCGCTGCAGCGCCGGCAGGTCGATTTCGATGCCGCGTTTCTTCGCCAGATCGGTCATGTTGAGGGCCAGCACCATCGGCAGGCCGAGACGTCTGACTTCGAGAACCAGCCGCAGGTTGAGCCTGAGGTTGGTCGCATCGCTGACGCAGACGATGAGGTCGGGACGCTCCTCGCCGGCCAGCGTTCCGAGCACCACCTCGCGCGTGATCTGTTCATCGGCGCTCGCTGCGTTCAGGCTGTAGGCGCCGGGCAGATCGAGAACACGAAAGTGCTTGCCGGACGGTGTGGTGAACTGACCTTCCTTGCGATCGACGGTGACCCCCGGGTAGTTGGCCACTTTCTGGCGGCTGCCGGTGAGCAGATTGAACAGCGCTGTCTTGCCGCAGTTGGGGTTGCCCAGCAGGGCCAGGCGCAGGGCGAGCGTCGCGCTGCTCATGCTCTGCGCTCCCTGGCGCCGGGCGCGGGTTGCCGGCGACCAGCGCCGAATCTGTCCACGTCCTTCGGGGTCGGTGCAGCGGCGGTTGACAGCGGGCCGTTGAAGGCGTGCATCGGCTCCCGCTGGAGAGCATCGCCGCCGTCGTTCAGCGGCGCGACGAGCACCTGTTCGGCTTCGCAGCGGCGCAGGGCAAACATCGTGCTGCCGATGCGCACGGCGAGTGGATCACCACCAGGATGCGTGCGCGCAACGACGCGTACGCGTTCGCCCTCGATGAAGCCGATTTCGACCAGGCGCAAGGCCAGCTCGCGCTCAGCCGCCGCGCCGCTGCAGGCGACTGGCGCCCGGCTGACTTTTCCTTCCTGACCGATCGGCAGGTCGAACAGGCTGATCGAATCGTTTCCCGCCATGTGTCTCGTCCTCGTTACTTTTGGCACCTGGCAGCGGCAAACCCCGTGCCCGGCAGGATTGAGTATATATGAGAATGATTCTCATTGCCAAGATGAATCAGACGAAGTTCTCGCGCCAATGACCGATCTGTCCGCGCGGTCGCGTTCGCCGGCGATTGATCACCGACAGTCGGCAGGGCACGCCCAGGCGAGGGCTGTCGATGCGGGCCGCTGGCGGCGACCGGTGGTGCATCGCCGAGCGAAAACGACACGAGCGCCGGAACTTTGTTAAGATGGATCGGCGACTGAGCGTTTCCCCCCTCGACCACTCTAGCGGAGTACAAGTATGTCGAATCACGATTCCATTACAGACCCCCTTGGTTTTGCCAGGAGAATGTGGGGGAACATGGGCCTGTCCCTGCCGGGCATGGTTACCCCCACTTTCAACGTTGAAGAGATCGAACAGAAGATCAAGGACCTCAAAGCCGTCGAAAACTGGCTCAAGATGAATCTGTCGATGCTGCAGATGACGATTCAGGGCCTTGAAATGCAGTGCGTGACGCTCAATGCGGTGCGCGCGATGGGCAAGATGGCGAGCAGCTATGGCGCCGGCGCCGGCGGCGCTTCGGGGAGCGAGGTCGTTCCCGCCGTGAACAGTGGTAACGATGCCCTGAAGCAGGCGGCCTTGTGGCCTTTGACGATGCTGCAGCAGATGCAGGAACAGATGCAGCAGGTTGCCAATGCGGCTGC
Organism: Accumulibacter sp.; assembly: GCF_031732815.1. Lineage (GTDB taxonomy): Bacteria > Pseudomonadota > Gammaproteobacteria > Burkholderiales > Rhodocyclaceae > Accumulibacter. The sequence continues at coordinate 21,301 of NZ_JAVMKF010000168.1, read as the reverse complement.
CGAGGCGAAGAAAGCGGGCGAGGCGACGAAAGCCGACGATCCGTCAAAGCCGGCGTCCAAGCCCTAGCCGGCGGCACGCCAGGCGGGGCGTGCGCACAACCTTCGTCCGCGCGCGCGCTCAGAGCACGCCACTTGCCTGCAGACGGTCGATTTCTGCGCGGCTGAAACCCGCTGCGCTGAGAATCTCGGCGCTGTGCTCGCCGGGTGAGGGCGCTGCGCGCTCGACGGCAAAGACCCAGCCAGAGAGCTTTATCGGCGGCGCGTATTGGTGTACCCCGTCGGCGTGCACGGTCATTCCGCGGGCGACGAAATGCGGATGCGCGAGCGCTTCGTCGACGCTGAGGACGGGCGTTACACAGCAATCGACGCCGGCAAACAGTTCCTGCCAGTACGCCTGGTCGCGACTGGCGAAGAGCGCCGCGAGTTCGTGCCGCAAGGTGGCTGCCTGCGCGCCGCGTGCGCCGTGCAGCGGCAGCCATTCAGGTCGCCCGAGGGTGGCGCAGAAGAGGGCCCAGAACTTTTCTTCGAGCGGTGCGACGGCCATGTAGCGCCCGTCGGCAGTGGCATAAACGGCGTAGCCGGCGTCGCCGCCGCTGAGCAGATCGCCGCCGCGCGGCGGCAATTCGCCGGAACTCTGCAGATGAAAGAACGGGAAGAGGTTGTGCGCCAGGACAGCCTCGCTCATCGCCACATCGACCAGTCGTCCCTGGCCGCTGCGTTGCGCGTCGAAAAGCGCCGCCAGCATTCCCATCACGGCGCTCATTGCGCCGCCCAGCAGGTCGCCGATCTGCAGATTGGGAATCGCCGGCCGCCCGCCATCGACACCGATCTGTTCGAGCACACCCGACAGCCCGATATAGTTCAGGTCGTGCCCGGCGGCGCTGGCGAGCGGCCCGTCCTGACCGTAACCGGTGATCGCGCAATAGACGATCTTGCGATTGACCGCAGCAAGCTGCCGATAGCCGATCCCCAGGCGCTCGCTGACGCCGGGCCGGAAGCTCTCGACGACGATGTCGGCGCCAGCCGCCAGACGGAGCAGGACCTCGCGCCCCTGTGGCTGTTTCAGGTCCAGGCGCAAGCCGCGCTTGTTGCGATTGACGCAGCGATAGAAGACGCTGATCCCATCCGGGCCGTCGCCCAGGATGCGCGCATAGTCACCGGCCGCGTGGTCCTCGATCTTGATCACATCAGCGCCCAGGTCGGCGAGGTGCAGCGTGGCGACCGGACCGGGCAGCAGGCGAGTCAGGTCGAGGACGCGCACGCCGTTCAGCGGTGCGCCGATCATTCTTTCGCCGTACAGCGCGTGAGCCATTCAGCATCCATCTCGACGATTCCTCCCTGGGTCAATGTCTGATCGAGAAACTGCCCGCGAAAAAGCCAGCCGGCAGTTCCATGCTGGTGCGACCATGGCGTCTCCCACGCATCGACAGTGACGGACGCGCGCGTCACTTCGATTTCTGCAAGCTGCGCATCGTCAGTACGGCAAGGCATGGCGCGCGCCAGCAGCGCTCGCTCGGCTGGCGTGTAGGTCGACGGCGGTCGCTCGAGGCGCGGGCAGCGTGCCGGTGTGCGGCGCTCGCTGCGGACTGCCGTGAGCGATCCGCGCAGCCAGTATACCGGCGTGGTGAGCAGCCAGCCGCTGCCGCCTTCACGAAATTCGACGCAATCGCCGATTTGCAGCGTCGGCTTGATCGGCGCTTCGGCAGGCGCATCGGCCGCTGCCACCCAGGGCCCGCTCGCGCTCAGGCACACGCCGATCAGGCACACGTGCAGCCAGGTCGGCCGCTGCGCGCGCCGCCGGGCCTGTCCGGCGAGCGTCACGACAGCCAGCGTTTCCGGCGACGGTAGTGCTTGACGTCGCGGAAGCTCTTGCGGCCGCCGGAGGACAGGCCGAGGTAGAACTCCTTGACATCTTCGTTGCTCGCCAGGTCGCTGGCCGAGCCTTCCATGACGACGCGGCCGTTTTCCAGGATGTAGCCAAAGTCGGCGTAGCGCAGCGCCATACTGGTGTTTTGTTCGGCGAGGAGGAAGGTCACGCCCTCCTTCTGGTTGAGGTCACGGACGATGGCGAAGACCTCGTCGACGATCTGCGGGGCGAGACCCATCGACGGCTCGTCGAGCAGAACCATGCGCGGGTTAGCCATCAGCGCCCGGCCGATCGCGCACATCTGCTGCTCGCCGCCCGAGGTGTAGGCGGCCTGACTGCTGCGTCGCGTCTTCAGGCGGGGGAAATACGCGTAGACCTTTTCCAGTGTTTCGTTCACCGCTGCCTTGCCGTCACGCCGGGTATAGGCGCCGGTGAGCAGGTTCTCCTCGACGCTCAGGTGGCCGAAGCAATGCCGTCCCTCCATGACCTGAATGACGCCGCGTTTGACCAGTTCGGCCGGGGTCAGCGCTTCGATGCGCTCGCCGCGCAGGTCGATCGTTCCTTTTGTCACTGCGCCGCGCTCGCCGCGCAGGAGATTGCTCACGGCGCGCAAGGTCGTCGTCTTGCCGGCGCCGTTGCCGCCGAGCAGGGCGACAATGCCACCTTCCGGGACGCCGAACGAAACGCCTTTGAGAACCAGGATGACGTGGTTGTAAATCACCTCGATGCTGTTGACGCGCAGCAGCAGTTTGGGCGTGGCCGGTGTACTGAGCGCGATGTCGGCAGTGTTCATGGCGTTTCTTTGCGGGTCGTGGTGACGCCCGGCGCCTCGCTGCGCAGGAGAGCCGGGCGCGGACTCGCAGCAGCGAGTCCGTAATGGCTTATTTCTTGCATTCTTCCGGCGAGCGAGGTTTCAGCTTCTTCTCCTCGGCGTACTTGCTCGAGGCGAGCATGACCATCGGCCGCAGCGTCTTCTCGTCGGCCTGGTACCAGTCGGAGGTGAATTCCCACTTCTTGCCGTTCCAGGTGTGCACGCGCACCCACGACGATCCCATGTGATCCAGGCACGAGGTCTGCACCGGACGCATGACGCCGGCAAAACCCATCGCGTCAAGCGTCTTCTGGTCGAGATTGAGATTCTCGAGACCCCAGCGCACCTGCTCGCCGCTCATCACCTTGCCTTTGCCGTAGCGTTCCTGCGCCTTGCGCACGCCCTCGACCGCCAGCATCGCCGAGAGCAGCCCGCGCATGTAGAGAACCTGCCCGACCTCGTCCTTCGGTCCGGTTCCTTGCCCCTTGGCGTAGACCTGTTCGAGCATGTCCTTGACCACTTTCGAGTTGGGCTCGGCGCCGTGCTGCAGGGTCAGCGCGCTGTAACCCTTGGCGCCTTCGGCGACATCCTTGACATCGGGCTCGGCACCGGCCCACCAGACGCCGATCATCTTCTCACGCGGGTATCCGGTCGATTGGGCTTCGCGCAGTGCGGTCGAGTTCATCACTCCCCAACCCCAGAGCAGAACGTAGTCCGGTTTCTGCTGCCTGATCTGCAGCCAGGTTGCCTTCTGTTCGACGCCGGGATGGGCAACCGGCAGCAACTGGACCTCGAAGCCGTGCGTCTTGCCGAGTTCCTGCAGTACCGGGATCGGCTCCTTGCCGTACGGGCTGTCGTGGTAGACGAGCGCGATCTTCTTGCCCTTCAGTTTGCCGGCGCCGCCCTCCTTCTTCGCGATGTGCTGGATCGCCACGTCGGCGCCGACCCAGTAGGTGCCGAGCAAGGGGAAGTTCCAGGTGAACACGGCGCCGTTCTGCGATTCGCTGCGCCCGTAACCGGCGGTGATCAGCGGTATCTTGTCGACCGGCGCCTTTTCGGTGAGGGCGAAGGTGACGCCGGTGGACAGCGGTTGAAAGACGGTGGCGCCGCCATTCTTGCCCTTCAGGCGCTCGTAGCACTCGACCCCGCGGTCGGTGGCGTAGGCCGTCTCGCATTCCTCGAAGCTGATCCGCACGCCGTTGATGCCGCCCTTGGCGTTGCTCAGCTTGAGATAGTCGACGTAGCCGTTGGCCCATTGCGAACCGTTCGGCGCGTAGGCGCCGGTGCGGTAGACAAGGACCGGAAAGAACTGCTCCTTGGCTTGCGCCAGCGCTGTCGAGGCACTCGCCAGCGAGGCCAGGAAAGCACCGGCGAAGATGCCTGCCCGAGCAAGTTTGCGTGGTTTCATTTTGTCTCCTCCTTGGTCGATAAACGAGTTGCTGTCGGGCACCGGCTTTTCGCTGCCGCCGTCGCGCCCGGTCCTAGTGCGGAAATGGCCAGAGGCGAAGTTTTTCCTTGCCGGTAGACCATAAGCGCGCAATGCCGTGCGGTTCCTTGATCAGAAAGAAGATGATCAGGGCGCCGAAAATGATCAGCTCGGCATGCGAGATGCCGGCGGTCGAAATCGTCATCCCGAACAGCCCGCCAAGGGCGGGCAGAAACTGATTGAGGGCAATCGGCAGGATGACGATGAAAGCCGCACCGAAGAAGCTGCCCATCACCGAACCGAGGCCGCCGATGATCACCATGAACAGCAACTGGAACGATCGATCGACCGAGAACGCGGCCGGCTCCCACGATGCCAGGTGAATGAAGCCCCAGAGCGCGCCGGCGATGCCGACGTAGAACGAACTGACGGCAAACGCCGAGAGCTTGGCGAACATCGGCCGGATGCCGATCACCTCGGCGGCGACATCCATGTCGCGTATCGCCATCCACTGCCGGCCGACTGCGCAGCGCGTCATGTTCTTTGCCGCCAGCGCGAAGACCGTGAGCAACGCCAGGCAGAACAGATACTTGTCGAGCGGCGAAGCAATCTCCCAGGACAGGATATGGAGGTTGGAGACGGATACCGAACCGGATGAGGCGTTGTCGGTAAACCAGGGGACGCGCAGAAAGACCCAGTCGGTGAAGAACTGCGCGGCGAGTGTGGCGACCGCCAGGTAGAGGCCGCGCACACGCAGGCTGGGGATGCCGAAGAAGATCCCGACCAGTGCCGAGGTCAGTCCGCCGAGAAGAAACGAGACGAGCAGCGGCATGCCGTCGACGCGAATGTGAAAGTTGTAAGCGGCGTAGGCGCCGACCGCCATGAAAGCGCCGGCGCCGAGTGTGATCTGGCCGCAGAAGCCGACCAGAATGTTGACCCCGAGCGCGGCGAGCGAAAGAATCAGAAACGGAATCAGGATGGCGCGAAAGAGGTATTCGTCGACCAGCAGCGGCACTCCGATGAAGGCGAAGACGAGCAGGCCGATGATCAGCCAGCGGTCCTGTGCGATCGGGAAGATTTGCTGGTCGTCGGCGTACGAGGTCTTGAACTGGCCGTTTTCTCTATAAAGCATGGATCTGCTCTCCCGTTCAGACGCGGTCGATGATCTTCTCGCCGAACAGGCCCTGCGGCCTGAACAGCAGGAAGACCAGGGCAAGCTGGTAGGAGAACCAGATCTCGATTCCGCCGCCGATATGTGGGCCGAGATAGACTTCGGACAGCTTCTCGCCGACACCGATGATCAGGCCGCCGAGAATCGCGCCGGGAACCGAGGTCAGCCCGCCCAGGATCACCACCGGCAGGGCGCGCAGCGCGACCGTCGCGAGCGAGAACTGAACGCCGAGTTTCGAACCCCAGATGACGCCGGCAACGAGCGCGACGACGCCGGCGACGCACCAGACGATGACCCAGATGCGGTTGAGCGGAATGCCGATCGATTGCGCCGCCTGATGATCGTCGGCCACGGCGCGCAGCGCGCGGCCGGTCGAGGTCTTCTGGAAGAACAGCGTGAGCAGACCGACCAGAACGGCGGCGATCAGCGCGGCAACGAAATCCTCCTTGTTGATCAGCAGCCCCCCTTCGAACGTCCCTTCGAGGATCATCACCGGATCCTTCGGCATGCCGATATCGATCTTGTAGATGTCGCTGCCGAAAATGCTCGTGCCGAGTCCTTCCAGGATGTAGGCGATGCCGAGTGTTGCCATCAGCAGCGTTGCACCTTCCTGATTCACCAGGTGGCGCAGAACCAGGCGCTCGATCAGCCAGGCGACGGCGAACATCAGTCCGCCGGCGGCGAGAAAGGCCAGGATATTGCCAAGCAGCGCGTTGTCGATTCCCAGCCATCCGGGGATCCAGACGGCAAAGCGCGCCATGGCCAGCGCGGCAAACAGCACCATCGCGCCCTGGGCAAAGTTGAACACGCCGGAGGCCTTGAAAATCAGAACGAAGCCGAGCGCGACAAGCGAGTAGAGCATGCCGGCCATCAGGCCACCGATCAGTGTCTCGACAAAAAAGCCCATTTGCCTGCCCTCCTCAGTGGCCAGCGCCGAGATACGCGCTGACGACTTCCGGATTGCTGCGCACTGCATCCGGATCGCCGTCGCCAATCTTCTTGCCGTAATCGAGAACGACGACGCGGTCGGAGATATCCATCACGACGCCCATGTCGTGTTCGATGAGGACGATCGTCGTACCGAACTGGTCGTTGACGTCGAGGATGAAACGGCACATGTCCTGCTTCTCCTCGACGTTCATTCCGGCCATGGGCTCGTCGAGGAGCAGGATGCTCGGTTCCATGGCCAGCGCCCGACCGAGATCGACGCGTTTCTGCAGGCCGTATGGCAGGCGGCCGACCGGTGTCTTGCGGATGTGCTGGATTTCGAGAAAGTCGATCACTTCCTCGACCTTGGCCCGGTGCGCCAGTTCCTCGCGTCTGGCCGGACCCCACCACAAGGCTTGGAGGAGCAGATTCGTTCTGATCTTCAGGTTGCGGCCGGTCATGATGTTGTCGATGACGCTCATCCCCTTGAACAGCGCGATGTTCTGAAAGGTCCGCGAAATTCCCGCCTGCGCCGCCTTGTACGGATTCATCCGGGCGAAACGCCTGCCGCGCAGGACGATCTCGCCCTGCTGCGGGCGATAGACGCCGTTGATCACGTTCAGCATCGAACTCTTGCCGGCGCCGTTCGGGCCGATGATCGCGCGGATCTCGTGTTCGCGCACGTCGAAGGAAATGTCGGTCAGCGCCTTGACGCCGCCGAAGGCGAGCGAAACGTTTTTCAGGTCGAGAATGACCTCACCAATCTCTCGGCTCATCAGGCAGCCTTTCGCGCCAGCGGGAAGGTCCGCACGTCGCGGATCACCAGGTCGGCGGCGACCTTGCCCTGTCTTCCGTCCTCGAACTTGACGGCGGTCTCGATGAACTGACTCTGCCGGCCGGCGTACAGCGCTTCGATCAGCACGGCGTATTTCTCGGCGACGAAATTGCGCCGCACCTTGCGCGTGCGCGTCAGCTCGTCGTCATCGGGGTCGAGTTCCTTGTGCAGGATCAGGAAACGATGGATCTGCGAATCGCCCAGGACGCCCTCGCCGACCAGTTCGCGATTGACCTGTTCGATGCACTCTTCGATCAGGCCATACACCTCGGGCTTCGCCGCCAGATCGGTATAGCCCGAGTAGGCAATGCCGCGCCGCTCGGCCCAGTTGCCGACGGCGCCGATGTCGATGTTGACAAAAGCGCAGACCATCGTCCGGCGATCGCCGAAAACGACCGCTTCCTTGATGTGCTGGAAGAACTTCAGCTTGTTCTCGATATAGTTCGGGGCGTACATCGCGCCGTTCGCCAGCTTGCCGACGTCCTTGGCGCGGTCGATGATCTTCAGGTGGCCGTCATCGTCGAACAGCCCGGCGTCACCGGTCATGAAGTAACCGTCGGCGTTGATCGCCTCGGCCGTCGCGTCCGGGCGCCGATAGTACTCCTTGAGCAGCATCGCTCCCTTGACGAGAATTTCGCCGTTTTCGGCGATGCGCACCTCGACTCCCGGCGCCGGTCGGCCGACGCTGTCGAACTTGATCTGGCCGTCCGGCTGCAGGCAGACGTAGGCGCAGGTTTCCGTCTGTCCGTAGAGCTGCTTCAGGTTGATGCCGATCGAGCGGTAGAAGCGGAACAGGTCAGGCCCGATCGCCGCTCCAGCCGTGTAGGCGACCCGGATGCGGCTCATGCCGAGGACGTTCTTCAGCGGGCCGTAGACGAGCATCCGGCCGAGCGCATAGCGCAGGCGGTCGGCCAGCCCGACCGGTCGCTGATCAAGGATTTCCGCTCCGCAGCGGCGGGCAACCGCCATGAAATAGTGAAACATCTTCTGTTTGACCCGGCTGGCATCCTCCATCCGGATCATCACCTGAGTGAGCAGGTTCTCGAACACGCGTGGTGGCGCAAAGTAGTAGGTCGGACCGATCTCGCGCAGATCGTTCATTACCGTCTCGGCCGACTCCGGGCAGTTGATCGTGAACCCGGCGACCATCGCCTGCGCATACGAGAACAGGTGGTCGCCGACCCAGGCCATCGGCAGGTAGGAGAGGATGTCCTCGGAATCGGTAAGGTCGTCGAAATCGACCCCACCCTGCGCCGCCGCGATGAAGGCGCGGTGGGTCAGGCGCACGCCTTTCGGTTTTCCGGTCGTTCCCGAAGTGTAGAGCATCACGCTCACATCGTCGGCGTGGCCACTGGCGATCGCTTCGGCGAGCAGGTCGGGGTGGTTGCGATGGTGGATCTTGCCCATCGCCATCAATTCGCGCACATCGTGAATGAAGGCTTGCGTGTAGTGCCGCATGCCGCGCGCGTCGTCGTAGAAAAGATGCTCGAGGTGCGGCAGTTGCGCCTGGATCTCGAGCACCTTGTCGACCTGTTCCTGGTCCTCGACGAAGACGAAGCGGATTTCGCCGTCGAGCAGGACGAAGAGCAATTCGTTCGCCACCGCGTCCTGGTAGAGCGGCACCGGGACGCCGCCCAGGCATTGCACGGCGGCCATCATCATGTACATGCGCGGCCGATTGTCGCCGACGATCGCCAGGTTTTCGCCGCGCGTGAAACCCATCTCGGCCAGACCGCAGGCCAGCGCGCGGACCTCGGCAGCCACCTCCAGCCAAGTCCAGCACTGCCAGATACCCAGATCCTTCTCGCGCATGGCCGTCTTGGACGCACGCACCTGCGCATGGTGAAACAGCAGGCGCGGAAAAGTATCCAGCGCCTGCGTCGAGGCCAGTTCCGGCATCTTGTCTCCTCCGGTGCTTTGACCGCCGAACCTGGCGGCCCGCTTTCCCTGCTTATTTGTCTGCTGCGATTCTAACCCCTTTTTCGTACCGACTCATTGTACGGTCGGCACGCCAAGCGGGCGAACTGCGCTGGCGCGGCAGAAGTTTGGCCAAGTCTAAGCGAGCGCATCACCGCTGATTGTCGTTCACGAGACAATTGGCGATCTTTCTGAGCAGCGAGCCGTCCATGGATTCACTCGATGAAATGCTGCAGGCGTCGGTCTGGGCCAGCGGACTGTCCGCTGACCAACTCGAGCAGATCAAGAAGGATTGCCTGGTGCGCACGATTCCGGCTGGCGGCTATGTCTGCATGCAAGGCGAGCCCGTCGAGCACTGGCTGGGGATCGTCGATGGGCTGGTCAAGATGGCGAGCAACTGGAGCAGCGGCAAAACGACGAGTTTCATCGGTCTGTCGAGCGGTAGCTGGTTCGGCGAAGGCTCGCTCCTCAAGGACGAAGTGCGGCGCTACGATGTGATCGCCCTGCGCGAGTCGCGCATCGTATACATGAAGCGCGCACGCTTTCAGGAGATGCTCGATCACAGCATCTCGTTCAACCGCTTCCTGCTGATGCAGCTCAACGAGCGTCTCGGTCAGTTCATCGGCATGCTCGAGCATGAAAGACTGCTCGATCCTGACGCCCGCCTTGCCCGCTGCCTGGCGTCGATGTTCAACCCGCTGCTCTATCCGGGCAGCAGCCTGACGCTGCGCATCTCGCAGGAGGAGATCGGCCTGCTGGCCGGAATGTCGCGCCAGCGCGTCAACCAGGCGCTGCACCGACTCGAAGAAGCCAGCCTTCTCCGGGTCGATTACGGAACGCTGACCATCCTCGATCTCGCCGGTCTGCGCCATTTCGGCGAGTAAGCAGGCTGAGCGAGCGGCCGGGCGACCGAGGAAGGCGACGCGGCGCCGCTCGCCACGCTCGTGGCGGGTGCTCCAGGCGCTGGAAATCGGTGGCGGAAGGCGTGGCGCAGTGCGAAAGTCGCAGAACGACAGAATTGAACAGGGCTTTTTTCTGGGGTAGTATTCGCCGCGGCGAGGAGACAGTCCTGTCAATACCTGGTCAATCCGCGGAAATCAACCGCTGCAAGAGAACAAAACAGGAGGATAAATCGAATGAGTAGCGTGATGTACGAGCGAATGCGGGTCAATCCCAAATTCCAGGAACTGGTTCGCAAGCGCGGCAGCTTCGCGTGGACGCTGGCGGCCATCGTGTTGGTGCTGTTCTACGGCTTCTTTCTGCTGGTCGCCTTCAGCCCGGCGCTGCTCGGGCAGAAGATTGCCGAGGGGTCGATGTGGCCGATCGGCTACACGATCGAGCTGTGCCTGTTCGTCTTCTTCTGGCTGACGACGGTCGTCTACGTCCGCCGCGCCAACGGCGAGTTCGACGAGCTGACCCAGCAACTGATCAAGGAAGCCCAGAAGGAGAAGCTATGATGTCGAGAATCCTTTCCGCGCTTTCCCTGCTCCTCCTTCACGGCCTGGCCTTCGCCGGCCCGGCGATGGATGCCGGCGGTGCCAAGCAGGCGACCAACTGGCACGCCATCATCATGTTCCTGATCTTCGTCGCGATGACGATGGGGATCACCTACTGGGCCGCCAGCCGGACGAAGTCGACTGCCGACTTCTATACCGCCGGTGGCGGGATTACCGGCTTCCAGAACGGCTTGGCGATTGCCGGCGACTACATGTCGGCCGCCACGCTGCTCGGGCTGACGGCGATGGCCTACACCCAGGGTTATGACGCCTACATCTACATGCTGGCGTTCTTCGCCGGCTGGCCGATCATCCTCTTCCTGATGGCCGAGCGCTTGCGCAACCTGGGGCGGTTCACCTTTGCCGACATCACCTCGTATCGGCTCGACCAGGGCAAGGTGAGGACGATGGCCGCGATCTCGTCGCTGGTCGTCGTCGTCTTCTATCTGATTGCCCAGATGGTTGGCGCTGGCCAGTTGATCAAGCTGCTCTTCGGTCTGGACTACAACATCGCGATCTTCGTCGTCGGCATCCTGATGATGGTCTACGTCACTTTCGGTGGCATGGTGGCAACCACCTGGGTGCAGATCATCAAGGCGTGCATGTTGCTCTTCGGCGGTACGGTGACGCTGATCCTGGCCTACAGCCAGTTCGGCTTCTCGCTGACCGAACTGCTGCAGAGGGCGGAAGCGGTCCATAAGCTCGGTCCGAAACTGATGGCGCCGGGCAGTCTGCTCGCCGATCCGGTCACCGCCATCTCGCTCGGTCTGGGCCTGATGTTCGGTACGGCCCGCCTGCCGCACATCCTGATGCGCTTCTTTACTGTCGGCAACGCCAAGGAAGCGCGCAAATCGGTGCTCTACGCGTCCGGTTTCGTCGGCTTCTTCTTCAACGTCATCTTCCTGATGGGCCTGTGCGCGGTCATCATCGTCGGCCAGAACCCCGATTTCTTCGAAGGTGGCGAAGTCGGCAAGAAACTGATCGGCGGCGGCAACATGGTTGCCATGCACCTGGCCAAGGCGGTTGGCGGCAACATGCTGCTCGGCTTCCTGGCGGCGGTCGCCTTTGCCACCATTCTGGCCGTCGTTGCCGGTCTCGCGCTGGCTGGCGCATCGGCCATCTCGCACGACATCTACGCCCGCGTCATTCGCAAGGGCGAGGCGACCGAGGCGGAAGAAATCCGCGTCTCGCGCTTCGCGACGATCGGCCTTGGCTTGCTGGCCATCGTTCTCGGCATCATGTTCGAGAAAATGAACATCGCGTTCATGGTCGGCCTGGCCTTCGGCGTCGCTGCTGCCGCGAACTTCCCGGTCCTCATCCTCTCGATGTACTGGAAGGGACTGAGCACGCGTGGCGCGCTCTGGGGTGGCTACGGCGGCGTCATTTCAGCCGTGCTCTTCGTGCTCTTCTCGAAGTCGGTGTGGGTCGACGTGCTGGGCAACAAGGCGGCTCTGTTCCCCTATACGCAGCCGGCCCTGTTCGCCATGCCGATCGCCTTCATCCTTGCCTACGTCATGTCGAAGAGCGACACGAGTGCGCGGGCGAAGGCTGAGTCCGACGCCTTCGAAGACCAGTACGTGCGTGCGCAGACCGGCTTTGGCGCTTCGGGTGCCAGCCACTAGGCGCAGGTCATCGTAAGCGACCAGCAGCAGCCCGCGGCGACCAGGCAGTAGCCGCCGCGGCTGCGCAGAAGCCGCCAGGCTGGGCAAGGTATGCCCAGCCTGGCGGCTTTTTTCTGGCTTGCGTTCGGCTCATCCGCGCTTGCGGCCGGCCGCGCGGTGGCGCGCGACGGGCGCTGATCGGCACGCTCGCCTACCGGCTGGTGGGCAGGCGGTAGTCGCGAAACATTTCGCGCAGGCGCAGTTTATGCAGCTTGCCGGTCGCGGTATGCGGCAGTTCGTCGACGAAAGCGACATCGTCGGGCAGCCACCACGGACTTACCTTGCCGGCCAGAAACTCCAGCAGGCTGGCGCGCTCGAGCGCCTGGCCGGCTTTTCTCACGACGATCAGCAATGGCCGCTCCTGCCACTTGGCGTGCGGCACGCCGATGACGGCGGCTTCGGCGACTGCCGGGTGGCCGATCGCTGCGTTTTCCAGGGCAATCGAAGAGATCCATTCGCCGCCCGACTTGATCACGTCTTTCGAGCGATCGGTGATCTGCATGTAGCCGTCAGGGTCGATGGTCGCCACATCGCCGGTATCGAAAAAGCCCGCATCGTCGAGCACGGCGGAATCGTCGTCGCGGTAGTAGCACCGGGCAATCCAAGGTCCGCGCACGAGCAGATGGCCGGCAGCGACGCCGTCGTGCGGCAAGCTGGCGAGCGCGTCGTCGACGATCTTCAGTTCGACGCCATACACCGCCCGCCCCTGCTTCTCCTGGAGGCTCAGTCGCTGGTCAAGCGAATACCCGGCGTGTTTGGGCAACAGATTGCACACCGTTCCAAGCGGCGACATCTCGGTCATTCCCCAGGCGTGTACGACGAAAGCGCCGAAGGTCGTCGCGAAGCGTTCGATCATTGCGCGCGGCGCCGCCGAGCCGCCGATCACGACGCGCCGCAGGCAGAGTTCGTCGGCCGGGTTCAGGCGTTCGCTGTCGACATGTTGCAGCAGCATCATCCACACCGTGGGAACGCCGAGCGCCAGCGTCACCTGCTCGTCGCGCAGCAGTTGATAGACGCTCTTGCCGTCGAGCGCCGGACCCGGCATGACCAGGCGGGCACCGCACATCGCGCCGGCGTAGGGCATGCCCCAGGCGTTGACATGAAACATCGGAACGACGAGCAGCGCCGTTTCGCTGCTGCCGATGGCCAGGCCGTCGGTCGCGCAGGCGGCCCAGGAGTGGAGTACCGACGAGCGGTGCGAGTAAAGGACGCCCTTCGGGTTGCCCGTCGTGCCGGAGGTGTAGCAGAGCGATGAAGCCGTGTTTTCGTCGAACTGCGGCCATTCGTAGTCACTCGTCTGCGCCGCCAGCAGATCTTCGTAGCAGAGCAGGCCGGGGATGCTGCACTCCGGAAAATGCGCGCGGTCGGTCATCACGACGAAGCCGCGGACGGTCGGCAAAACCTTGGCCAGCCGTTCGACCAGGGGTACGAAGCTGAGGTCGAAGAACAGCAACTGATCCTCGGCATGATTGACGATGTATTCGATCTGTTCGGGGAACAGGCGCGGGTTGATCGTGTGCAGGATCGCTCCCATGCCGGAAACGCCGTAATACAGTTCCATGTGCCGATAGCCGTTCCAGGCCAGCGTGGCGATGCGATCGCCACCGTGCACGCCAAGGCCCGCCAAGGCATTGGCCAGTTGCCTGGCGCGCCGGTGGATGTCGGCGTAGGTGCAGCGATGGAGGGGACCCTCGTTCGTGCGCGAAACGATTTCGCCGCCCGGATGAAAGCGCGCTGCGTGTTCGATCAGCGATGAAATGAGCAACGGTTGGTCCTGCATCAGTCCTTTCAACATTGGCTTCTCTCCAATTGGCATGGGCAGCGCTTGGCTGCAATGGCAAGGCGTCGGTCAGCCCGCAGCGCGGTCGGTAGCGAACACGCGCCTCAGGCGATCGCGCGAAAACGATGGATCAGCGGCGCCTGCGCGAGCAGTTCGCTGGCCAGGGCAGTCGCTGCCGCAACGTGCGCAGAAGCCAGATGCGCGTCGGCCGCCGCCTGATCGCGCCATTGCTCGACGGTGACGAACTCGAGCGGATCGTCTTCGTTCTCGAACAGCGCGTAGCTCAGGCAACCTCTTTCGTTACGGCTTGGCGTGCACAGCTCGCGCAAAAGCGAGCGCAGCGCCGCCTCCTGTCCAGCGCGCGCCTTGATTCTTGCCATGATTCTGATCATTCCTGCCTCCTTTCCCTCGCTTTATCGGCCCGTAAGGGCACAGCCAAATCTGTGCCGCACGCTGAAGATACGCTGGGCAGCGGCGATCGGATGCACGTCAGCGCCGCAGACGGTGCGGGCGACGAGGCGAGGCGGTGCGCAGGTCGCCCCCGTTGATCGGCTGCCCGCCGTTGTTCCCGCTTCTCAGTAGGGCGCGCCCAGCGCCGGGCAAAGGAAGCTGATCAGCGGGGCGGCCTCGGCGAAGCGTCGCGCGGCCAGTGGAAGCAAGGCCTGATCGGTCGCCTGGGCAATCGCCAGCGGGGCGAGCGCGATGAAATCCTTGCGTTTGAGGTCGTCGATCGCCGGATGGTCGGTGGCGTAGCCGCGCGGCGGGCGGCTCAGGCACTCGCCGGCGAGCGCCCAGTGCGCGGCGAACTGGCGCTCGTCGCGCGCCGCGAACCAGCGTTCGGGGTGTTCGGCGATGTGCGTGCGGATGCGCGCCAGGGCGTCGGGCTCGGGGTGCCAGCACCCGGCGCCGAGGAAGCAGCCGTCGCTTGCGATATGCACGTAGAAGCCGGGCGCGTGCACGTCCTTGCCGAGCTGATGGCGAAAGTGGATGCCGATGTTCGTCTTGTACGGGCGTTTGTCGCGGGCGAAGCGCGTGTCGCGCTGCACGCGCATCAGCGAACCGCCGATCTTGCGGGCCTCGGCGCGAAAATGTGGCGCAAAGCTTGCCAGCTCGGGCGCCATGGCCGCAATGAAGGCGAGCGCCGGTTCACGCACCAGGCTTTCATAGCGCGCCTGATTGGCGGTAAACCACTCGCGGTTATTGTTTGCAGCAAGTTCGTCGAGGAAGCTGAGGGTAGCCTGGCTGAACATCGGCAGTCTCCTTGGCGGCAGTGAAATTGACGTTGGGTACTTCGCGCTTCGATTGTTGCGCGCACCGGCAGGCGTGTAAAGGCGCTTGCCAGCGCCGCCAGCCCCGTCAGCGCTGCCAGCGGGTGCGCGGCGGCTGCGCCCGGCTCACGCGGCTGGGCGGCTCGCCGTCAGCGCTGCCCAGTCGAGGCCGAAGCGCGCCAGGTACTTGCGCAAGCGGTCGGCGTCGTTCGCTTGGCTCTTCTGCAGGCGCGAGACGGCGAATAGCTTGCGGCCGGCTTCCGACAGGCTGGCTGAGCGGCGACAGACCTCGAGCACGCAGTTGAGCTGGCTACGCTCGAACAGGTCGAGTTCGTCGGCGCCGGTGCCGAGGAACTGTTCTGCCAGGTCGTCGGTTTGCTCATCCGCCCAGGCGCGGCGCAGGCGGGCGATTTCGTCGCGAACGTCGGCCTGGTTGATGCGTCCCGCTTCGGCCAGCGTTGCCAGGCGAGTCAGCGAGGCCGACAACTCGCGGAAATTGCCCCGCCAAAGCGCCTGCGGCGAACACGCGAAGGCAAGATAGACGCTGCGCGCCTCGGCGTTGAAGCGCACCTGCCGGCCTTGCTCGCGCGCATGACGTTCAAGTTCGAAATCGAGATTTGGCTCGATGTCCTCGAGGCGCGCGCTGAGGCCCGGCAGTTCGAAGGTCCACAGATTGATGCGCGCCAGCAGATCCTCGCGGAAACGCCCTTCGCGCACGCCGCGGCGCAGATCGCGATTAGTTCCGGCAATGAGCTGGAAGTCGCTGCCCGACTCGCGGTCGCTGCCGAGCGGAAAGAAGCGCTTCTCCTCGACCGCCTTGAGCAGCATCGCCTGTTCGTCCAGACCCAGTTCGCTGATCTCGTCGAGAAAGAGCAGACCACCGTCGGCTGCGCGCAGCAAGCCGATGCGCTCGCCTTGCGCGCCGGTGAAGGCGCCGCGCACATGCCCAAAAAGCGCTGACATCGCTGCGTCGCCACGCAGCGTGGCGCAGTTGACTTCGACGAAGCGTCCGCCAATGCGCTGCTTTTGCCGCTTCAATTCATACACCCGGCGCGCCAGAAACGACTTGCCGGCGCCGGTCGGGCCAACCAGCAACAGCGGCGCGCGCGAGCGTCCGGCAACGCGCTCGAGGCGCTCGATCATCGTGTTGAAGGCAGCGTTGCGCGTTGCGATGCCGGATTTCAGGAAGACCTGCGTGTCCGCCTGTTCGTGGCGAAAGCGCTGCGCGATCTTGTCGTAGCGCGACAGGTCGAGGTCGATCAGCGCGTAGCTGCCCACACGCGCCGCCGCCTCTTCTCCCCCCTTTCGCGGTGGCGACATCTGCAGCAGGCGCGCCGGCAGGTAGCGCGTCTCGGCGAGCAGAAACCAGCAAATCTGCGCCACGTGCGTGCCGGTCGTGATGTGGATCAGGTAGTCCTCATCGTCCGTCGAGAACGGATAGGCGCGCGCAAAGTCGTGCAGCGTCGTGTACATTTCCTCGAAATCCCACGCATCACGCAAGCCGATTTCGACCCGGCAGACCTCGGTTCTCGGCGAAACCTCGGCGATATCGAGACTGACCCGCTCGGCCAGACCCCGGCTGCGCTCGTCGTGCAGCAGATGCAGGCGGTCGATCGGCAGATCGTCCTGCTGGCACAGCGCGACTGTTGGGCGCCACTTCGCCCAGCGCGTTGCCCCACGCCCACCGTAGTCGAGTTGCGTCCCGAGAAAACCGATGACCACCGTCTTCTTCATCTGCCTATCACTCCCGATAAATGCTTATCGAGAATTCTACTCATATCGATCTGCTGCGCCCATCCCGTGCTCTGTCCGGCGCGCGCTTTGTCGTTACCGATCAGTCCCTTGATCGATCGATGGCGGCGCGTCGCGGTCTGGCACAGGTTTCGCTGGACAGCAGCCGGGCAGCGCAGCACGCTGGGCGTCTGCAGCGGGTTCCCGCGCTCCACCTTGCTCCACGGCAGCCGATCGGTCGTTGTCGGCACACCCGGAGAAGTGGAGCTCAGGACGCGTGAGACTGGTAGAGAAGATCAAGAGAAGAGACAATGAAAGCACAGGCCAACAAGGTGTCTCCCCGGAAAACGAATGCGCTGCGTAGTGGCAAGCAGCGACGGGCGGAGATCATCGCTGCCCGCCGCCGGCGCAAGACACTGCGGCTGGCCGCCGATCAGCGACAAAGCGTAGACCTGCGGCCGCCTGGCAGCGCGGCGGTCAGCCCGGCGCTGCTGCGGCCGTACAACAGCTACGGCGAGCCCGAGTTCGTCCGCCGCGGCTACTACACTGACCTGGCGTTCCGCTGCGTAGACTGTGGCGCCGCGGGCATCTGGCGCGCAGAGCGTCAGAAATGGTGGTACGAAGTGGCGGCCGGCGACGTGTTCAGCACCGCGGTTCGCTGCGCCGCGTGTCGCGCTCGCGAGAGGGCGCGCAAGGCAGCCGCCCGTCAGGCGCAGATCGCCGGACAGCGGATCAGGAACTCGTCGGCGCTCGCCGACGTTGCCGAAGGACAGCGTGCGATCGCCGGGAACCCGCAATACGCGCCGGAAGACCAAGGGAGCCAGGCATGAGCCAGAACAGCATCAGCGACGAAGCGGTCGAGATCGTCCGCTTGCCCGACGCTGCGCCAATCAAGATGTGGACGGTCGGCGTGCCGGTCGAGGACGCCGCGCGCCAGCAGTTGATCAACACCGCACGCATGCCCTTCATCTTTCGCCACCTGGCGGTGATGCCCGATGTGCATCTCGGCAAGGGTTCGACGATTGGCAGCGTCATCCCGACGCGCGGCGCCATCATTCCGGCGGCAGTCGGCGTCGACATCGGCTGCGGCATGATCGCCACGCGCACGACGCTCGCCGCCGCCGACCTGCCGGACAATCTGCACGGACTGCGCAGCGCCATCGAACAGGCGGTGCCGCATGGTCGCACGGTCGGTCGCGGCCGGCGCGACGAAGGAAGCTGGGAGAACCCGCCGGAGTCGGTTAACGCGCTCTGGGGCCAACTGCTGCCGCGCTTCCAGCGCCTCGTCGAGAAGACGCCCAGCCTGAGAGACACCAACAACCACAAGCACCTGGGAACGCTGGGAACGGGTAACCACTTCATCGAAGTCTGCCTGGACGAAGCCGAGCAGGTCTGGTTCATGCTGCACTCGGGCTCGCGCGGCGTCGGCAACGCGATCGGCAGCAGGTTCATCGAACTGGCACAGGCCGACATGCGGCAGCATATCGCCAACCTGCCCGACCGCGATCTGGCCTACCTGGAAGAGGGCAGCGCGCATTTTGCCGATTACCTGGAGGCGGTTGCCTGGGCGCAGGACTACGCGCGCTGCAACCGGGTGGCGATGATGAGCAACCTGATCACGGCGGCGCGCCGGGTGATCAGCAAGCCTTTCACCATCGATGTCGAAGCGGTGAACTGTCACCACAACTACGTGCAGAAGGAAACGCACTTCGCAAGCGAAGTTTTCGTCACGCGCAAGGGTGCGGTCTCGGCGCGGCGCGGCGAACTCGGCATCATTCCGGGCTCGATGGGGGCGCGCAGCTACATCGTGCGCGGCCTCGGCAACCCCGAGTCGTTCTGCTCGTGCAGCCACGGCGCCGGTCGTGTGATGAGCCGCAACGAAGCTCGCCGCCGCTTCACGGTCGCCGATCAGGAACGCACAACGGCGCACGTCGAATGCCGCAAGGACAAGGACGTGCTCGACGAGATACCGCTCGCGTATAAGGACATCGACGCGGTGATGCATGCCCAGCGTTCGCTGGTCGAGGTGGTCCACACCCTGCGCCAGGTGGTGTGCGTGAAGGGGTGAACGAAGAGAGCGGGAGATCATTGCCCGGCGCGACGGCGGCTTGGTCGCTGTGGGCAAATCCTTTCCGAACGTTCTCGTTCCCGGTGCCTGTCTTCATCTGCACCGGCGCTCAGCAGCCGCGCGCCTGAGGGCTGGCGCGATTTCCTGCAGCGTGATGACTCAGGCGTGTGCGGGGACGGGCGCAAGCGGAATCTGCAACTCGAAAACGGTTACACCCTTGGCCGAGCGCACGCTCGCCACGCCACCGTGCGCCTGAATCAGCGAGCGCGTGATGGCCAGCCCCAGACCAACGCCTTCGGCAAGACGCTGTCGCGAAGGATCGGTACGGAAAAAGCGGTCGAAGAGACGCGGCAGATGCTCCGGCGGGATCGCCTCACCGGAGTTCTCGACCGCGATCGTTGCAATTCGATCGCCCTGCACGCCGATCCGGACCCGAACGTAGCCCCCGCGCGGCGTATGTCCGAAGGCATTCGACAGCAGGTTGCCGATCGCCCGGCGCAGCATCAAACGGTCGCCACCCGCAGTCGCGTTTCCTTCCACCGTCAAGGTGACGCCGTTCTCCTCGGCGACCGCTTCGTAAAAGGATGCGAGCGCTTCTGCCTCCGCCCGCAGGTCGACCGTTTCGAGATGCGGAACCACCAGATCGTTGTCGGCCTTGGCGAGAAACAGCATGTCGGCAATCATCTTTCCCATACGTTCCAGTTCTTCCGCATTGGACGCGAGGACGTCCTGGTATTCGTCGACCGTCCTGGCACGCGACAGCATGACCTGGGTCTGCGTCAGCAGGGTGCTCACCGGCGTGCGCAGCTCGTGGGCGATATCCGATGAAAAGTCAGACAAACGCCGGAAAGAATCCTCCAGACGCGACAGCATCTGGTTCAGCGTGTCGGCCAGGTCTACCAGCTCGACCGGGATCGCTTCGGTAGCTAGCCGGGAATGCAGCCGATCTGCCGTAATCACGGCAGCTTCGCGCTTGATCGCATGCAGGGGCGCCAGCCCGCGTCTGACCGCCATCCACCCGAGCAGCCCGGTAATCAGAGCGGCGAGGACGACAACCGACCACAGCGTGCTGCGGAACGAACGCATGAAATGCTCATGGTGGGAGATGTCGGTCGCCACCGCGACTACAACCGGCTGCGCGTCCTCGATGCCAGTCCGAACCGTTTGCGAAATCCCGCGCAAGGGTACGCCGTCCTTCGCTTTCCAGATGATCGGACGCGAGTTCGGCGTATCGGAAGTGTTCGCAAGCAGCGCTTGTGGAAACTCGCCACCGTGGGTAAGGAACAGGGTCTGTCCCGAAGCTGCCACGACGGCAACTGCCAGACCGTGATGGCCGACCAGAGAGTCATCCAGTTGTTGCGGCAAAGCCTGCAGATCGCTGGCCAGACGAATCTTTTCCAAGGCGTGCCGGGTCAGCTCCATCTTGCCTTGCAGCACCTCCATGTCCTGCTCGTCAAAATGGCGCTCGACCAGGTTGCCGATCAACAGCCCAAGCACCAGCAGCACGGCGGCCGAGGCCGAAGCGAACAGCAGGGTCAGGCGAAAAGTGATCGATTGGCGTCCGGCGGGCTTCACTCGGCAATCTCCAGCACGTAGCCCATGCCGCGCACGGTGCGGATCAGCTTGGGTTCGAAACCGTCGTCGACTTTTGCCCGCAAGCGGCGCATCGCGACTTCGATCACATTGGAATCGCTGTCGAAGTTGATGTCCCAGACCTGCGAGGCGATCAGCGAGCGCGGCAAGACCTCTCCCTGGCGACGCAACAGCAGTTCCAGCAGGGCGAATTCCTTGGCGGTCAGATCGATTCGCTTGCCCGAGCGGGTGGCCCGCCGTCGCATCAGGTCGAGTTCGAGATTGGCCATGCGCAGGTACTCGGACTCCTTCGCCTGGCTGCCGCGCCGCAGGTGGATGCGCACGCGCGCCAACAGCTCCGCGAAAGCGAAAGGCTTCACCATGTAGTCGTCGGCCCCCAGCTCCAGGCCATGAACGCGTTCCTGCACCTGATCGCGCGCCGTCAGAAAGAGCACCGGCATGTCCTTGCCGGCGCGGCGAATACCTTGCAGTACCGCCCAGCCGTCGATGCCGGGCAGCATGACATCCAGGATCGCCAGGTCATAGACATCGGTCAGCGCGAGATGCAGACCGTCCAGGCCATCGCGCGCCAGGTCGACGACGAAGCCAGCCTCGCTCAAACCTTGTCGCAAGTAATCCCCGGTTTTGATTTCGTCTTCGACCACCAGTATTTTCATGAGCGTTCTCCAGCGTTGCGCGTGGCGCCATTCTGCGCTGGCAGTCCAGGCAATCCCGCCAGATTACAGAAATGTAATCTGGCGGTCAGTATGC
>NZ_JAVMKF010000167.1:0-4379 GCF_031732815.1 Accumulibacter sp. | reverse complement strand
GCGGTGCCGCACTCAAGCGCCGCCGCGGATTTGCAGCTCTGCCGAAAGGACACGTAAAAGCGCACGCGGCGTGCTGATGAAAGCGTTCCAGTCGAACGTGTGCCGGAAGAAAAGCCAGGATTACCGTCAGATGGTGCGTCCGAATGCTTCTACGCTCATCCGCGGTACTTCTGGCCGATGGTGAGATCGGAGGCGTTTGCGTTGGTGTTGGTGATTGCTGCAGGTTCTGCACGGGAGCTTTCGCTTGGCTCCGTGCACCTTGAAGGGAGCCGGACTGCGTCCAAGCAGATGAGCGATGCGCAGCCAGAAATCGGCCGGTGTGGTGCTGCCCGCGCCACAACGCTTTTCGGGAGTGTCGAACGGGAGTGAATTGCGATGGCACCCGAGAACGACAAGCCTGACCGCAAAGGCAATTCGCGCGACCGATGCCGCTTTGGTCAAGGTCGGAAACCTGCGCGCAACAGGCATGGCGAACACCCCTCTTGCGTGCGCATGGATGGGAAACCGACGGCAAGGCGTGGCCAACTGCTCGCCACGGTACGACCGCTGAAACGGCGTCCGCTCGTGTGTGGCTGGGAAGTCCTGGACACGCACTCGAAAGCCGCTCATCCGGCGGTCGAAGCAGGTCGCACGGTCTATTCAAGCGGCGGCCATCCGTGGCAGGGAAGCCCTGCGAACGATCGCTTCCGGGCCGGAGCGAAATCCGCTTTAACCGGCGCGAGGCCGCTTGATCCGACGGACTTGCGCGCGGTGAGGTGTCGCCGGGATTTGCCGAATTCCTCGATTCCCCCGCCCATTGTGCTCGCTCTGCGCGACGACGATGCGCACAAGAGGCGTTTTCGGCCGTGCTTTGGAGAAATCGACTGGCCATGAAGCTGCCGTGGGCGGAGATCAAAGGCCGGATCAGCGTACTCGCCATCCGCCTGGCGCTTTGGCTGGTTCTGATGCTCAGCCTTCCCTTGCTGGGAATCGTGATCTTTTCATTCAACAACCTGGAAAACGCGCTCGCGCGTGCAGCGGGTTCTGAGCAGTTGCGCCTCGCCCGACTGCTGGCCGGTCAGATCGACGGCACCGCACTCGGCACGGACGCGCTGGCGAAAGTCATCGAAAGCGCCAGCGATGCGGTTAGTCCGGTCTTCGTGACCGATCGGTCTGGACGATACCTGGCCCATCCCGACCGCTCGAAAGTCGGATTGGCGCTGCAAGCGGATTTCCCGAAGGCGATCACAGAGTCGATCCTGTCCGGCACGAGCGGCTCCATTCAGGACTTTTCGCGATCCGCCATGGTCTTCGCCTACCACCCCACGTCGGGAGCAAAGGCCATCGTCGTGGTGGCCACTCCGCGCGACGCCATGGCGAGCATCGGCGAGGACTATCTGGCCAGGACCGCGTCCCAGATCGGCCTGATCGTGGCGCTGATTTCGATTGGCGGCGGTGTCGCGATCTGGCTGGTAGTCGGCTCGCCAAGCCGCAAACTGGTCGCCGCGGCCACCCGGATGACGAGCGGTGACTGGTCCATTCGCGTCGATCCGGAAGAGATGATCGACGACCTCAAGATTCTGGCAATCACCTTCAACGGCATGGCCGAACGCCTGCAACGTCTGGTCACGAGCTTGACCGAACTCAACGCGACGCTGGAAACGAGAGTGTCGGCGCGCACGGTCGAACTTTCGGTGGCCAAGGAGCAGGCAGAAGCGGCCAACCGGGCCAAGAGCGCCTTTCTGGCCAATATGAGCCACGAGCTGCGCACACCGCTGAACGCGATCTTGGGATTCACCGAGCTGATGCGTCGAGAGGGCCGGCTGAGCGGGCGAGACCGGGACCACCTGGCGATTGTCAATCGCAGCGGTGCGCACCTGTTGGGATTGATCAACGACATCCTCGACATGGCCAAGATCGAGGCCGGGCGCATCCAGTTGGAGATGGCGCCATTCGATCTGGGCGCGATGGCCAACGACATTGTCGGCATGATGGCTCAGCGCGCCCTGGAAAAGGGCGTCGAGCTACGCCTGGAGCGCTCTTCGCGTGTGGCGCGCTACATTTGGGGTGACGAAACTCGCTTGCGGCAGGTGCTGGTCAATCTGCTCGGCAACGCCATCAAGTTCACCCGTGAGGGCGTAGTAACCCTGCGGCTGAACGGCGGACCGGAAGCGAGCGCGCCCCGCCTCCTGATCGAGGTCGAGGACACCGGCCCGGGAATCGCGCCGGACGATCAGGCGCGCGTCTTTGAGCCATTCGTGCAGACCGATGCCGCCGCAAGACAGGGTAAAGGCACCGGATTGGGACTGGCCATCACGCGCCAGTTCGTCGAGCTGATGGGCGGGCGAATTGGTGTCACGAGCTGCCTCGATCGGGGCAGTTGCTTCCGCATTGAGCTGCCGGTTCAGCTCGCCCGCGCAAGCGAGGTGACCGCTTTGCGCCAGGTCGGCAGCGAAGTGTTGAGCCTGGCGCCGGACCAGCCCACCTGGCGCATCCTGATCGTCGAAGACCAGCCAGAGAACGCCCTGCTGCTGAGTCGCCTGCTGGAAGACGCTGGATTCAAGGTGCAGACGGCAAGGAACGGCGCCGAAGGAGTCGAGCTTTTCCGGCAGTGGCGCCCGCACCTGATCTGGATGGACCAGCGCATGCCAGTAATGGATGGGCTGGAGGCCACCCGGCGCATTCGCAAGCTGGAGGGGGGCGAGGCGGTCAGGATCGTCGCCCTCACCGCCTCCGTGTTCGCCGATCAGCGGGACGAGCTGTTGGCGGCTGGCATGGAGGACGTCGTGCACAAGCCGTTTCGGCCCGAAGAGATCTTCAGTCGCCTCGATCGCCTGCTCGGCGTCCGCTTCGTACGCCGGGAAGTGGACTCGACCGAACCCGCTACCCCGGCCGAACAGGCGCTCGAGCACTCGGCGATGGCAGCGCTGCCGGAAGACTTGCGGCGTGACTTGGCCGACGCCCTGGTGGTGCTCAATGTGGGGCAGATCGACGCCCTGATCGCCCGGGTAGCCGAGTGTGATCCGGCGCTGGGTCGACTCCTGCGCCGCCGCGCGGACAATTACGACTACGGATCGATCGAGGAGGCGTTGCACCGATCCAGCCATGCCTAGCCGATCGTCGGTCGGAGGACGACTTCCGGTCGAGAGTGCACGCGCTACCTCAGGTCTTGACGCGCTTGCTTGCTGGTGTACACCCTGCGCCGGAGAAGCAGGCGGTGCGAAAAGCTCTCGAAAGAGCCAAGGCAACACTCGCTCCGAGCGAGATCTGACCGCGAAGCTGCCGTAGAATTGACTTTGCCAACCGACGGCAACATCGTGCACCAGGAATTGATGGAGGTATCAAATTGCTGAAGTATCGCGCAGTCTTCGTCCTTGTTCTGGTGGCGTGTCTCTTCGCGGGAAACCTTGTCGGACGAGCCTTCGACGGTATCGACCGGCGCAGCCCCGATTACGTTCCTCTAACCGCTGGATTCGACTCGCTGCCCTTCCTGCGAATCGGCGTTACCGCACTGAATTTCGTCACCTTGGGGTTTCTTGACCGGAGTCAGCACAGACAGGCACTGGTGTTCGCCGGGCGAGCTGATGCAGCAAGACACAGCCGTGCCGACTGGACTGATCTCGCGCTATCGACCTTCGCCGTCGCAATGCTCGTCGTTCTCTCAAGATGGCTCGCTCGGAGACTCGTACCAATCCGCTGACGACGCGGCTTGACGGCCTTCCCTGCAGAGAGTTCGCGAAGTCCGCCTGAAGTTGTTGCCGGCCACAAGGAGTCCTTCGTTCACCAGCCGGCTGGGGCCAGCTCCTGGCATACTGCTGCGGCAGCTCTGAATGGCTGCGCGCGGGATGCCGGCGCATCGGTCGTCGGCTCACGCAAGATTCAGACGGGTGGCCGACACTTGGCCAGTCGCACTTCTTCAAAGTCGCCTGGGGCTCGGCCAGGCGCCAGCCCTTGCCAAGCTTGCCCAGCGGCTAGCCGCCATTCGCGCTCTTGGCTGGCGAGCGCCTTCCGGCGAACCTCGACGACATGGGCGAAGTCCACCTCTCTGCTCCGTTTTGCCCTTCTCGCCAGATGCTGTCCGGGCGCCAACCAGTCCGTCCTAGAGGGCAAGCATTCAGCCTGCACGCCGGCGTCACGTTCCACGCGTGCCGCGCATGCTGCCAGGAATTGGCCGGACGAAATCCGCCACCTTGCCGCTTTACCCAGCGCATGACGCACAAATACAACCGCCGCGTGCCGGATGCCGGCCCTTGGCACGCGTCAGGCATCGGCTAGCGCGCGATCTGCAGCGGCAGCGGCGAATAGTTGACTCGGCGGATCTCGATCAGTCGCTTTTGTTCGACTCTTCCTTCGACAATCTCGTAGCCCATCAAGGCGAAAACGCGGCCGCGCACGAAGAG
>NZ_JAVMKF010000166.1:0-4382 GCF_031732815.1 Accumulibacter sp. | reverse complement strand
GCCCTCGGTGCACGCGCGCAGATCCTGCTGAAAGTCCCGGATCTCGGCATCCGGGCTGGGCAGCGCGAGCAGCTTGATGTGCCGGCCGGGGTTGTAGTCGATAGCTTGCAGCGACTGGTTGATGAAGTCGACGCGCTCCTTGATCATCGCCCGCTCACGAGCCAGCTGCGCGTTGAAGTTGGCGATCTCGTTGATCGTGTTGACGTTGAGCAGCTCTTTGAAGCGCGCCTCGAATCGTGGCAGGTCGTCGCCCTTGAGGCCGATGAGCATCCGCGCATACTCTGGCAGCGCCGCCAGGCTCACGTCCACTTCGACCGTCTCGGCCTTGAACTCGTCCTTGAAGCCGCGCATCGCGTTGACGATGCGTTCGGTCAGTCGGGCCAAGCGTTTGTCCTCCGCGTCGATGCGCTCCTGCAGCCATTTGCGCACGTCCTGCTCGCGGTTGTCGCACGACTCGACCGACAGCGGATGCTCGCCCAGCGCTTGCCGGCGCCAGCCATCCAGACGCTCGATCTGTGCCTCGCTGAGTGGCGCGTCGTCCCACACGCTGCCGGCCTGATCCCGCATCGCCTGCGCCATTTCACGTCTGCTCTTGACCTCGCCCCGCTTGCCCAGCGTGTCGGAGCGCCTGAGCTCCAGCTCGCCGAACCGGTCCTGCACCGCCTTGAGCTGACGCGCCAACTCCTGCAGCGTGTCCGATGCCGCCTGCAGCCGTGCACGCTCCTCGCCGAGGGCGGCAATCTGGCGAGCCAGGCTCATCCAGTCGATGTCGGCGAAGTGCGTGAACTCTTCCAGCCGGGCGAGCGTTTCCAACTGTCCTTGCAGTTCATTGCGCGCCTGCTGAAGCGAGGCTATCCGTTGCCCCAAGGCGGCCAGCTTTTCTTCCAGGTGCTGCCGCCGATCGCGCAAGGCACGCAGCTTGTCGGCGTTGCTCCAGCCGAGCACGTAGCGGCTGCGGTCGTCGATCCGGCTACGGTCGTCTTTCTCATGGCGCCCGCTCGGGTCCTTGATCTGGCCCGCGCGCGTGATCGCGCGGGCCTCGCGCCGGAACTGTTCGCCGCTCTCGCAGCAGGCCACGTCGAAGCGCTGGCGAAGCTCGTGCTCCAACCACTCGGAGTGCGGCGAGTCCGGCTTGATGAGCAGCTTGCGTACCAGCGACTGCGGATGCAGGCTGGCGCCCGGTACTGTCTTGCGCTGGCGCACGTGAAAGTACACCAGCCGCGCGCCCAGATGCTGGCGGTCCACCCAGTCCGCAACGGCCTGGTAGTGCACGTCGGGGACCAGCAGTGCCAGACCGAAGCCACGCAGCAGCCGCTCGGCGGCGCCTAGCCAGTCGCGCTCGCCGTCACGCACCTTGATCAGCTCGCCGGCGAAGGGCAGTTCGTCCTCGCTGATCGGCAGGGCAGCACATAACGCCTCGCGGATGCGAACCTGGGCCACGTCGATGTTGCTCTTGCGCCGCTGCAGACTATCGATCTCGTCGGACAAGGCGCTGTGCTCCTCACGGCCTTTGCGGAAAGCAAAATCCTCTTCGCGTTCGCGGTTGTCCAAATCGGCAAGGCGCTCGCGCAAGCCTTCGGTACGCTTGGCGATGCTCTGCTGCTGGGCAAGGAAGGACTCTTCGTCGGCCGGCGCCGCTTCGTCGATGCGGGCCAGCAGTTCCTGAAAGCGCTCTGACCGCTTCTGGCGTTGTCCCTTCTCCTGCTCCAGGCGGCGTATCTCTGCCGCCAACTCTTCCAGGCGATCACCCCCGTTGTCGCGCAGGGCGCGCTCCAGGCGCGCGAGGTCAACGCGCGCGGACTCACGCTGCGCGTCCAGGCGCGCGATCTGCGCGTCGAGCCGGGCCGCATCGTCCGCCAGCAGGGCCAGGCGGCGGTCCAGCAGCTCACCCTTGAGGCGGGCGAAGTACGCCCGAAGCTGATCGCGCGCCTCGCGCCAGTTCTGGATCTCGATCACCAGCGCCTGATGGCGCGTGCCGTCGGCGACCAGCGGGGTCAGCAGGTCCACCTGCCGCTTCGCCCTGAGCACCGCCTGGTGCGCGCGGTCCAGATCATCGAAGTGGCGGATCAGCGCCTCGATGCGGCTGCCCACGTCGAAGGGCTCGAGCATGTGGCTGCGCACGAAGTCGGTGAGGTTGCCCACCGACTTCATCGAAACAGTCTGGTGGAAGAGATCCAGGGCCTGCTCGTGCTCGATGCCGAAGCGGCGGCGGAACCAGGCCCCGTAAGGCGGGAAGCTGTCGAAGAGCTCGCAACCTGCGCCGCGCAGCTTCTTGCGCAGGGCCGTCAGGTCGCTGCCAAAACCGCTGAAGTCATCCGCGATGGCGAGGGCGCGCTCGGCTGCGA
This sequence comes from Accumulibacter sp., assembly GCF_031732815.1. Lineage (GTDB taxonomy): Bacteria > Pseudomonadota > Gammaproteobacteria > Burkholderiales > Rhodocyclaceae > Accumulibacter. The sequence continues at coordinate 2,037 of NZ_JAVMKF010000166.1, read as the reverse complement.
CGAACAGGCGTACGGGTTGGCCCTGAGGGTCCTTCAGCCAGAAGACTTGCGCCAGCGTCACGGCCTGGTCATAGCCCTCGTTGCGAAAGACGCCGAGGATGACCGAGTAGCTCGACGCATCGCGCAAGGCGACAGGCCGGGCGCTGCCCGTCACCTCGTTGCGTTCGCTCTTGTAGTGGCCGAGGACGTAGGAACGCAAGGAGCGCTCGCGGGAATCCGCCCCGGCCGCCTTGTTGTAGGCAACGCGCTGCGCCGGCACCAGCAGGGTAGTGATCGCATCGACCAGCGTGGACTTGCCCGAACCGATGTCGCCCGTCAGCAGGCCGTTGCGACCGTCGAGCTCGAAGCGCCAGACGCGTTTGTCAAAGGTGCCCCAGTTCAGCACCTGCAGCCGCTGCAGGCGAAAGCCCACGCGGCTGTCGTCGGCGACGAAGTCCAGGTCGAGCGTCGGTGCTTCAAACATCAGGCACTCCCTGGCTGACCGCCGGCTTGCCAGCCGATTCGGCGGGGCTTGCTGAGAGCGCCGTGCGATAGACCTCCAGCCGCGCATCGAACTCGGCCAGCCACTGAGCGTCGACAAAAGCCTTCAGGATGCGCCGCAGCTCGTAGTGGCCGCGGTCGTGTGCACTGCCGGCGGCCGGCTTGAGTCGGCGCAGGAAGCCGAGATCGACGACCTTGCCGATCGTCGCGTCGACCTGATCGATCAGCCGCGCCTCGTTCGTGCCTTCGGGCAGAAAAACCCGCATCAACTCGACGATATCGTCACGCGCCAGCACCAGCCGCGTGTCGTCGCCGCTCGCGTCGAACTCGGCCATGCGCTTGCGCAGCAGCGCCAACATCAGGCTCACCGGGTAAGAAAGCGGCCGGCGTGCGACCAGCCTGGGCAGGCGCGGTGCCCCCTCCGACTCGTCCGGGTCCGGACGACTCTTCAGGAAGGCGTGGCCCTCGGCCTCGTCCAGCACCAGATCGAGCAACAGCACGGCCGCCTGTTCCCGCACCCGCGCCTGCAGGCGCAGCAGGCTGGCCCACAGGCGCTCGTCGTCGTCGCGGTAGAGCACCCCTTTGAGCAGCTGCACCATCAGTTGCGACAACTCGGGCACCGCCGGCAGCGCGCTGGGCGGCGTCTCCAGCGAACCGCCTTCGTGCAGCGCGTCGTCCATGCTCATCTTTCCCCGATCACTTGCCGCCGTCAGCGCGTGAAGATGACGCGCGGCAAGCGTGCCTCGCGCGTCACGGCTTCGCCCGCAGCGCTGCTGGCCTGCCAACGGATCGCTTCTTCCACGGCTTCGTCGACCAGGGCGCGCAAGGTGTCCAGGGCGTCGCCGGCGTGAGCCAGCTCGAGGTAGGCCACCAGTTCGGCCAGCCCCTGGCGCAGCGGCTCGCCGTCCAGCAGTTCGCGCAGCGTGATCTGCGGCTGGCGGCGCAGTGCGCGCTGGACGGTTGCTCGCAGGCGCGCCTTGTCCACGACGATCTGGTCGAACAAGCGCGCGGTGTCGATATCGTCCTCGCCAGCGGCCAGCGCCAGATCGGCCAGGCGCGGCTTGACGCTCGGCGTGAACAAGGGACGTTCCAGCGGCAATTCGATGTCCGACCCCATCGCCTCGAGGTGCATCACGCTTCCGGCGGGAGTCGCCGCGCGAATGCCGAGCGCCTTGCTCTCGATGGCGCGCAGGAGGTCCAGGATGCGGCGGTTCTCGAGAAAAGCGCGGTCGTCGAGGAAACGGCGCAACTGCTGCGACAGTTGCGCCACCATGCGCTGCGTGTGCTCGCCTGCCTCCAGCCAGTCGTGGTGCACGCGGCGCGTGCGCGGCTCGGGCTTGAGCGCTGCCACAGCAGGCAGCGCCAGCACCTGGTCCAGCCGCGCGGAGAGCTCCTCCTGTCGTCGGCTGGACATGAGAAAGTCCCAGAAAGCGCGAAAGCTGCGGCCCTGATCGGAATCACCGATGGCATCGCGCTCGCCCATGATCTCGTCGAGCAGCGCACCTTTGGCGCCCTCCCAAAGCGCGATCTTCTCGCGCACCTTGCGGTCGAGCAGGC
>NZ_JAVMKF010000165.1:0-4387 GCF_031732815.1 Accumulibacter sp. | reverse complement strand
AGCCAAACAGCGTCGCGAAGTAGCCGTCGTCCCAGCGAATCGGATTGGCCGTCCAGGCGCCTTCCAGGCCGCTGGTGATTGCGTCTGCTCCCTTGCCGCTGGCGAAACTGCTGCGCCAGCCCAGGCCTTGCTCCTCGATCGGCGCGCCTTCCGGCTCGCGCCCGACGAGCGCGGCGTCGCCGGCACCGTGTGCCTTGCCGAAGGTGTGACCGCCGGCGACGAGCGCGACCGTTTCGTAGTCGTTCATCGCCATCCGGGCAAAGGTTTCCCGGATGTCGCGCGCCGAGGCCAGGGGATCGGGCTGGCCGTTCGGACCTTCGGGATTGACGTAGATCAGGCCCATCTGCACCGCAGCCAGTGGCTTGGCAAGTTGTCGCTCGCCGTGGTGGCGCTCGTCGCCCAGCCAGGTCGCTTCCGGACCCCAGTCGACCTCGTCGGCCGGGTCCCAGATGTCGGCGCGACCGCCGGCGAAGCCGAAAGTCTTGAAGCCCATCGATTCCAGCGCGACATTGCCGGCGAGGACGAGCAGGTCGGCCCAGGAAAGCTTGCGGCCGTACTTCTGCTTGATCGGCCAGAGCAGGCGGCGCGCCTTGTCGAGGTTGCCGTTGTCGGGCCAACTGTTGAGCGGCGCGTAACGCTGTGCGCCGGTACCGGCGCCGCCGCGACCATCGGCGACGCGGTAGGTGCCCGCTGCGTGCCAGGTCATGCGCACGAAGAGCGGTCCGTAGTGGCCGTAGTCGGCCGGCCACCAGTCCTGCGAGTCGGTCATCAGCGCGTGCAGGTCGGCGACCACTGCGTCCAGGTCGAGCGTCCTGAACTCGTCGGCGTAGTTGAACGATTCGCCCAGCGGATTCGCCGTGGCCGATGGCTGGTGCAGCATCGCCACCTTCAGTTGATGCGGCCACCAGGCGGCGTTGGTCGAAGCCGGGGCGACCGTCGTGTTGGCGGCGTCACCCGAGAATGGGCACTTTGAATGGTTTGACATGGTTCTCTCCTCTGGCTGTGCGAAATGGGCTATCCGCGAGCGTCCGGGTTCTGCTTGCCCGCAGTTGCTCGGCGTAGCTCGCCGAACAGGATTGGCCGGAGCGTGAGTCGCATTCACTCCGGACGAACTCAGTCTAGGATTGCAAGAAGGATAGGTCCAATCAATTATCAGCATAATAAGTATAGCGAATGGCTATGAACGCTCGTACCTGCACGCGCCGCCCCGGTGCTTCGGCTACAATTTCCGGCCGAAGGCTCTTCCCCTTTCCTGCTTTTCCTGTGGAGCGAACCGATGAAGCACATTTCTCTTGGTCTGACGCTGGCCCTCGCCGCGCTCGGCGTGCAGGCCGGCGATTTCACCCTCGTCTCGCCGCAAATCAAGCCGCAAGGCATGATCAACGCGCAGCAGGTCTATAACGGTTTTGGCTGCACTGGCGAGAATGTTTCGCCAGCGCTCGAGTGGAAGAATCCGCCGCCGGGCACCAAGAGCTTCGCCGTGCTGGTGCACGACCCGGACGCGCCGACTGGCGGCAGCGGCTGGTGGCATTGGCTGGTGATCAATCTGCCGGCCGGCGCCAGCGGGCTACCGCTGGCCGCCGGCAAGGCCGACGGAAGCGCCCTGCCGGCGGGCGCCGTGCAGATCAACACCGACTTTGGCGGGCCGGGCTGGGGCGGCCCGTGTCCGCCGGTCGGCGACAAGGCGCACCGTTATCACTTCACCGTGTACGCGATGAAGCTCGAAAAGCTCGAGCTTCCGGCCGGTGCAAGCGCTGCGCTCGCCGGCTTCATGGTCAATGCGAACAGCCTCGGCAAGGCGACGCTCACCGGCCTCTACGCGCGCAGCAAGTAGCCGCGTGCAGCCGATCGCGCGACGTCGGCCGCCGGCGCTCGTCGCATTTCTTGCCGGGTTGTTCGCGCTTGTCTGGCTGGCCTGCTCGCCGGCCTGGTCAGGCGCGCCAACCGAGGGCGCGGCGAGCGTGTCGACGGCGCACGCCAAAGTGACGCTGCTCGCCGATCCGCCGCAGGCCACGTCCGGACAGACGCTGTGGCTGGGGCTGCACTTCGAGCTGATTGCGCATTGGCACGTCTATTGGCGCAATCCCGGCGCTTCCGGCGCTGCTCCGCTGCTGCGCTGGACGCTGCCCGTCGGCTGGACGGCCGGCGAAGTGCACTGGCCGGTGCCGCAGCGTCTGCCGGTCGGACCCTTGACCAATTACGGCTACGAAAAGGCGGTGACGCTGCTCGTCCCGCTGCGCATACCCGAGACTGCGCTGCCGGCCGGCGCACAGCGCATCGTGCTCGACGCCGAATGGTTGGTCTGCCGCGTCGAATGCATTCCCGAGTCAGCTCGCCTGACCCTCGTACTGCCGAGTGCACACGCCGCCGGCGCGGTGCGCGGCGACCCGACGACGCAGGAGCTGTTCGCTGCCGCGCGCGCGCAATGGCCGGCAGACGGCCCGACAGGCGGGCGCTATCGGGTCTCCGACGACGCGCGCACGCTGACGCTGGAAGTGCCGGGTCTGGCTGTCGATGAACGCGCCGCCGTCTGGTTTGCCGCCTACGACTGGGGCCCGGTCGACCCGAGCGGCGCGCAGCACCGGCAAACGGCCGGTGACGGCGTTGCCTTGCGCGTCGTCGTCGGCGATCTGCCGCCGAGCGGGAACGCCCCGCTCGACGGCCTGCTGGTGGTCGAGACGCCGGAGCGCGCTGGCTCCGCCCGGCGGGCGCATGCGCTGCGCCTGCACGCCGCGCCGGCGCTGGTCGCGGACGGCCCGGCAGCGACCGCGACCAGCGAATCGCCCGCTTTGCTGCTTGCCCTCGGCCTCGCTTTTCTCGGCGGTTTGCTGCTCAACGTGATGCCCTGCGTGCTACCGGTGCTGGCCATCAAGCTGCTTGGCTTCGTCCGCGAAGCCGGCGCGAACGCTCGCCGGCGGCTTGCCCACGGCCTGAGCTACGCGGGCGGCGTCGTGCTCAGTTTCCTGGTTCTGGCGAGCGCCCTGCTGCTCCTGCGCGCCGGCGGCGCGGCCCTCGGCTGGGGCTTCCAGCTCCAGTCGCCGCTGCTGGTCGTGCTGCTCGCTTACCTGATGCTGCTCGTCGGCCTCAACCTGTCCGGGGTATTTACGCTGGGCGCCGGGCTGATCGGCGCGGGCCAGGCGCTGGGCGGCGGCAGCGGCCTGTTCAGCACTTTCGTCACCGGCGTTCTCGCCGTCGTCGTGGCCAGCCCGTGCACGGCGCCGTTCATGGGGACAGCGCTGGGCTTCGCGCTCACCCGCCCGGCCGGTGAGGCGCTCGCCGTTTTCGCCGCGCTGGCGGCCGGCTTCGCACTGCCCATGCTCTTGCTCAGCGTCTCGCCGGCATTCGCGCGCTGGCTGCCCAGGCCGGGGCCGTGGATGAAACGCCTGCAGCAGGCGCTCGCCTTTCCACTCTACGGTACCGCCGCCTGGCTGCTCTGGGTGCTCAGCCAGCAGACCGGGGCAAGCGCTTTCGGCGCCGCGCTGGCCGGCCTCGTCACGCTCGCCATGGCTGCCTGGTGTTACGGGCAATGGCAGCCGCGCGCCTGGCGTGGCGCGTTGTTCGCCGTCGCTGTCGGTGCGCTCATCGTGCTCCTCCTGCGTCCGCTGATCGCGCCGGAGATCAAGGTCCCGACCAGCGCCGAGACGCAGCGGCTGGCCTGGTCGGAAGAGCGAGTGCGCGAACTTGCCGCGGCCGGACACCCGGTCTTCGTCAATTTCACGGCTGCCTGGTGCATCACCTGCCAGGTCAACGAACGCGTCGCGCTGGCGACCGAAAATACTCGGCGGCGTTTCGCCGAGCGCGGCGTCGTCTACCTGGTCGCCGACTGGACGCGGCGCGATCCGGCGATCGCGCGTCAGCTCGAGCACCACGGCAGGAGCGGCGTTCCGCTCTACCTGTTGTACACGCCGGGGCGCGCGACGCCGCTCGTCCTGCCCCAGTTGCTGAGCGAAGACCTCATCGCTGAAGTGTTGCAATCCCTTTGATCCTCTTGGAGAAAGACCATGCTGCTCACTTGTTTGCGCTTCCTGAGACATCGCTTCCTGCCTTGCCTGCCAATTGTTTTCGCGCTGCACCTGGGTAGCGCACTGGCGGCGCCGCGCGTCGGCGAGCCGGCACCCGAGTTCACCGGCGTCGACAGCCAAGGCAAGACGCATCGCCTGGCCGAATACCGCGGCAAGACAGTAGTCCTCGAATGGACCAACCACGATTGCCCCTACGTCCGCAAGCACTACGGCGCGGGCAACATGCAGGAGCAGCAGCGGGAAGCCGCAGCGCAGAAAGTCATCTGGCTGTCGGTCATCTCGTCGGCTTCCGGTCAGCAGGGACACGTCAGCCCGGCCGAGGCGAACGAACTCACTCGCACACGCCAGGCGGCGCCGCACGCCGT
>NZ_JAVMKF010000164.1:0-4388 GCF_031732815.1 Accumulibacter sp. | reverse complement strand
TGTTGATTCGTAGAGCACGACCGTGTTGGTGGCAAGGGGGTGTGAACGGTTACACTGTCAGTCCTCGATCCAGAATTCCGGGTGGAAGATTTGCTGGCAATGATGTCAGTTTTCGATTTATCATCGAGCGCTGACTGGACACAAAGCTCCACCATGCTGCATGGACCAAAACATGATTCATTTGAAAGGTTAGAAATGTCTAAATCAAGCAAGAAAGCAAAAGGTGGCGACCCGGAGGTAGTCAACAGGCTTCCCAAGGAACCCAAAGACAAGTTGTCCACGAAGGAATACGACAGCGAATTAAAGAAGCTGCACGTGGAGTTGGTCAAGCTGCAGGAGTGGGTTGTGCATGCAGGCCTCAAGGTATGCATTGTTTTCGAGGGGCGCGATGGTGCTGGAAAGGGTGGCACCATCAAAGCGCTCACCGAACGGGTCAGCCCGCGCGTATTCCGGGTGATCGCCCTGCCAGCGCCAACCGAACGGGAAAAGAGCCAGATGTACGTGCAGCGCTATCTACCGCACCTGCCCGCGGCAGGTGAAGTGGTGATCTGGGATCGCAGTTGGTACAACCGCGCCGGTGTGGAGCGGGTGATGGGGTTCTGCGATGAAGCTCTGGTAAAACGCTTTCTGGAAGTGGCTCCCAGCTTCGAGAAGATGATGGTCGAGTCGGGCATCATCCTGATCAAGTACTGGCTGGAAGTCAGCGAGGAAGAACAGACCCGGCGCCTGAGGGCACGCATCGACGATGGCCGCAAGATATGGAAACTGTCGCCTATGGATCTCAAGTCCTACAGCCGCTGGTACGACTATTCCCGGGCACGCGATGCCATGTTCGCCGCCACCGATACCGCCTGGGCGCCATGGTTCGTGGCCAACTCCGACGACAAGAAACGTGCACGCCTGAATATCATCTCTCACCTGCTCAGCAGAATCCCATATAAGGAAGTCCCACGGGAAAAGGTCGAGCTGCCGAAACGCCAGAAACCTGGCGACTACGTAGAGCCGGACTATCCATACAAGTTCGTTCCAGAGAGATTCTGAGCAAGGCGATCCTCTCGGAGGCTGTTTTTTTGCCGCCGCGGGACGGCTGCTCGGCCAGCCAGACACAGTTTCACGGCCAGTGTCATGCCTGCGTCATCCCACGGCGACCTTCGGAAGCGGGAAGCAATCGCGATTTGCGTGAGATTTCGTTCGCTCTTGTGTGCCCGGAACCCGGCGATCGCCAGGCGCCGGATGAACGCAGCGCTGCCAAAAGCCGGCGATCGGCCAGCGCCCGTGGGCCGCGCTGAGTAGCGAAGCGAGGTCGCCGACCAGCGGCCAGGTGAAGCGGCCGAGGCTGCCTCTCCCTCCTCCTGCGCAAGCGCGCGAAGGCGAACTCGCCCACAGATCGAGTCGTCTGGCGATGGTCATCCCTCTACTCGGGCGCCGCCTGGCCAGGCAACCGTCACCGTTGCAGACGCGTGCCGCGCGCTGCGGCCAAACGATTCAGGGCAGACGTTTCGGCAACCCGGAGTTCCGGATCGACTACGCATCCACCGAACCGCCAGCCGAAACGTCGCCAGCAGCAGCGGCGATGATGCGGCGGATGGCCCCGGTGGCGGCTGACGGTCTGGCGCCGAGTGCGGCCGCCAGCATGCGCGGACAAAGTCGTAGACGCGCAGCGCCTCGGCGTCCTCGCCTTGCGCGTGCAGGCAGAGGATCAGCGCGCGGTAGCCGCTTCTGGCAACGGATCGACTGCGGTCGCTTCCGCCCACGGCGAACCGCTTCGCTCGCCTGCTGCCGCTTTGTGCAGGACTGGGCAAGCAGCGGCAATAGCGCCGTCCAGCGGCGCCGCCGGCGTTCGCGCTGCCCCAGGCCCCACGCATGGTCGTCCTCGCGCGTCAGGAAGTCGCCGCGGTAGAGTCCCCGCAGGCGTTCGAGCAAGGTCGCGAGCCCCGCATCTCCTGCCGGGCACGCGGCCATCTTTTTCGCCTCGCCGATCAGCCGCTCGAAGCACCAGCAATCGACCCCGCAGTGCTGCTGGTGCAGGCTGAGGCGGCCGCCAGACGCGTCGGCTTCGCCTGCCGACCGACGCCGCCGTGCTGCCGCTCGCCGAGAGCAGCGCCGAGCGCGTCGAAGTGTTCGCCGGCACGCACGCCTACGCCTGCCAGCGCGTGCAGCGGCCGGCGTGGGCGTGGGATTTCGGCCGCGATCGCTACGGCGTCTACCGCGAAGTAACGATCGCCGGCGTCGTGCTGCGCCAGCGCTGGCTCGGACCCGGCGAATTCCGCATGGGCTCGCCGCCTGGCGGGCCGGAACGACGACGCCGTTCAGTTTCGGCGAGACGATCGACACACGGCAGGCGAAGTACGATGGCCAGCATCCTTGCGCGTACGGCGCGCAAGGCAAGCACCGGCAAACGATCGTGCCGGTGAAGAGGTTTCCGGTCAACGCGTGGGGTCTGTACGAAATGCACGACAAGATCTGGGAGCGGTGCGCCGACGGCCAGCGACCGCGCGATGGTGCGGATTGCGACGACCCACGCGCTCCTGAGGGCGAGGGCGATTATTGGCGCGTCGCGCGCGGCGGCTCGTGGCTCAGCAGGGCCTGGAGGCTTGGCTTGGCCTGCCGCTTCGAGGGGCACCGCGACGGGCGCGACGGCTTCCTGGGGTTTTCCCTGCGCCCTGAGGGCCATCAGCCGGTAGGGCCGGCGCGGAGCGCCCAACCGGAGGTGGGCGATTCGGGCTCGGCCGACCATTCCACATGCCGGGTCGGGCGAGGTCGAGCGCTTGCTGAACTGGCCGGCGATCGCCTATTCTTCGCTCCCTCATCCTGGCGTGCCGTGCCGCCCCGTGTTCTGCCGTGCCGTGCCGCGCAGGCTGGTCGCGCGGGCAGTTGCTCGCCGGATCACGTTTTCTTCGGAGTTCGCGCAATGCGTCGCCCGTTCTCTCCGCGCTTCTGCGCGCCTTGCTCAGCCGCCACCAGGTGGGCGGACGGCCGGCGGGCTCGTTCCGTGGAGTGCGCGGCTGCGCCGACCCGCACCGTGCCATGTCGCCGCCAGACGCCCCGCCGCGCATCCTGATCGTCGACGACGAGCCGGCGATCAGCGATGCGCTTGTCTACGCGCTGCAGCGCGAAGGTCTGGCCAGCGACTGCGTCGGTCTGGGCCGTGACGCGCTGGCCACGCTGCGCGCCAATGGTCATGCGCTGGTCATCCTCGACGTCGGGCTGCCCGACCTTTCCGGTTTCGACGTCTGCCGCGAGTTGCGCCGCGCTTCCGACGTGCCGGTGCTGTTTCTGACCGCTCGCGCGGACGAGATCGACCGCATCGTCGGCCTCGAACTCGGCGCCGACGACTACGTGGCGAAGCCGTTCAGCCCACGCGAGGTGGCCGCGCGCGTCCGCGCCATCCTGCGCCGGGCGCGGGTCGTGGTCGCGGCAGCGCCAACGGCAACACCGACACCAACACCGACACCAACGTCCGCCGTCCGGCCGGTCTTTGCGGTCGATGCGGACGGCGCGCGCATCGCTTACCGCGGGGTCTGGCTCGAACTGACGCGCTACGAGTATCGCCTGCTCGCGACGCTGATCGACGCCGCCGGCCGCATCCTTTCCCGCCCGCAATTGATGGACCGGGTCTGGCGCGACGCCGAGGAAAGCATGGAACGTACGGTCGATGCGCACGTCAAGACGCTGCGCGCCAAGCTGCGCGCGGTCGACGACAGTGACCCGATCGAGACGCACCGCGGACTCGGCTACAGCCTGCGGCGGGACCTGGCCTAGGCGACCGCGGCCGCATGCACGCATGAACATCGCCATCCGTCTGTTCCTCGGCTTCTTCCTGGTCGTCGGCGTCGCTGCGTGGTTCGTGCTCAACATCTTCAGCAAGGAAGTCCAGCCGGGAGTGCGCCAGGCGGCCGAGGACGTTCTGGTCGATACGGCGCACCTGCTCGCCGAGCTCGCGGCGCCCGAGCTCGCCGCCGGGCGGATTGCCGACGGGAACTTCGCGCGCGCTGTCGCCGCCGCCATCGGTCGCACGCCGAACGCGTCGATCTGGGGCGTGAGCAAGGAATCGGTCGATCTGCGCGTCTACCTGACCGATGCGCGCGGCATCCTGGTTTTCGACTCGGCGGGCGGCGCGCCGGGCGCCGACTACAGCCAGTGGATCGACGTGGCGCGCGTGCTGCGCGGCGAGTACGGCGCGCGCAGCACGCGCGACGATCCGCAGCAGCCGTCCACCTCGGTGATGTACGTCGCCGCGCCGGTGCGCGTGGCCGACCGGCTGGTCGGCGTCGTCTCGGTCGGCCGGCCAACGCTCTCCTTGCAGCCCTACACGGTGCGCGCCGCGCAGCGTGTGCGCGAAGGCGGATTCTGGCTGCTCGCGCTGTCGGCCGCGATCGGCACGCTGT
>NZ_JAVMKF010000163.1:0-4410 GCF_031732815.1 Accumulibacter sp. | reverse complement strand
GCCATAGAAATCCTCACGCTGGCGGCGTTTCTTAAGAGGGTGTGAACGGTTACGGATCAAGTGTTCCAGTCTTTGCTTGCCGACCACTCTCTCAACGCGCGATCAGTAACGTCGCAAAGGGTCTCAGGTGACACGCCCCGCTTCTTCGCGATCCGGCGAAACTCGTCCGCCAAGTATCTCTTGAGAACTCGCTCGATAACCTTCGTCTTGATGGTTTCACCAGGCTGGATCAGCGCATCCAGGCTTGCCGACTCCGCGAATGCGCGGGCGACAGACCTCGGCAACGAGTCGGTCCCAATGCCAGCGCCAGATCCTCCGATGCCCGCAAGCCCGTACTGGGACGAAGCAGTTGGTGATAGCGGTGAATGCCGGTCGGCCGTGGCCGCGATCGTGCGGTACGCCACGCGAAATAGGTCTCTCAGGTTTCCAGGAAGCGGATGACGCGATAGTTCGTCCACTATGGCCCGGTGGGCACCGGCCGGAAGTCGGACGCGGCCACTACCTGCCCTATGTGAGGCTTGTGAAAAAACCGTTTCCCAGAGCCACGGAATCTCTTCAGGAATCTCACGCAGGGGTGGCAGCCGCAACGTGAGCATGCTGATGCGGTCAAGAAAGTCCGGATCCAATCGCTCGCGCAACTTGTCGTGCGTGAGGTTAGTCGCCGAAATCAGTCTGAAGTCGCTCGTCAGTTGTCGATCGTCGCCCAGGCGCATGTAGCTCTTTTCCTCGACGGCCTTGATCAGGAGGCGCTGGAGGTCTCGGCCGATGTCGCCTACTTCGTCGAGAAACAGTGTGTCCTTGTGGGCCACTGCGAGCAGGCCTTCGTGGTCCTTGAGGGCGCCAGTGAAAGAACCACGCTTATAGCCGAACAACTCGGCACGCATCGTTTCTGGGTTGTACTGGCCGCACGCAACCGCCGGCCAATGAGCATCTCGTTCCTCTACGCGGTAGGGACTGTGAGATCGAATCCAGCCAGCCAGAGTTGTCTTGCCCGTGCCTCGCTCACCGAGCAAGAGGACGGGTACATTCAACTGCGCAAATCTACGGGCCTCGTCGAAGATCTGGCGCATCCGCTCCGACTGAAACCGCGCAGGATCCCAGACGACCGCAGCATCTTCTGAGGACATCTCGGCGGGCCGAGCCGAACGGTATGCCTTGTAGTAGCTTTCTATGCCGAGCCAAACGGGAACGATAGCAGGACGACCGTTCCGCTCGTCCTTACGATAGGACTTGACGAGGGAAAACGGGGAATCGATAAACCCAGTTTCGCCCATCAGTATCAAGACCGTTTGCATGGAAGGCGTGCCGGGACTGACGTGGATTACCAATTCTTGGTCGGCGAACCTTCTCCGTACCGTGGGGAGCCTCTCCCTCAGAAACTCGTATATCTGTCCGTGATCGGTGGGATCATCACCGTCCCAGATCTCTTGATGAATGCGCAATCCAGGATCCCTGGCCCTCAGTTCCTCCAACGTCTGACTGACCGCGCGAGATTCGCGTGTCTCCCCCCTTTCTCGCGAAGGTCCGCGGAACAGAACGAAGTCAGAAATGCTTCCGGCGTAAGCTGAGTCCGGATCGAACAACAAGGTCAAAGTGGGGCCAAGAACCGGTGATCCATCGACAAGACGAAAGGCACTACCTGCCCGATCACGCTCGTAGGGATCATTGTTTACGGCTATCCAAGAGATCAGAACTCGACGACGCATGTTATGTGGCTAGCCCACCGGTGGATGCATAGCCCTTGCCTTGGCTTCCAGATGCATGAAATGAGATCCTCCCCCCGTCTTCCCACCCGCGGTACTCGCTGCTGCCCGCGCACCAATGTTCAACAAGGCACGCTCTCGAGCCTACCGCGGCAACTCAGATCCGACTTTCACGCGATTCGTGCACGCCTCGCAGTCAACTGGGGCGAGAGTGTTGGTAGCCCATTCATAAACCGGCGTGACGCCAGATTTCAGGTTGGGCAATGCCGATTGTACAGCAACCACCTGTTCGTCATGCTCGGATTGGTCCGATGGACCAATCCATAGTGACTACCCCTGCCGGCCGTACCAATCTCAAGAGGAGAAGGACGCATTCATGATCATCGGTGAGAATTGGATCCACCAATCCGACGCCGCCGTCGGCTAACAAGCAAATTGCTGACCGCACACAGCCGAGGCGCGAACAGCAGCAGTAGCCGAGATCTGGGCCGACAGCGCACAGAGCGGAGCGGCGGTTTTCGAATCTGTTAGCCACTCTTCGCGCTGGGAAATTTTTCGCTTGAGAAGCCGAATGGCTCTTCTGGGTCCAAACTGCCCCTCCTGCATGTCATGTCTTGCAGACGCGGTTTTGCACTACTGCTAGGCGAAGGCCGTCACGCACCTTTGGGTACGATTTTTTCCGTTGCGTGAGCTGACCGCTTCAAGCTTGAAGTTTGCGAGACGGTAGATGATGCTTCGCGTCGTTCCAAGTGAAGTTAATGGCTTAGCATAGACGATGATCTCGATAGCAAAGATCTCCTCACGCTTGTCAGCAGTCAGAAGATCCCGCAGGCGTTCGCTTTCACGTTCCGGGCGCGGCGATGACTCGAGGCGTAGCCGGTGGTTTGGTCTTTCAACTCTCAATTTCTGGATGGTTTGCGGCGGGCAGGGCGCTCTTCAATGCACCGCCGCCCACAGTGCAACCGCTGCCGCCAGGCACGTAATGCACGACGCCACCACATTCAAGGCCCCGATCCGTCGAGCATCACGCATCGCGCCGGCAACCCGCCCCAGCGCCGCATCGACTTCCCCACGCACCACCCCCGCCGCTTCCCTGGCCCCTTCCTGCATGACCTTCGCCATCGCTCCCTTGCTAGCCATCAGCGACGCATTCAGGATCCTCTCCGACTTGTCCCTGGCATCATTACCCCAGCGCAGCGCCAAGGCTTCCAGTTCTTCCTTGTACTGATCCAGCATGACTTGCTGGGCCTTGGCGCTGTCCTGCAGCAATCGGGTGTTGATCGTTTGCAGGATCAGGATTGGGTCGTCGCGGCTGACGGCGATGCCGTGCTTGGCGGCGATTTCCTTGATCAGTTCTTCGACTAGGTCGGTCATCACAGCACCGCCGCGCTATCCAGTTGGCTGAACAGTTGCGCTTTCACGATCTTGAGGCGCTGCCGCGTCATGATCGTCAGGGAGTCCATCGCCAGGGTCTCGTCGAAGGTCAGGCGTTCCTGCAGCATGTCGCTCAGATCGCGGCCGTAGGTGTCTTCCTTGAGGGCCGGGATCTTGACGATGGCCGACACCCGCGCCTTGTTGGTCGTGTAGGCCTTCATCTGCTCGAAGCTCTTGCCGTCGTGCTCGATCGACCCCCAGAACGGATTGAGCCAGACGACGAACAGGGCTTCGGCCGGGAACTGACTGGCGAGCTGGGCGAAGCCGCTGACCGTGTCGAGGAGGGCCTGGCTGCCCGTGATCACGGTGTGCACGACCATTTCGTGCCCCATCTCCTGCAGCAGCGCCGGCACCTGGTTGCTGATCAGGTAGTGCGTCAGTGGTACGAACGAACTGGCGCCGTTGTCGATGATCACGTCGTCCTTCGACGGAGCAATCAGTTCGACCAGGGTGTCGAAGTTGCGGGTCTGGATCTCGTCGCCCTGCATGATTTCCAGGAGCCGGACGTTCAGCGCCTTGAAGCCGTGGAAGGTGGCGTTCACTGGATCGGTGTCGATGCACAGGGGCTGTTGCCCCTTGCTGACCTTGTACTGCGCAATCACCGTCGCGATGAACGACTTGCCGACGCCGCCCTTGCCTTGCAGAACCATGTGAATCTTCGCCATCAGAGTAGATCCTCCTTCTTCGGTGTTCGGTTGAATGTGAAGCCGGTCGCGGTTGGCTTCTCGGGTTTCCATTCGGCAGGGTTGTTGGCTGACGGCGGGGCCAAGCTCGGGGCCACCTGCCGGGACTGAACGGCCACCGCTGGCGTCGACGCTGCTTCTCCCTTTCCTGGCGGCGACAGGATCAGGCGATTCACGTAGCCGCGAAACGCCTGGTAGCTGAAGGCGACCTTTTCTTCGTCGTGCAGCGTTTCCCAGATCGTCTTGACCGGCCAGCCATCGTCGATGGCTTGCTGGACCTCGCCACGCAGAGCCAGGAAGGCCGCCCGGTTGCGCACATTGCCGGCCGGTTTCTTGCGCGCGATCCGTTCAGCGATGCGCGCCGACAAGCTCTTGGCCATCGACCCCCCGGCGTTGCTGTTGCCGTTGTTCCGTCATTGTTTCGTCCTCACTGCAGCAGGCTTACCTGTTCTCGACCGTTGCTTGATCGTTGCCAGCCCTTTCCTGCCTTTACACAACAAAGGATATAACGAATCAAATGTTACAAGCAAGGGCAGAGACATGCTACCCTTGGCGTATGAAAGGCATATATCGGGGCAGGATAGGTGAAG
>NZ_JAVMKF010000162.1:0-4412 GCF_031732815.1 Accumulibacter sp. | reverse complement strand
ATCATTTGTCGACATGGCCGTGGATCGGTTGCGCATGAGCAAGGCCATCAACTGAGGAGGGGTGTTGCCATCAGGGGCGGGATATCGGCCTTATGTTGAGCTCCACACAAGGCCAAACGCCAGAGGACTCCCTGCTCAACCATCCGAGTACCGGACACCGGCCTGAACTCAGCACCGGCCGGTCGCACCTTGCTCATCGACTGCGGAACAAATGACACGCCGAGTCCTTCCGCAACCAGATTGACGATGGTCTGTTGCAGATGAATTTCCAGTCGAATTCGAGGCTCGAATCCATGTTCGCGGCAACGCCCGACAGCCAGTTCATGGAGCGCCGGTGCCGTGGTTGCCGGGAAAGTGATAAAGGGCTCAGCAGCCAACTCACTGACGGCGATTTCTTCGCTTTGCGCCAAGCGATGGTCACTCGGCACGACGGCACATAGCGGCTCAGTGAGCCGCCCCGGTATCTTCGGAATGCCGTGGCGCGACCAGCGGCAACATCAGGATGAAGATCGTCCCTTCGCCCGGGACACTTTCCACGCCAACAGTCCCCCCAAGCACGCCTTTGACGATGTTGTGGCATATCGACAGGCCCAACCCGGTTCCACCGCGACCCATGCGCGTCGTGAAGAAAGGGTCAAAGACACGGCCGATCAGATCCTCTGGAATGCCGATGCCGTCATCCGTGACGCTCAGGCGCACCAGTCCGCCGCTCCCGGTGAGGCAGGCATCGATGTGCACGCTGCCACTACTGCGACCGTCAAATCCATGCAGGATGGCGTTGTTGATGAGATTCGTGATGACTTGTCCGAGCGGCCCGGGATAGCTGTCCATGGAAATTCCGGCCGGGATGTCAACATGCACCTGCCATGGAGTCTTGCGCAGGGTGGGTGACATCGTCAGTATCACCTCGCTGACAACTTCTTCCAGCAGGAAGCGCCGACGCTGCGAGGTCGTCCTGTCGACGGCCACCTGCTTGAAGCTGGTGATGAGCTCCGCCGCACGCTGCAGATTGCGCACCAGAGCCTGCGTGGCTTCGCGGTTGATTTCAATGTGCCGGTTGAGCGCCGACCGCCTTAGTCCGGCAGCGACATCGGCCTCGAACTCTTCGGTGCGATCCTGGAGCGTCGACGCCACCATAAGGCTGTTGCCGATTGGGGTGTTGAGCTCATGGGCAACCCCTGCCACCAGACCGCCGAGTGCCGCCATTTTTTCGGAATGCAGCAGTTCGTCCTGCGCCTGTTCAAGCCTTGTCAGTGCTGCCGTCAGCTCGCTGTTGGTACGCTGAAGTTCGGTCGTGCGAAGCGCAACCCGCTGTTCGAGATCGTCGTTGAGCCTGCGCAATGCATCCTCGCGCTGAAGCACGGCATCGGCCATCTGGCGAACGCTCTCGATCAGTTCGATGGCTTCGGTCACGTTCGACTCTGGCCAGGAATCGGGATAGCGGCCGGCAGCAAGATCGCGCGCCAGATGGGTGAGTCGCGAGAAACGCTGCGAGAATCCTGCCGCCATGAAGATCGCCATGAGCACCGCCATGAAGGCGGCAAGCGTGGCGGCCAAAGCCAGCGCCACGACCAGCTCCCACACAGGCCTGCGAATCTCGGAAAGCGGCTCGACGATCAGCACCGTCCAGTCGGTGCCGGCGATGCGGCGCGCAGCGCCGATGACAGATTGGCCATTAAAATCGAAGTAGTCGGTTACCATTCGCCCGCCTTCCTGCAGAAGCGCCCGCTGCAATACGGGCAGGCGGCCGATATTCAGCTGCTGTCGTGCAATGGCGGAATCGGGGTGCGCAACCACCTGACCGCGGACGTCGATCACCATGATTTGCATCGATGCCGAAGCCTTCAGCTTGTGCACGAAGGACGACAGTTCATCAAGGCGGATTTCGCCAACGAGCAGCCTGTCTCCCGCCGGCACGGTCGCTGCCACCGTGATCTGTTCGGTAACCCCGGACAGATAGACGGCCGACCAGATCCGTTCGCCTTTGCGATGCGCCACCGAGGCGACCGGGTTTGCCGACAAGTCGATGCCCAGGTAATTGAGTGGCGGCTTGAGTGCCTCGGCGGGCAATGCAATGTCGGTCAGCACTCCTCTCGCATCGAGAACGAATACCCCTGCGAGGCTCCTTGCGCCGCGAATCTGCGCCTGTAGCAAGCGATCAGTGTGAGCACCGCGCTCCTTCTCCGGAATGGCCTGTATGACCTGCGCCAGACCCCTCAGGGCAGCGACCGGCTGCTGCAGGTAGCGTTCGGTTTCGACCGCCAGAATCTCGGCCAGTGCGCCATGCGCCTCGGCCACTCGGCGCTCCATCCGTGGCACCAGAAAGGTCCAGACCAGCATCGCGAGAATGACGCCCGGCAGCAGACATACTGCGGCAAAGCGCAGCGAAAGGACAGTGCGCAGGGGGCGACTACGGGGCAAGAACAATCCTTCCGTCACGGACTTCGGTCATCGTGATCGGCCGCTGGGCATCCCCGAAACGATCGATGTGGATGACACCCTGTACCCCCTGGTAGCTCCCCATCTGTACCATTCGATCCTTGAGGCCGGCTTTCTGAGGATTTTTTGCCAGCACGTCGAGCAGCAGTCCCGCCGCATCGTAGGCAACAACCCCTGCAAAACCGGGGTCATAGCCGAAACGCTTGTGATAATCCGCGCGAAAGCGAAGGTAGGCGGGCGAGGTGTCATCCTGGTTGTAGTACTGCTCGATCAACATGCCCTCGACCGCCGCCCCCCCGAGTTCCGTCAAGCGCTGCGTACCTGTCCACGCAGACCCGGCAAGACGGACATGCCGGTCGCTCTGCCGCAACTTCTGCGCCAATAGCGCGCCATCGACAGAGTTCGCCGCAATCGCAATCAGATCGGGCTTGCCTGCCAGAAGCCTGTCGATGAGTTGCGCATAATCCTTTTCCACGCGGGAATCGAAACCGACCGATGCCACGACCTTGCCTCCCTCCCGCTCGAAGGTCTGGGCGAACTCCTTTGCCCAGTTTTCGGTGTAGTCGCGATTGGCCAAATCGAAGATCAGCGCCGAACGCTTGAACCCATATCGTTGCCGGTAGTGTCGAGCGGCGTGGCTACCGTACTCCGTGGTCGTCGAAATTGTGCGGACGAAGTTGTCGTCCTTACCCGTCAAACCGCTGGTTGTGACCGTTCCGCCCACCAGCAGCATGCCCGCCTTGTCGGCCGCCGGCACGAGTACGGCAGCTATCGAACTGGTCATCGGTCCGAGCACCGCCGTAACCTTATCAGCGACCAACTCTGCCAGTACCTGCGTCGCTTTGGCCGGATCCTGCTCGTCATCCTTGATCAGCAGCTCGATGCGCCGACCCCCAATCCCGCCACGCGCATTCCGCTCTTCGATGGCCAGCATGACACCGTTTCGGCCTGTGGTTCCAAGGTCGGCGAACCTTCCGGAAACTCCGCCGATGAAGCCAAGGCGGATCGGCTCGCTCTCGCCACAGGCCAAAAGCAGGCCACTCAAGAATACGACGGGCAGAAAGCGCCGCCAGTGCATACGTTGCGCCATGATCGGGGGCTCCTCGCAAGTTGCCAACGTGCAGTGTAGCGCCGCCCCCTCTCGGTTGGCTACGCGTCCGGAAACATCAGAATTCCCTGATTCTTGCGCATGCAGAAACTTCGCCAGGGAGCCCATTTTCTCGAGCCGGCAGACTCCATCAGGAATGATGTCGGAAGCTGCATGGGGTCAAGCAATATCGCACCAACCGCCTACTTCAAATCCTCCGGCAACACATACCCCGGATACGCTTTGCGAAATTCGGCCAGGCGTCGCGCGGCTTCTTCGTCGCGGCCCTGTCGCTTGAGTTCACGAATCTCTTCCAGCCACGCACTCGCTGTCGGCACCGCTTCACCGCGCGCGGCGCCAAGCCCTGCGGGGGCCGCGACGGCGGGAGCCGCCTTCTGCCGGACAGCTCGCGCTTCCGGTTCCTGCGCGCGATCGGCCAGCGATCCGGCCCTTGCTTCATTGGCTGACTCGGCCTTCAGGCGCGAGACGGTGGCGGTCTCGCTGGAAGCGGACGCGGGCGTGGTGGCCGGTGCGACTGCCGCCGGAGCCGGAGCCTGGGGTGGCGCGGGCAATGGCGCGGCGGCCGCGACGCCACTGGCCGCCTGCGCAGGAAATGCAGCGGGGGCCGCAGAGACAGCGGGCGGCACCGGTTGCTGCACGGTTTTCTTCTCGGTCGGGCGCGATGCACTTTCGTTGCGCGCGCCAGGCACTGCAGCGGGCGCCACGGCCGGCGCCGCCGCGGCATCAGCCGCACGCTCCGTAGCAGGGGCAGGCTGAACCTTGGTTGCGGGCGGTTCCTGTTCCAGCGTCTCGGGCGCCTGCCGCTGCACCGTCAACGAGAGCATCACCGCCAGCAGGGTCGTCGCCATCACGCCGATCGGCAGCG
>NZ_JAVMKF010000161.1:0-25553 GCF_031732815.1 Accumulibacter sp. | reverse complement strand
GTTCGCTGTTGGCAAAAACTGTCAAAACAACAGCTCGCCAACAGCCCCCTCGCCGGCTCGAGGCGCACCGGCAGGTCAAAGGAAAGTTTGCTGATCGGGTGTGGTCTAGCCGCCTGACGCCCCGGCGTTTTCGCTTGGTACGTGCAGGAACTCGGGTGCGGTAAGGGGCAAATGCAGCGTGAAGCGTGTGCCGGGGACATTTGGCGCACTATCGACGGAAATTGTTCCCCCGAGAATGCCGGTGACAAGATTGTAGACGATGTAAAGCCCCAGCCCGCTTCCCCCCTGTCCCATTTTCGTGGTGAAGAAGGGCTCGAAGATCCGTTGGAGATGAGCCGGCGGGATGCCTACGCCATTATCGCTGTAGGTCAGGACGACCTGCATGGGGTCGACGGCGCGCGCGACGATGCGAATTTCGCCCTCGTCGATGCCGGCAAAGGCGTGCGTCAGGGAGTTGTGTACGAGGTTGCTGAGCACCTGTTCGAGCGGTCCCGGGTAGCTGTCGAAACACAAGGCTGCGGGTATGTCTGGTTCGAGCCGGTGGGGAAGGCGTTTCAGCATCGGCCGTAAGGCGGCAAGAATCTCGTGCGTGGTTTCCCGCAGGTCGAACCTTCTCCTCCGGGCGCTGCTCTGATCGACCGCGACCTGCTTGAAATGCCCGATCATTTCGGCTGCGCGGGCGCTGTTGCGTTCAAGAAGTGTGGTGGCTTCGCGCGTGCTGCTGAGAAAGGCTTCGACCTGAGAGCGGCGGAGATTGCCGGCATCTACAGTGGCGGCGAAGTCGCGCAGTTGGTCGCCAAGGAGGCCGGCGACGATGCGCGTATTGCCGAGGGGGGTGCTCAACTCGTGCGCTACGCCCGCAACAAGATTTCCGAGCGCAGCCAGCTTCTCGGCCTGGATGAGGTGAGTCATCGCTTGCCGAAGCTCGCCGTTGACTTGTTGCACTTCCTCGGTGCGTTCGGCGACCATCTCCTCCAGATGCTTGCGGTAGTCCTGCAACTCGGATTCAACGAGCTTGCGCTGTTCAATGTCGTCGAGAAGCCTTGTCTGTGCGAGCTGCAGGCGCTCGACCATCTGATTGAAGGTGCTTGCCAGCTCACCAATCTCGTCAGCGCTGCTGACCGGCGCCCGGAAGTCGAGGCGATCAGAACTGAGGATGCTGTTGGCAGTATCCTTCAGGCGTGCGAGCGGGCCGACGATGTGCCCCGACATTCGGTGGCTGACAAACAGAACCAGAACGATGACGGTTCCAACGACCAGAAGGTAGCCTAACGTAAGGTTGCGGGCGGCGGAGGGAGCACCTTCCGAGCTGTCATGTACGCGCAGGTGGGCATCAAGCCGCTGAAAGCCGTTGGGCAAGGCTAGTGGCCTGCTGACAACAGACGACGACCCAGGCAGTGTGTTTGCGCATCCGGGTGAGGGTAGTGCGATCTCGCGTGCGCTAATCTTGACGGAAAGGCAGGTGCCGTGCGCGACGAGCGTTGCAGCCCCTTCGATCAGCAGTCGGTAGTCGGCGATTGCGACCACCGCACCCTCGATGCTTCCGGTCGGCGGAAAGACCACCGGGACCGCGATGAGCAGGCTAGTGTCGCCGGAGAGCTCGATCTCGAACCGGCTGCCGGAGAGGACGGCGTGCAAGGCGGGCGAAGCCTGATGATCAAAACTCAGGCCAGGAGCGTTGGCCGCAATGGGTTTGCCTTCGAAGTCGACCAGCCAGAGTTGGCCACGCCAGGCGCCGGGAATTTCCTGGTCGCGCAGGTAGGGAATCAGGTATTGGTCGCGGCCCAGAGAATCGACGAGCGCGTTGCTGATAAAGGCATTACTCGCCATGGCCTTGAGCATTCGGTCGAGCGCGCGGCTCTCAAACTCGAGCTGACGTGCCACCACCTCAGCCTGGAAGTTCATCGCGATGCGCTCGTTCTCGCCCATCAGGCGCTGCGCGACGACGAACGACAAGCTGGCGAGAAAGGCGGCGGTTGTCGTCGCGACGCCGCCCATGACCAGTGCCATGCGGAAGGCCAGGCTCTGGCCGGATCGGCGAGTTAGGCTTGCGAAAAAGCCACCAGCCATCGTTCGGCTAGTTATTGGAGCGCACCGGTGATTGGGACAATGGCGCCATCGGGGGCGTAGCGGGTAATGATCACATCGGATTCGCTCAGCGCGTCGTGCCGCCTATTGCTGAACGGTCGGCGATAGCGTTTGATCAGGCCGTCGTAGTCGCCGAGCTGTTCGAGCGCTTGGCGAACCGCGGCGCGGTCCGTACTGCCGGCGCGCTCGATCGCGCGCGCCAAGAGGTGGGTGAGGTCGTAGGCGTGCGCGAGGCCAACCGGCGATTCGATCGCGCGAGCGTTGGGGATGCCGAACAGACGATTGGCCGCAGCGACGACTTGCCGGGCGCGTGGTCGCTGGTCACCAATGAAACTGTACGTCTGGACCATTACGAAGTCGACCTCCTGCAGTGCGGCGCCGGCAGTCGCACTCATCTGCCCACCGGAAACACCCCAGTGAGAGAGCACCGGGATGCGCTCCGCTTTCGGCAAAGCCGCCATCTCCTTGAGCAGGATACTCGCTTCGCGATCGTTCGCGACCAGGAGAATTGCCTGAGCGCCGAGGCGCTTCAGGTCAAGATACTTGTCGAGCAGACTCTCATCCTGCCAGTTGAACCAGCGAGTGCCCGCCAGCTTGGTGTCCGGGAACTTCGTCAAAAAGCTTTCGGCGGCTTGCAGATTGCTGCGGCCCCAGGTGGTGTTGAGCGCCATCATGCCGAAGGTGCGGATTCCCCGGCTTCGCCCGTAGCGCAGGAGGGTTGGCATGGCATAACTGTCGCGCAGGGAAAGCCGGAAGGCGTAACTTGGCAAATAGGTGTTGTCGGTAATGATGTCGGCGGCGGCCCAGGGGTCGAGCAGAATCAGCTTCAGCGCATGGACGGTTTCCATCGCTTCGATGACGGTGGGGCTGAAGCGGCCGCAGAACGCTGCGACGAGTTCCGGTGTCTCGGCGAGTTCTTTGAGATTGCGTATGCTGCGCGCCGGCACCGTGCCGTTGTCCTTCTTGATCAACTGCAACGGGCGTCCGCCGAGGACTCCGCCGCGCTGGTTGATTTCGTCGACAGCGATCAGGATTCCCTTTTCGATCGCTTGCGCCGAGGTGCTGCCAGGCCAGGAGAATTCAGCATCCAGGCCGATCAGAACGGCTGGCCCGGAACTCGGCGCAGCATTGGCGGGACTCGTCCCGAGGATCAGGCAAAGCACCATCCCAAGAATCAGCATCGCGTTCCGCCAAAATTGGCCGACGATTGACACAGACATCCAAGCTCTCCCGGTTAGCAACAATAAAGCAGTCGCTTGCCGACGGAGTATAGGCGTTCCGGTCAACGTTGGTCAATCCTGGCGAGTCATCCTACTGAGGCCCGTCGCCGCGTCCATGCCGGGTGAATGCGCCTGTTGTCTGCGGGAGCCTGACGCTCGGTCGGTGGATGGTTTACAATGAAATCCGCAGGCGTAGCGGTGGGCGAGATGGCTTTGTGTGTGCAGCATTGGCCGCCGCTGCAAATTGTCGTTCAATCGGCGCGCGTGGTTTGCCGGGAACGAAGTTACGAAGTCGAGAAGCTGATGCCTCATCGAGTACTCAAGGTTCCCGAACATGGGATGATCGAGGCTTATGAACGCCTCCTGATGGCACGCCACTATACGGCCGATGCGGCGCAGCGGGCTGCGGCCGAGCGTCTGCAACGCCTCTATTGCTCGCTGCTTTCCTTCAAGGTTGGGCGCCGTAGCCGGCTGCGGCGTTTCTTCGTCCCGCCTGAGGTGCCGCGCGGTGTCTATTTCTGGGGTGGGGTGGGCCGCGGCAAGAGCTTTCTGATGGATTGCTTTTATGAAGCGGTGCCCTATCGGCGCAAGCGACGGATCCACTTCCACGCGTTCATGCACGGCGTTCACCGCCAGCTGAACGAGTTGAAGGGGACAAGTGACCCGCTTCTACGGGTTGCCGATAGGATAGCGACAGAGGTCCGCCTGTTGTGCTTCGACGAGTTTCATGTGTCGGACATTGCCGATGCGATGATTCTGGGTCGCTTGCTCGAGGCCTTGTTCGAGCGCGGCGTGGTCTTCGTCATGACTTCGAACTATCCGCCCGAGCGGCTCTATCCGAATGGTTTGCAGCGCGAGAGCTTCCTGCCGACGATTGCCTTGCTCAAGGCGCGGCTGGACGTGCTGGAGATCGACGCCGGTGTCGATTATCGTTTGCGAGCGCTCGAGCAGGTGGAGATCTTCCATTACCCGGCCGATCACGCGGCGGAAAAAAAAATGGCCGAGTACTTTGCGGCGATTGCCGGCGGCGAAGGGCAAGTCGGCGGTACGCTGGAAGTGCTCGGTCGAGAAATCCCTACCCAGCGTCGCGGCAACGGCGTCATCTGGTTCGACTTCAAGGCGTTGTGCGGCGGACCCAGGTCGCAGAACGATTACTTGGAGTTGGCACGCGCCTATCACAGCGTTCTGCTCTCGGCGATTCCGCGCATGTCGGCGAGCATGGCTTCCGAGGCACGGCGTTTCACTTGGCTGGTCGACATTTTTTACGACCACAAGGTGAAGCTGATCGCGACTGCAGAATGCGCTCCGGACGGTCTGTATGCGCAGGGTACGCACGCTGGCGAGTTCCTGCGCACGGCCAGTCGCCTGACCGAAATGCGCTCGCGGGAATACCTCGGCTTGCCGCATTTGTCGTGAACCCAGCGGCGTCGCTGCGAGCGCAGGGTAGGCAGGTGCGTCGGGGCGGGCTCCAACGGCGGCTGCAGCGGTCGGATCAAAAGAGATCGAGATTGACGCAGATACGGTTCCCGTCGGCAGCGCGGGCTGCGGCGAGCAGCGAGCGGACGCTATCGATCAAAGCGGGCGTGTCTTCGTTGGAATACTCGGTGAGGCCACCGCTGATCGTCAGTGCTTTGTCGTCGCTACGCAGTCGGCTGGTCTCGATCGATTCGCGCAAACGCTCAAGGACACTGGTCGCCTCGTTCACGCGCGCGTTGGGCAAAATCAGCAGAAACTCGTCAGTAGCAAAGCGCCCGACCATGTCGAACTCGCGCAGACTCCTGGCGAGCAGCCGGCCGACTCCGGCTAGCGCGTTCTCTCCGGCTTGCTGCCCATCGGTCTGGCAAATTCCGGTGTAGTTGTCGATCGCCAGTAGCGCCAGGACGAAGGGCCGGCCGTAGCGCTGCGCTCGGCGACATTCGTCGTCGAGCAAGGTAGAGATGTAGCGTTGATTGAACAGACCGGTGAGCGGGTCGTGTGTTGGCAACCGACCTCCTTCGCGCGCGAGATCGCTCGGCCGGCTCAGATCGGCGAGAATCAGCAGGATGCGTCGGACCGTCCCGCTGTCACCAAAAACAGGATAGGCGCTGGCTTTGTACCAGTCTATCGTGCCCGCGTGCTCGTTGCGAAGGCCAATAGCTCTTTGTCGCACCGGTTGGCCAGTGTGCACGACCTGCATTTCCAGATGCTCGTCAGGCGACAGGGGCTGGCCATTCTCGTCCAGCCAGGGCGCCGGTCGCCCGCCGAGCAGCGCACGCGCCCGGGTATTGCTTTGGAGCAGCGATCCATCGACAGCAAATTCCAGCAGACCGACGTTCAGCGTGTCAAGCAGCGCTCCGTAGTGCCCGATCTCGACCTCGTCGGCGTGCAGCTCAACCAGCGGCAGAAGGTCTTGACGATCGGCCATCAGCGGACACGCGGCAAAGCGGTGCTGGAGGCTGCTGCGCGGCAGCGCCAAGCGCAAGCTCGCCAAGCTTTTTGGCAAGGGGCGCGCGGCGCGTGTAAGCGGAGGGCCATCAGGCGGCAGCCAGCGCCTGCTCGAGGTCGGCGAGCAGGTCGTCGATGTGCTCGATGCCGATCGACAGGCGGATCATCTCGGCCGAAACGCCGGCCTTGATCAGTTCGTCCGGCGATAGCTGGCGGTGCGTCGTCGACGCCGGATGGCAGGCGAGCGACTTGCTGTCGCCAATGTTGACCAGTCGGGTGAACAACTGCAAAGCGTCCTGGAAACGCGCGCCAGCTTGTGCGCCGTTGCCGTCCGCTGTTTTCACGCCGAAGGTCAGGATGCCGGAAGCCTTGCCACCCATGTACTTGTGTACCAGGGCGTGGTCGGCGTGCTCGCGCAGTCCGGCGTAGCTGACCCAGGCAACCTTGGGGTGGTCTGCCAGGTAGGCAGCAACGCGCTCGGTGTTCGCACAAATACGTTCCATGCGCAAGGGCAGTGTTTCCAGACCTTGCAGGATCAGGAAAGCATTGATTGGCGCGATCGCGGCGCCCATGTTGCGCAGAGGTACGACGCGCGCTCGCCCGATGTACGCTGCCGGCCCGAGCGCCTCGGCATAGACCACGCCGTGGTAGGAGACGTCCGGCTCGTTCAGCCGCTTGAACCTCGTCTTGTGTTCGGCCCAGGGAAAGCGCCCGCTATCGACGATCATTCCACCTAGTGAGTTGCCGTGTCCGCCCATGTATTTGGTCATCGAATGCACGACGATGTCGGCACCATGCTCGAACGGGCGGCACAGGCAAGGTGTCGGGACCGTGTTGTCGACGATCAGCGGAACGCCGTGCCGATGGGCAATCTCGGCGAGCTGCTCGAAATCGGTGATATTGCCCAATGGGTTGCCGATCGACTCGCAATACACGGCCTTGGTGCGCTCGTCGATCAGGGCTTCGAAGCTCGCCGGGTCGGCATGGTTGGCAAAGCGCACGCCGATGCCGTATTGCGGCAGCGTGTGGGCAAAGAGATTGTAGGTTCCGCCGTAGAGCGTCGAGGCCGAGACGATATTGTCGCCCGCTTCGGCAATCGTCAGAATCGCATACGTGATGGCTGCCTGCCCCGAGGCCAGCGCCAGTCCGCCGAGGCCGCCTTCAAGTGCGGCAACACGCTTTTCCAGGACATCCTGGGTTGGGTTCATGATCCGCGTGTAGATGTTGCCGACTACCTTCAGGTCAAACAGGTCGGCGCCGTGCTGCGTGTTGTCGAAGGCGTAGGAAACCGTCTGATAGATCGGCACGGCGACCGCCTTGGTCGTCGGTTCCGGCGCATAGCCGGCGTGTACAGCGAGGGTTTCGAGTTTCATGTTGGTCTTTCCCGGGTAGTCGTAATCTGGTGCGAGAAACGGCGCGTCAGATCGCCGCGCGCCGCCTTTGCCGCCGGTGCAGTCTTCCTGCGCTTCCCCGGTCAGGCGGTGTTGGCGATGCCGGCGAGCAGTTTTTGCAGTTCACCGTCAGCGTACATCTCGCGCATGATGTCGCAGCCACCGATGAACTCACCGCGCACGTAGAGCTGCGGAATCGTCGGCCAATTGGCGTATTCCTTTATGCCGCTACGGATTTCCGGGTGATCGAGCACGTTGATGCTCAGGTAATCGGTGACGCCGCAGGCTTTCAGGATCTGCACGGTGACCGCCGAGAAGCCGCATTGTGGAAAATCTGGCGTGCCTTTCATATAGAGCACTACCGGGTTGCTGTTGACCTGTTCCTTGATCTGCTGCTGTACATCCATGAGACGACCTCGCTGCGCGAAAAAGTTGAAAGAATACCGGATGAAACTAGTCTACCGCCGGCTTTGACGGAGCGTCAAGGCAAGCCGCCGCCGCTGACCCGCTCGATTCGCGCGAGGTCGGGCCACGAGGCGACGGCCGAGAAGCCGGCTTGCCGAAGCAGGCTGCGCACGCTTGCCGCTTGCGTGTGTCCGTGTTCGACCAGCAGCCAGCCGCCAGGCTGCAGATGCGCGCGAGCACCGCCGACGATTTGGCGCAGGCAGGCCAGCCCATCGCCGTTGGCGACGCCATCGCTCAGGGCAATCGCCGGTTCGAAAGGCAATCCGTCGCCCAGCAGATGCGGATCGCCCTGCGCGACGTAAGGCGGATTGGCGACGATCAGGTCGAACCGCCGTTGGCCCAGCGGGGAAAACCAATCGCCGAGCAGAAACTCGACGTCGGCCGCGTGTCGTTCGGCGTTGTCGCTGGCGACCGCGAGCGCAGCGGGAGAAACGTCGACGGCGGTTACTCTTGCCGTCGGCGCCAGGCGCGCCAGGCTTACCGCAAGAACGCCTGATCCGGTCCCCAGATCGAGCACCAACGCGTGCTCCCGGTGACGCAAACGGGCGAGAGCGAGCTCGACCAGGAGTTCGGTTTCCGGTCTTGGAACGAGCACGGCCGGGCTGACTCGAAAACGCAGACCGTAGAAGTCAGCGGTGCCAAGCAGGTAGGCGAGTGGTTCGCCAGCGGCGCGGCGCTTGAGCAATGCGGCGAGCCTGGAAAGTTGCTGGCCCGATAGCGGCTTCTCCGGGTGGGCCATCAATTCGGCATGCGTGCAGCCGCCGACATGCTCGACGAGCAGCCGGGCATCGAGCCGGTCGACCTGCGAGCTGGCCACTCGCCAGGCGTCGCCGATGCTGAGCCGCCGACGGCAACCCCGGCCAACCGCGGGGTCCGGGGTTGGCGCGTGCGCCGCTGGTGGTGCGGTGAGTCTTGCGTCGGTCAACTGGTCGATTCGCCCTCGGCCAGCAGGGCGAGCTGGTCGGTCTGATGCTCGGCGGTGAGCGCGGTGATCAGTTCGTCCAGATCGCCGTCCATGATCGCCTCGATCTTGTAGAGCGTCAGGTTGATCCGGTGATCGGTCACTCGTCCCTGCGGGAAGTTGTACGTGCGGATCCTCTCCGAGCGGTCGCCGCTGCCGATCAGGTTGCGCCGTGCGGTCGCAATGCTGGTCTGCTGCTCGCGCTCCTGCTGGTCGCGCAGGCGTGCGACGAGGACTGACATCGCCTGCGCCTTGTTCTTGTGTTGCGAGCGGTCGTCCTGGCACTCGACGACGATGCCGCTCGGCAGGTGGGTGATCCTGACTGCCGAATCGGTCTTGTTGATGTGCTGACCGCCAGCGCCTGAGGCGCGGTAGGTATCGATGCGAATTTCGTTCGGGTTAATCTGGACCTCCTCGAGCGCGTCGGCTTCCGGCATTACTGCGACGGTGCAGGCGGAGGTGTGGATGCGTCCCTGTGCTTCGGTGTCCGGTACGCGCTGCACGCGGTGAGCGCCGGATTCGAACTTCAGCCTGGCATAAACGTCACTGCCGCTGATCCGCGCAATGACCTCCTTGTAGCCGCCAACCTCGGACGGGCTGGTGGAGATCACCTCGACCTGCCAGCGTCGGCGTTCAGCGTAGCGTGCATACATGCGGAAGAGGTTGCCGGCAAAGAGCGCCGATTCGTCGCCCCCGGTTCCGGCACGGATCTCGAGAAACACGTTGCGCTCGTCCTTGCTGTCCTTCGGCAGCAGCAGGCGTTGCAGCTCACCGGCAATTTGCGGCAGACGCTCGCGCGCCAGGACTGCTTCTGCTTCGGCCAGTTCGCGCATTTCCGGGTCGGCGAGCAGGTCGAGCGCTGCAGCAAGGTCGCTTTCCGTCTGGCGCCACGTCTGATAGAGGGCGACGACCGGGCTGAGCTCGGCATGTTCGCGCGACAGCCGCCGATACTCGTCGATGTCGCGCGTGGCTTCCACGCTCGCCAGCGTCCGGTCGAGTTCAGCCAGACGGCCGGTCAGGTGATCGAGTTTGTCGCGAATGCTCTGATTCATGGGCCTGTCGTCAGTTGTTCAGCCGGTTGGGAGGCGATTCCGGGGCGCAGCGCGCAGTGCGCGTCGCGCTCAATCGTGTTTGCCCGTTTCGCCGTGCAGATGGAAAAGGCGCGAAACCAGCGCCTGCAGTTCGTCCTGGCCATCCGCCGCCTGGCTCAGCGCCTGCGTCGGCGCGTGCAGGAATTTGTTGGTCAGACGGTGCGAGAGCTGTTCGAGTACGCGCAGCGGCGGCTCACCGCGCGCGACGAGCTTCATCGCATGCTCGAGCTCGTGCCGGCGGGCACGCTCGCAGGTGTCGCGCAGCGCCCGGATCAGGGGGACGCTGCCGCGCGTTGCCAGCCAGCGCAGAAAGACATCCACCCGCTCAGTAATGATGGCTTCGGCACTGACCACGGCTGCCTGACGTGATTCGAGGCCAGACTCGACGACCAGTGCCAGGTCGTCGATCGCATAGAGGAAGACATCGTCCATTTCGCCGACCTCGATCTCGATATCGCGCGGAACAGCCAGATCGACCATGAACATCGGCCGATGGCGACGTGCCCGGATGGCACGTTCGACCATCCCCAGGCCGAGAATCGGCAAAGGGCTGGCGGTACACGAGACGACGATGTCGAAGTGGGCGAGGCGGTCGGCCAGCTCCTCCAGACGGATCGCCGTGCCGCCGAAACGTTGCGCCAGGGCGAGCCCGCGTTCGGTCGTCCGATTGGCGACGACGATCTGCTTGGGATGCTGCGCCGCGAAATGTCGTGCGCACAGATCGATCATCTCGCCAGCACCAATGAAGAGGATACGTTGGTCAGCCAGACGATCGAAGATGCGCTCCGCCATGCGTACCGCGGCAGCCGCCATCGAGACGACATTGGCACCGATTGCGGTCGTCGAGCGAACCTCCTTGGCGACCGCAAACGAGTGTTGAAAGAGCTTGTGCAGCGTGGTTCCCAGCGTTCCCGCTTCTTCAGCAAAGCGCGCCGCTTCCTTCATCTGGCCAAGAATCTGGGGTTCGCCGAGGACCATCGAGTCGAGTCCGCAGGCGACCCGAAAGACGTGCCGAACGGCGTCGCGTTCGGGATGGGTATACAGGTACGGCGCCAGTTCGTGGTGCGGCAGGCAATGGTACTCGGCCAACCAGTGTGCGGCCGAGTCGGGCGCGTCGGTGGCGAGATAGACCTCCGTCCGGTTGCAGGTTGACAGAATCGCTGCTTCTTCCACCGGTCTGCAGCGAGTCAGATCGTGCAGTGCGTGGCGTACCCGTTCAGCCTGGAAAGCCACCTGCTCGCGGACCGAGAGAGGTGCCGTATGGTGGTTGATACCCAGGGTAAACAGCGCCATGCTCAAGGTTTGGTCGGCAACGCCAGTGGCAGGATAACGTTCGATTATAGCATCGCTGGTCAGACGCCCGTGCTGGCCCGACCAGCGAATGATCGCTCACGCGCCGACCGACGCTGGGCGCGATCGGTCGGCTGCAACTGCCTGAGGCGCGCGACGGGCAGCCCGCGCCGTGGCGGGCTGCCATGACCTACTGCATGTCGCGGTGGTAAGCGACGATGCGTTCAACCTCGCTGCGCGAACCCATGATCACCGGGCAGCGTTGGTGCAGGCCGGTCGGCTGCAGTTCCATAATCCGTTGCGTTCCGGTGCTCGCCATGCCGCCAGCCTGTTCGACGATGAAACTCATCGGATTGCCTTCGTACATCAGGCGCAGCTTCCCTTCCTGCTTCTTGTCGCGCAATTTGCGGTCAAGCGGGTAGAGAAAGACGCCACCGCGACAAAGCAGGCGATGCACGTCAGCGATCATCGCGCCCGCCCAGCGCATGTTGAAGTCCTTGCCTCGCGGGCCTTCCTTGCCGGCCAGGCACTCGTCGACATAGCGCCGCACGGGTGGATCCCAGAAGCGCTGATAGGCCGCGTTGATCGAGAACTCACGGGTCTCCTCGGGTATCTGCATATCCGGATGGGTCAGAATGTACTCACCGATGCGCTGGTCCAGAGTGAAGCCGTTCACCCCGTGGCCGGTGGTCAGGACGATCATCGACGAAGGTCCGTAGAGCGCGTAGCCGGCGCAGACCTGGCTGCTTCCAGGCTGCAGGAAGTCGTCTGTGGTGGGTTCGCCGCATGCCCCATCCGGCCGCCGCATGATCGAGAAGATGGTCCCGACCGCGCCACATACGTCGGTGTTCGACGAACCGTCCAGCGGGTCGAAGATCAACAGGTACTTGCCGCGCGGATACTGCGGCGGCAAGTGGTAGACGTCGTTCATCTCTTCGGAGGCGAGCGCAGCGACGTGTCCGGCCCATTCGTTACGTTTGATGAACAGGTTGTTGGCAATGACATCCAGCTTCTTCTGGGTTTCCCCCTGAATGTTCTCGGTGTCGGCCGTGCCGAGAACGCCGACCAGGCTGCCGTAGCGGACAGCGCTTGAGATGGCCTTGCAAGCAATCACAATGTCGTTGATCAGGGCGGTGAAGTCGCCCGAAACGCCCTTGATCTGCCTCTGTTCTTCAATGATGTATTCAGTGATGGTTGTGCCGATCGACATGATATTACCCCTGGGTTGTGTGAAAGACCTTCTGTTGTCCGCGGCCGATTGCTTGTCTCGGAGCAGACAAGGGGTATTATAACCTTTTTATGCACATGGTTGACGTCATTTGTCGTGCCACTGGCGTTGGCTGCCGATGTCCGGCAAGTGCTAGCGTGCGGGAAACAGCGCGAAGCTGTGGCTGGCAAGGCTGGTGAATGCGCGTTGATCGTAGCCCCAGTTCTTACGCGCAAGCTGCGCGAAGTGCTCCTGTACGTGCGCTGCCAGGCCGCGTACGTCGACCAGCCGGTTGCCGTGGCGGTCAGGCTTTCCGGCGAGGCCTTCGAGCAGGGTGTAGGCAAATGCGCCATGTCGCCCTTCGCCCTCCAGCGCCATCCGGTCGTCGGCCGTGGCGGCAAGAATCGAGCGCCCGGTCAGGCGACCCAGACGCTCGAGCGCATCCTTTTCCTCACCGATGCGGCCACCACGGCGTGATCCAAACAGACCGGCGCTGCAGGTGTCGAGCAGGGCAATGCTCTTCAGCGAGCGAATCCGAGCCAGCAGACGGCGCAGGTCGTCGTGACTGACGCTGCGTTTGCGCAGGCCTTCTGCCGAACCTTGTGCATCGTAAGGGATGAAGTGATAGTCGCCGTCGAAGATTCGACCATGTCCAGCCAGATAGACAACAAAAACGTCCTGCGGCTGGACCTTGCCGGCCATCTCAGCGAGTGCCGCGCGAATTCCATCGCGTGTGGCCCGTTCGTTGAGCAGCGTTTGTACGTTCACCTGGCGATAATGCGCTGCGCCCTGTTCGCGCAAGCGCCGGGCGATCGCCTGCGCATCGTCGGCGGGAAAACGCACGGTACTGGCGAGCGTCGCGTCACGGTAGTTGGCGATACCGATGGCAAGGACATGCAGCGTCGGTTCGACCAGCGAGCCGGCGAGAACATCTGCGTTGACGCGTAGCGGCAGCGACTCCAGACCGAGGCGGTTGACCGCGCTGATCAGCACTTGGTGCCTGCCGGGCAGCAAGTCGAGTGTGCGTGTCAGGACGCCCGTACTGCCGCCGCTCGCGGGCTGCATTTCAATCTCGACTCCGTCGATACGATAGATCACGCGCTCGATCGGGCTGCCGCCGTCGACCAGCTTGAAGCGGACCTCGAACGGCTTGTTGCTGTAGACGTCGCTCGGCGAGAGCAGCTCGAGCGTCGGTACGCGTCCGTCGCCACGCGCAAGGAGTTGGCGCGCGTCTCCGAATCTGCCGACGGCCTCAGCGAGGAGCGTATCACCGTCGATGTCGAGGCGGCGCGAGAGCAGGGCGGGCCGGTAGAAGCGCTCGCGCAACTGGGCGGCGCTGACGAAGTCGCTGGTTTGGTCGCGCCCGCGATTGATATGGTAGCCGATCAGTCCGTCGGCATCGGTGCCGGAGCTGGCAAAGAAACCCTCAGGCGTCCACACGATCCAGCGCTTGCGGTCACTGTGCGGATAGAATGCCAGCGTCTCGTTGCCATCGCGCAGACGGTGCCAGCGGATTGTCCCATCGCCGTAGGCGGCGACCACATAGCGGGCGTCAGCACTGATATTGACCGCCCAGACGCCGCCTGCACTCGAGCGCTCCCAGATTTGGCTGCCATCGCGTCCAAAGAGGCGCAGCTTGCGGTCGGTGCCCAGGACAAAAGCGGCGCTTCCCTCGGCGATGGCCAGGCAGCGGGCAGTTTCCGACGGTGCCAGTTCGAGCGCGCGCCGGTCGAGTTTCGGAGTGCTCTGGTTTCTCCAGTTGTAAATCAGCAACTCGGGCGATGTGGTACGGGCGGTGATCAGTCGTGCAGCATCCTCAGTCAGACTGCGACTGGCGAGATCGAAGGTGCGCGCTTCCTTGCCATTCAACCGATAGTTGAAGCGCACGCGCTTGCCGTCGGGGGCGATCAGGATCTGGTCGGACGCGTTGCGCAGGTCAGCGATCGGTGTGGCATGCTGCACGCGCAGTGTGCCGCTTGCCGTGAGCACGCCCCATGCCGGACCGGCGGCGGCATAGAAGAGATCGCCCTTGGGTAACGGCAGCAGCGCGGTCAGCAATTCGCCCTCGAGCGGCAGATCATGCGGGCTCTGCCAGTCGCCGGCCGGCCATCGCCGGAGCATGCTGCGGTTCTCCAGGCCCCACCGCCCGGCGGCATATAGACGGCGTCCATCCTCACTCCAGGTCAGGCTGCTCAGCGTCCCTGTGTCGATTCCCATAGTGTTGGCGCGGGCGACGTCGGTCAGCTTGGTGCCATCGATTACCTGCACCGTGCGGGTGTCCGAAAAGCCTACGGCGATGCGCGTCCCGTCAGGTGAAAACTGCGCGGCGAACGGCCGCTGGCCGCCGTTGGCCTCGACGCTGCGCATGAGCTGCAGGCGGCCAGCGCTCTCAATCCGGTAGAGGCGGAGCTTGCGGTCGTCGCTGCTGGTGAGCAGCCGCTTCCCGTCCCGGCTGAAAGCAAGGCTGCTGGTTTGTTCGCCGTAGTTTGCATCCGAGTCAATCAGCTTGCCGCTCGTCACCTCGAAGACGCGCAGGCCATACGTTCCACCCAACCCGGTCGCCAGCCAGCGTCCGTCCGGCGAGTAGGCCAGGAAGCGAACGACACTCGGCAGGCCGGAGATCCGCCCGCGCAGTTGGCCGCTTGCCCGGTCGAAGAGATAGATGCTGGCCTTACCCTCCCAATCCCAGCCTGTCCAGCCGGCAAGCGCCACCGTCTTGCCGTCGGGGGTCAACGCAGCGGCGTAGAGCTTTCCCTCGTTACCAACATCCTGCGGCGGGCGCAAGACGCTGAGCAGCTTGCCGCTAGCCACCTCCCAGACGCGCGCGGTCTTGTCTTCGGCCGCGGTGACGGTCCAGCGCCCCTGTGCATCGGTTGCCACACTCTGGATTGCCGCGCTGTGCATGCCCGCTTCAAGGCGAAGGATGGGCTTGTTGTCCGGTTCTCCAGCAGCCACCGAGCCGGCGGCGAGAAGACAGCCGGCCACGATGAACGCGCCGTGCAGGGCGCGAATCACGTGTCGGAATGGCATAGGGGGAACTCCTTAGCCGCCCGGCGCGCCCGACTGGGCGGTCTTCAGAGGGGGTGCAGCAGAAACTTTCCGCTGGTCACCTGGGCGCGGGCCGCAAGCGTATCCGGCGCGCTTGACGAGCGGCAATGATTATTGACCGCTGCCTTACAATGTTCCGTGCGAAAATTCTCCCGGCGGCCGACTTGGCCGATGCGCGGTTCGCGCGAGTGAACAGCCGGGACTGGCGCCGGCCGAGTGCGGCGGCATGGAGGACACTGGTGTTCTTGGCCGGTGGCGCGCCGTCATCGGCGGCGCGCCGCCCCGGGGGCCGCTCCCGGGCTGACGACGGTCTACTGCTTCTTGCCGCTGCCGCCGCGTGCTTTCTCGGCGGCACGTTCGCGGCGCGCCTTGTCGATCACCTGCTCGGTCAGTGCAATAACGTCGGCGTGTCCCTTGACATCCTTGCCGGTGACCAGGTAGCGACCATCGACAGCCATTGCCGGTACGCCCGGGATACGATACGCCTCGGCCATCTGGTCGCCGCGTTTGGCCTTGCTGATGACGCCGAACGAGTTGTAGGCATCGGTGAACTTCTTGCTGTCGACGCCTTGTGCGCCTGCCCACGCAATGACGCTCTTGTCGTCGTAGAGGCGGGTGCTGGTCTGATGCAGGGCCTGGAAAACGGCGCTGTCCAGACGTGCGAGATCACCCGTCGCTTCCAGCGCGTAGAATAGCCGGGCCAGGCTTGCCCACGGCGGTCGATTGAAGGACACCGGCACGCGCCGGAAAACCACGTCATTCGGCAGTGCCGCAGCCCACTTGCTGACCGTCGGGTGGAACTCGGCACAATGCGGGCAGCCGTACGAGAAGAACTCGATCACTTCCAGCTTGCCGGGGTTGTCGGTTGCTTGCGGCGGAACGACGGGGACGTAGTCGCGCCCGACGACAAGCTCCGCGCCGGCGGGTCGAAGCATCGCCAGGACGACGACGGCAAGCGTCAGAAGCCAGCGGGAAAGACGTGTAAACATGGTTTTCCTCATCGAGATAGTCAATCCTTCTTGACGACATTGGCGTCGATGCCCTGCCGCGCCAGATCGCCGCGCAGGTGATTGACGTCGTCCATCTTGTGGAAAGGCCCGAGGCGGACGCGATACCAGACCTTGTCCTGCAACATGACCTGCTGAATGCGCGCTTCAGCACCAATCAACGCCAGTCGCGCTTTCTGGTTGTCCGCCTCGCTGGCGCTCTGAAATGCGCCGGCCTGCAGGTAGATCGGCTCCTTCAGCGCGGTCGCTTCCTTGTCTGCCTTCTCGCGGCTCTTGCTGCTCTCCGTGTGCTTCGTCTCGGCAGGCTTGCTTTCGCTCGGCTTGGCAGGCACGGGTTTGCTCTCGACCGGTTTGCTGTCGACCGCCGGGCTGCTGCTTGCCGGTGCGCTCGGCGTCGTCGCCTCAGGCTTGCTCGCTGGCGGCTTTGCTTCGGCGGGCTTGGCTTCAAGAGGTTTGTGCTCGGCGGGCGCCGGATCGGGAATCGCTTCCGCCTTGCCGGGAAGGATCTTGTAGAAATCCAGCCGAGGCTTGTCGCTGCCCACTGGGTCGCCCGGTTTGCCGGGCAGGGCGATCGGGGCTGGAGCGCTTGGTGTCTGGGTCTCCGGCGCAGCGGCGGGCGCCTTGGCGGTGGTCGTCGGGGCGACTTTGGCCGGCGGCTGTCCGGTCGTCGTAAACGGCAGCGGCACCTTGTTGATGTACCAGACGACAGCGGCGACGGCGACGACGCCGATGACCAGTCCGATGAACAGGCCAAGCAGCGTCCCACCAGCAGATTTCCTTGCCGGCGCAGCCTTGCGGGGTTTCATGTCACGACTCATCGAGATCCTCTGTTCTGCGCGTTACATCGATTCCGGGCAACTGACACCGAGAATCGCCAATCCGTTGCGAATCACCTGACGCACGGCCGCGGCAAGCGCAAGGCGCGCTTCGCGCAGCGCCGGGTCATCGACCAGCATCCGCTCGGCATTATAGTAGCTGTGAAATTCTGATGCCAAGTCTTTGAGATAGAAGGCAATAAGGTGTGGGGACAACTCCTCGGCCGCACTTTCGATGCGCTCCGGGAAGGCGCCCAGACGAGTCGCCAGGGTCAGTTCATGCGGACTGTCGAGACGGCTCAGGTCGCTGGCCAGAAGCACCTGCGGGTCGCCGCCCCACTGGGCGAGCAAGGAGCAGATGCGGGCGTGTGCGTACTGGACGTAGAACACCGGATTTTCGTTCGATTGGCTCTTCGCCAGATCAAGGTCGAAGTCGAGATGCTGGTCCGACTTGCGCAGAACGTAGAAGAAGCGGCAGGCGTCGTTGCCGACCTCGTCACGCAGCGTGCGCAGCGTGACGAAATCGCCCGAGCGCGTCGACATCTGCGCCTTCCAGCCCGAACGATAGAGGACGGCGAACTGAACGAGTGCCACCTCGAGCGCCTGCGGGTCGAGTCCGAGTGCCTGAATCGCGCCTTTGACGCGCGGAATGTAGCCGTGGTGGTCAGCACCCCAGACATTGATCAAGCGCTCGAAGCCGCGCTCGTACTTGTTCAGATGGTAGGCGATATCGGAGGCAAAGTAGGTGTAGAGCCCGTTGTCGCGCTGCACGACGCGGTCCTTCTCGTCGCCGAAGTGCGTCGACCTGAACCAGCGCGCCCCGTCCTGCTCGTAGAGATGGCCGGCCTTGTCGAGTCGTTCGATGCAGCGAGCA
Organism: Accumulibacter sp.; assembly: GCF_031732815.1. GTDB lineage: Bacteria > Pseudomonadota > Gammaproteobacteria > Burkholderiales > Rhodocyclaceae > Accumulibacter. The sequence goes on along the minus strand of NZ_JAVMKF010000161.1, from coordinate 7,672 downwards.
ACCAGCCCGGTAGCAAACAGCGATTGCTCGGAAAACCAGACGTCGAACAGCACGCCGGATTCTTCGAGATCGTTCCGACAATCCGCCAGTTGCTCATTGAGCACGAAGTCATGCACGTACTGCCAATCCTCGCCGAGCAACTGCCTGGCCTGGCCGATCAGCGCGTCGAGGTGGGCTTCTCTCTGTTGGACGGCCGCCGCGTCGCTGCGCTCGGGCGCCGGCAGGCCAGGCGTTGCGCCGGCCAGACTGGCGGCCGGGCGCACGTAGCGATTACCGTGCGCGGCCAGCATCTGACTGGCCATCGCGCGCACGTAGTCGCCCCGGTAAGCGTTCGGCGGGAACGGGCAGCGCTCGCCGGCGGCGTCGACGAGTTCGAGATAGCGCAGCCAGGTCGACAATGCGAGGATGTCCATCTGGCGTCCGGCGTCGTTGACATAGTATTCACTCGTCACCTCCCAGCCGGCGTGCGCGAGCAGCCGGCACAGGCTGTCACCGTAGGCTGCACCGCGCCCGTGGCCGACATGCAGCGGTCCAGTGGGATTGGCCGAGACAAACTCGACCAGGACCTTGCGCTTGCCGCCGGCCGTCGACCGACCGAAGGCGGCCTCGTCTTCAAGGATCGTGTGAACCACCTCGAGCTTGGCTGCCGCCGACAGCCGGAAGTTGAGAAAACCTGCGCCGGCAACTTCGGCGCTTTCGACGAACGGCGAAAAAGGCAGCTCGGAGAGCAGCAACTGCGCGATCTGGCGGGGGTTGCGCTTCATCGAGCGGGCCAGCTGGAGGGCCAGATTGCAGGCGAAATCGCCGTGCGCGGCCAGCTTGGGTCGTTCGAGGTGGATATCCGCGTTGGCCTCGGCCGGCGCGACGCTACGCAGTGCGTGGCGAAGCAGGTCGGCCAGGTGGGATTTGAGGTCGTGACTCATCGCTGTGGGTGTGCCGAAGGATTCAGTCAAGCCGCTGATTATACGACGCGCCGCCAGCCACCGGGCGAATGCCGGAGCGATCGCCCCAGTTTCTGTGTAAACTCGTTGTATTTCCGACCAGAACAGGCCGCCGCGCGTGCGACTCCTACGCCTCGCCAGAATCCTCAGTATCGCGAGCCGCTATGGCCTTGACGAGATGATTCTCGAACAGGAACCCAGCGGCCGGCTGGCGGCCTGTTCGCGCGCGCTGCACTTCTGGCGGCGTTTCGACGCGCCACCCGCGGTTCGCCTGCGCCAGGCACTGGAATCGCTCGGACCGATCTTCGTCAAGTTCGGTCAGGTCTTGTCGACCCGACGCGACCTGCTGCGACCGGACATCGCCGACGAACTGGCCAAGCTGCAGGATCGCGTGCCGCCTTTCTCGTCCGAACTCGCCCTGGCGCAGATCGAGAATGCTTACGGTCGACCGGCGAGCGAGGTTTTCGCCGAATTCGACGCGACGCCGGTAGCCAGTGCGTCGATCGCCCAGGTGCACTTCGCCCGCTTGCGGCCCGAGGACGGCGGGCACGAAGTTGCGGTCAAGATTCTCCGGCCGGCCATGCACGCAGTAATCGCCAACGATCTGGCCTTGCTCGAGACCTTGGCCGTCGTGCTCGAAAAAGCCTGGTCGGATGGCCGCCGTCTGAAGCCGCGCGAGGTCGTCGCAGAGTTTGCCAAGTACCTGTACGACGAACTCGACCTGATGCGCGAAGCGGCCAACTGCTCGCAGTTGCGGCGCAATTTCAGTGGCTCGCGCCTGCTCCAGGTGCCGGAAGTGTACTGGGACCAATGCACGACGACCGTCATGGTCATGGAGCGGATGCGCGGAATTCCGATCAGCCAGACGGCGGCGCTCGTCGCCGCCGGGGTCGATCTGGCCGCACTGTCGCGTGCCGGCGTCGAGATCTTCTTCACTCAGGTCTTCCGGGACGGCTTTTTTCACGCCGACATGCATCCGGGAAACATCTTCGTTGCCGTCGACCCGGCGCACCACGGCAGCTACATTGCGCTCGACTTCGGCATCGTCGGCACGCTGACCGACGCCGACAAGAACTACCTGGCGCAGAACTTTCTCGCCTTCTTTCAGCGCGACTACAAGCGCGTCGCGACGGCCCACATCGAAGCCGGCTGGGCACCGCCCGAGACGCGCGCCGACGAGTTCGAGGCGGCCATCCGCGCCGTTTGCGAACCGATTTTCGACCGACCGCTGCACGAGATCTCTTTCGGTCGAGTCCTCCTGCGGCTTTTTCAGACCTCGCGCCGCTTCAACGTCGAGATTCAGCCGCAGCTCGTCATGCTGCAGAAGACCTTGCTCAACATCGAAGGCCTGGGCCGGCAACTCGATCCCAACCTCGATCTGTGGAAAACCGCGAAGCCTTTCCTCGAACGCTGGATGAGCGAGCAGGTTGGCCGGCGAGCCTTTCACCGCGGCGTCCAGCAGGAAGCCCCGTATTGGGCGCGCACGCTGCCCCAACTGCCGCGCCTGGTGCACCAGGCGCTCACCCGGCAGAGCAATGAACCCGACCTGACGCCTGTCCTTGACGAACTGTTGCGCGCTCAGCGTCGCCAGCAGCGCCTGCTTGGGATCATCGCCTTGCTCCTGGCGGTGCTCCTCGCTGGCCACTACCTTCACTTTTGACGACCCCAGGAGAATCCGCATGCAACGCGCCGCACTGACCGCCACAGGCGTCTACACTGCCCCGTACGTGATCAGCAACGAAGAACTGGTCGCGGCCTACAACCAGTACGCGCGCGGGTTCAACGCGGAGAACGCGGCACGCATCGTCGCCGGGGAGGTGGCGGCGTGCGCCGAGTCGAGTGTCGATTTCATCGAAAAGGCTTCGGGAATCACCCGGCGCTACGTCATGGACAAAGCCGGCGTGCTCGATCCGCAAAGGATGCGCCCGCGCTTTGCCGCGCGGCGCAATGAAGAGCTCTCACTGCAGGCCGAGATGGCCGTGGCGGCTGGCGGAGAGGCGCTGGCCGCTGCCGGCAGGACAGGCGCCGAGGTCGATGCGGTGATCTGTGCCGCGTCGAACATGCAGCGTGCCTATCCGGCGATGGCCGTCGAGATTCAGCAGGCGCTGGCCGTCGAGCGCGGCTATGCCTTTGATATGAATGTCGCCTGCTCGTCGGCGACCTTTGCACTGGACATCGCGGTCAATGCCGTGCGCTGCGGGACGGCACGCACGGTGCTCGTCGTCAATCCGGAAATCTGCTCGGCGCACCTCGCCTGGAAGGACCGCGACTGCCACTTCATCTTCGGCGACGTTTGTACGGCGATCGTTGTCGAACGCCTGGATGCGGCGCGTTCGGCGCACGCCTGGGAGGTTCTCGGGAGCAAGCTGGCGACGAGCTTTTCCAACAACATCCGCAACAATGCGGGGTTTCTCTCGCGTTGCGAAGACCGCGATCCGGACGATCGCGACCAGTTGTTCGTTCAGGAAGGACGCCGCGTCTTCAAGGAGGTCTGCCCGATGGCCGCCGAGCACATGACGCAGCACCTGGCCAGCCTGGGGTTCACGCCGCTGCAGGTACGCCGCTTCTGGCTGCACCAGGCAAATCTGGCGATGAACCAGTTGATCGGTCGCCGGCTTCTCGGACGCGAAGCGACTGCCGACGAAGCGCCGGTGATTCTCGACGAGTTCGCCAACACCGCTTCAGCCGGTTCGATCATCGCTTTCCATCGGCACAACACGGACCTTGCCAGCGGCGATCTCGGTCTGCTCTGCTCGTTTGGCGCGGGTTACTCGATCGGTAGTCTGGCGCTCAGAAAGTGCTGATTCCCTGGCGCTCCAGCCTTGATCAGCGGGCGGATGGTGGCGTTCGCGCGCTGCCTCTGGACTCGCGCCGTTCGCCCCGGTTGGCGTTCGCAGCGGCCAACGCAGGCGGGCGAGGAAGCCGCCGGTGGCCAGATTCTCGACTTCCAGGCGGGCGCCGTGCAGTTCGGCAATTCGTTGCACGATAGCCAGCCCGAGACCGCTGCCTTCCGCGCTGACGTCGCGGCCACGATAGAAGCGTTCGGCCAGCCGTGGCAGTTCGTCGGCCGGAACGCCCGGACCGCGGTCGGCGACGCCGAGTGACAGGCTGCCGTCGTCGCGCCGGGCGAAGATCGTGATCGGCGTGCCCGGCGGGCTGTAACGCAGCGCGTTGTCCACCAGATTGCGCAGAACGATGTGCAGCAACTCGCGGTCAGCGCGCACGATCAGCGGAAACGCTTCGGTTTCCCCCTCGAGCTGGTCGGCCTCGTTCACGTCACCCGGCTCGCTGACGAAGGTGCGCACGAGTTCGGCGAGATCGACGGGGTCAGCCCTGGGTAGCCGGGCCAGCGGGTCGAGGCGCGCCAGGCGGAGCAACTGATCGAGGACGCGGGCCGCCCGGTCGGCGCCGGCGACGACCTGGTCGAGTGCGTGCTGTCGATCGGCCGGATCGCCGGTGCGCTGGGCGACCTGCGCCTGGATCTTGACGACTGCCAGCGGCGTACGCAGTTCGTGCGCCGCGTCAGCGGTAAACCGGCGTTCGTTGTCGAGTGCGTGGCTCAGTCGGAAAAGCAGCAGGTTGAGCGCCGAAACCAGCGGTTGCGCCTCGAGGGGAACGCTGCGGCTGGCCAGCGGCTCGAGCTTCTCCGGCGATCGTGAGGCAACATCGGCCGCCAGGTCGTCGAGCGGCTTCAGACCACGGCGAACCGAGCCATAGAGCAGGAGAAGCAGGAGCGGCGAGAGGAGCGCGATCGGCAGGACCGTCTGGCCGGCGACTTCGAGCGCCGCCCGGTCGCGCAACTCGATCGATTGGCCGACCTGAACGCGATAATCGCCTTGCTTCGAGGCAAGCGTCAGCATGCGCCACGGCCGACCATCGTGTTCAATCACCGCATAGCCGAGCCGGCCCGTCATCGGCATGCGTGGCGCATGCTCCGAGCGCAGAAGCAGCGAACCGTCGGCACTGCCCACCTGGAATTCGAGCTGGGGTTCATAGATGTTGCTGCGCTCGCGCTCGATCGTCGCCAGGCGCATCGCCAGCTCATGCAGTTCTCCGCCGTTGTCGCGCACCAGGGCGAGGAGCAGCCGCGCCGACTGCGCCAGGTGGCCGTCCATCAATTCCTCGGCTTCGTGCTGCGCCAGACGGTAGCTGAGCCCGCCGCTCAGCGCCAGGCCAAGCAGCGCAGCGATCAACACCGTGCGCAGCAGGCGCCAGCGCAATGAGGGAATGCCGGCGCCGGGCAGCAGGTGCGGCATCAGTCGGGGCCGCCCAGGCGGTAGCCCAGACCGCGTATCGTGCGAATGAAATCGGCGCCAAACTTCTTGCGCAGATGATGGATGTAGACCTCGATGGTATTGCTGCCGGTTTCTTCGCCCCAGGCGTAAAGGCTTTCCTCGAGCTGGCTGCGCGTGCGGATGTGGTTGCGATGACTCAACAGATCGTGCAGCAGCGCGTACTCGCGTGCCGACACGGCAACCGCCTCGCCGTTGCGGGTGACCCGCTTGCTCGCCGGTTCGAGAACGACACCGTTGTGCTCCAGCGTTGGCGTCGACGCACCGGCCGCACGACGGAGCAGCGCGCGCAGGCGCGCCTGCAACTCGGGCAGATCGAAAGGCTTGGTCAGGTAATCGTCGGCGCCGGCGTCGAGCCCGGCGATCTTGTCGGCCGTACTGTCACGCGCGGTCAGGATGAGGACCGGTACATGGTTGCCGCGCTGGCGCAGTTCCTCGACGACCGCGAGCCCACTGCGCTTGGGCAAGCCCAGGTCGAGCACGCAGGCGTGGTAACTGTGGTCAAGCAGCGCCGAGCGCGCCGCCTCGCCGTCACGCACCCAGTCGACCGCGTAATCGGCAAGTCTGAGGCCGGCGCGTATTCCATCGCCCAGGGCAGCATCGTCTTCCACCAGCAGAATGCGCACCAGTCGTGTCCCGTACGAAGTAATGTCAGCCAGTCTGCTCAGCCGCGCGGGCATGATTTGGCGCCGCGCAGCGCGATCTGATCCGTCCGGATGGTGGCCGGAAACGCGCCTGAGGTCAACACTGACCGTAGTGCAGCGACATTCGGCAGGCCTTCCGTCGCGGGAGGAGGGGAAGGTATGACCCGTGCCAAGCGACCAGCGAGCGCTGCGGCGAAGAACGCCGCACGATGCGCCAGGGCGGCGTGCCGGTCTGGCCTGGCGGGTCGATGATTGGCCATTGAGATGGCCGTTGGTCTGCCGACTTGCCGCTTGAGCGTGTTGACTCTGTCGTGAGTCGCATTGTCCGCGGCGAGGAGCGGCGGTATCGGCTGATCGACGTCGCCATGGGCGATGATGCCGGCACCATCGGCGCGGACAAAACGCCGCAAAGCGCCTCCCGCTGAAGAACGGATTGGCCGGAGGAGTCCAAGGAAGACGACGACAGAGACTCGGTCGAGGGCAGCCCGTGCCGCAAGGGCAAGCCCGCACGCTTCAGTTTCGTCGATATATCCGGCGTATATTTCCGATTAACCCATTACCCTGGGCTTGCCGCTGGTGGGCGAGACAGCGGGCAGAGATCGGCGCGCAGCGATTATCGCTGAACCTGGAAGCCATCAGCTGGCGCAATTGGATGCGTTGCGGGTTCATGTGGCCTTGCCAGGAGAAGCCTTCAGCCAGATTGCTCGCGGTACGACGGTGGATGTGCAGCCGGAAGTGCCTGCCAATGCGCGCTGTAGCGCCAAAGTCAGATCGGTAGACCGGCTGATCGATGCCGCCAGCGGCTGTTCGTGGTTTTCATGGAAATGCCGAATCCAAGGCTTGAGATACCCGCTGGCGTCAAATTCAAGGCGCATTTTCCGGGAACCTTTGGGTGGGCCGGGAAATAGTCACTATTGCGCATGAATACCCATCGAGTTGATGTTAGGATCGCGGCCAAACAGGAACATTGATCGATTTCACTCGGCAGAAAGGCTGCCGGATAATTTTCAGAAGGGGTTTTTGACATGCGCAAGTCCACCGGTATGAACGACCGCACCAACCGTCAGAAAGCTTTCGGGCTCGCGCCCATGGTGTCCGCATTGCTGCGCGCTTTCAGTACCTTGGATTTGGTGCCACGCTCGGTGACGAAAAAACCTCCCGCTACACCCCCGGCGATTCACTTCGAGGCAATGGAACCCCGCATACTGCTGGCGGCCGAACCGCTTCTCGCCGTCAACGCCGCGATCAGCACGCCGGGCGAGGCAGATCACTACAACTTCACGCTCTCGTCGGAGACCAAGGTCGTCTTCGACTCATTGACCAACAACGCCAGCATCAACTGGAGCCTGGAGGGTGCCAACGGCAGGCTGGTGAATGAGCGCAGTCTCGCCGCGAGTGACGCCAGCGGTCTGAGCAGCAGCCCGGCCATCGCCTTGGCTCCGGGCGATTATACGATTGCGGTAAATGGCAGCATGGGGGCAACCGGGCCGTACGGATTCCGCCTGCTGGATTTGCAGAGGGCCGATGGGATTACCTATGGCGCCGGGGTAACCGGCTGGATCAGCCCGGCCAACGAAACCGACGCCTACAAGTTCGATGCCACTGCAGGTGACCACTTCTTTCTCGATGTGAAGGGCCGTTTCCGTGGAGACCTCACCTGGCGCTTGCTTGACCCGGCTGGCCAGCAAGTCTTCGGCCCTACGGCGATGAACTCGGACAGCCAGGACGTTGACCTCCGTGGTCTCGCCGCCAGTGGCACATACACCTTGCTGATAGAAGGGAGTGTTGGCGCGCC
>NZ_JAVMKF010000160.1:0-4416 GCF_031732815.1 Accumulibacter sp. | reverse complement strand
GGGTAGGCAACCCGGGCCGGTATATTGACAAACATGCGTCATCAAGATGCTCACGGTAGTGTCCTCAGGTCAAAGGCGGGATGAGTCCGGCAAGTTTTCGCCTTGTCGCATCGCCCAAGGGATGAGAGCGGCGGGTTTTCTCATTCATTTGGACGATGACGGTTTTCGCCGTCGCTACACAGCGCTTACGCTGAAACAGCCCCTGTTCGAGAGTCAATGAGCTTTTTCCAACGGTAGAAACGCGAGTACCGATATCGACTCGCCCAGGCCAAGTGATTTCGCCATGGAAATCCCGATGCAGACTGGCAATGACGAAAGCGCAACCCTCTGCTGCCAACGGGGAATCCGACGCATACCGCAGTTCCCCCCGGCCAGTCTCGAACATGGTTGAAAATACGGCATTATTGACATGACCCTGGCGATCCGTGTCGGCGTAACGCAGCTTCTCGCAGGTTCGCATCGAGGAGTCCGCGAGCGCTGCGTCAACTGTCAGCATGGCTTCAAGCCTCCAATTCCATTTCGTCTTACGGTGTGTTGGAGGCTAGCCGACCAGCCGCATCGGCACAGGCGCGAAGTACCCGCTCGGAAAATGCGTTATCGGCAACCGCTCTGGACAAGGAAAGGCCGCCCACGCACAAGGCCATCAAGGCAATGGCCTCGTCCAGCCGAGGATCGCGGCGGACTTGCCGATCCTCGACGCCGCTGCAGATCGCTTGCAGGGATTTGCGCAGTTCCTCTTCGAAGGCGGCCCGGAAGGCGTCATCGCTGCGTGCGGCTTCCGTCGCCAGCGCGGCCAGCGCACAGCCCTCAGCCGGATGGTCACGGTGATTCTTCGTCAGATAGCGGCGAGCCAAGCGTTGCAGTCGTTGCGCCCAGGTTTCGTGCTGAGGCTCGCCAACCCAACGTTTCCTGTTGTCGAGCAAGGCATGCTGCAAGGCGGCGGCCGACAAGGCCGACTTGCTCGCAAAGTGCGCATAGAAAGCGCCATGCGTCAGCCCGGCATCGCGCATCACCTTGGCGACACCTGCGCCAGCAAGACCCTCGACGCGCAGACGCGCCCCGGCAGCCTGCAGGATTCGGTTTCGGGATTCAGCTTTGTGCGTAGCGCGTGTAGTCATGATTTGGCATGATGAACGTCATGTGGCGATTGTTTCGCATGATGAACATCATGTCAAGCGCTCGATCGATCCGGTCCGGATTTGCCGATTCCCGCTTTCATTCAGTCGCTCCGGAGCCGCTTGGAGGTGTCATCCGGAAGCGGTGCGCTCGACCCGGAGGACGCCGAGTCGATGGCAAGCTGGGAACACCTTGGCGGTTTCTCGCTCGCCGCCAGCGTGTGCGTCGAAGGCGCCGACCGCCTGGGTCTGAAACGGCTGCTGCGCCAAGGCGCGCGAGCGGTCTTCGCAGTCGAGCGTTTGCGGGAAATCGACGCCGAACACCTGGTCTATCAGGCTGTCAAGTCAGGTCCCAGCGGCCCGGCGGCAGGGCGGCAGCCTCAGCTTGCTGCTGACGCCGCTCGAACGGATCGAGCGTCTGGCGGGGCTGATTTGGGTGACGCAAGCCGCCAATGACCAGGAGCAGGTCGAACCGATGCTGGCGACGCTGATCGCACAGAGCAAGGTGCCGGGTTCTGTGGCCTGCCTGATCGCCGACAGCGGCTTCTGCAGTGAGCAAAGCATCAAGGCGTGCGAGACGGCCGGCATCAATCCGTTGATCGCGGCGGCGCGCGACGAGCACCACCCGGGCTGGCGAGAGCGGCATAACGAACCAGGAGCGCTACCGGAGAACCCGACCCCCCTGCAAGGCATGCCGCATCGTCTGAAGAGCAAAGCGGGTCGAGCGCTCTATGCTTTGCGCAAACAGACGGTCGAACCGGTCTTCGGCATCATCAAATCGGTCATGGGCTTTCGTCAGTTCTCGCGGCGCGGTCAGCAGCAGATCACTGGGGAATGGACGCTGGTCTGCCGCGCCTGGAATGTGAAGCGCATGGCAAAGCTACGCCTTCAGCAGGGCAAAACGAGAGGAGAGCGACCGAAAAGCCCGCAAGACGGAGGGAAGCGGGCCTCTTCAATCCGCATTGTGAAATCTGAGGGTTCTCCCGACTCCAAGTCCGACAGGCGGCTAGCCACCGGCCACGGCCGGCCGCTTGGTTTTGGCCGCCGCCGGCACGGCCGAGGCGGCCTGCCGTGCCCGGGCAAAGTCCGCGAGCGGGCGGCGGATGGCTTCGCCAACATGGAGGCGCGGGTTCGAATCCGGGAAATTCTCCCGGGCCTCGCGCGCGGCAATCACCGGCCTCGCCTTTTCGAAGGCTTCGACAAACGAATAGGTCTGCCGCAAAGCCTCGTCGAAATAGGCTTTGCCGAAATAGGTGAAATCCGCCTCGTTACTGCAGCCGAACGAGTTTCTGTCCGCCGCTGCCGCGGTGATCACCAGGGTGTTGTCGTCCTGCAGGGCGTCGACGAAGCCGCCCGAGTGGCAGGCCGAGACCACCACGACGCGGCGCTTGATCCGCGCTTCGTCGAGCAGTTCGCGCAGGCGCCGGGGATCGAGGGTATTGAAACGCAGGGGCCAGAAATCGAGGACAAAGCTGTGATCGGGCGAGCCATGCGAAGTGAGGAAGAGGAACAGGATGTCCTCGTCGCGATCCATGATCGCGCCAATCCGCCGCAGCGTCAGACCAAGGCTCGTGGTACTGGCGATCGGCGACTCGGCGACACTTTGCGGGTTGTTGATCAGGAGCACCGAACGTCCCTCGGTGGCGAAGCGCTCGCGGAACAGCTCGGCAACCGAGCGAACTTCCTTCATGAACACATCCTGCCGGGAATAACCCGCCGCGCCGACGAAATACAGATCGGTGACACCCGGTCGCCCAGGCTTGAGGGCGGCCAGTTCGCGTTCCAGGAGTCGTGGTTGCAAGTAGAAAGCCTCTTCAGCCACCAGCGACAGGTACTTCCGCTCGAAGTCGCTGCCCGCCTCCTCGTCGTGCGCCTCGATCCACAGCGAGCGGTCGTGGTAGACGACGCTTGGCGGCACAGCGAGGAGCAATCCAGCCGCGGCAACGACCGCCAGTCGGTGGCCGGCGGGTGGCTTTAGAAAACGGATCGCCGCGCCGGCAAAGGCCAGGGCAAGCCACCATGGCGGCAGGTAGTAGATGGCTTCGCGCCAGTCCCTGGGCAGGAAATCCAGCGCTGCAGCGCTCGCGTGGAAGAGGAGCAGATACAGCGCCTCGACCGCCACCTGCACGGCCGCCAGCAGGGTCAACAGCGCCAGCGTCTGTCGTTGACGCCCGGCCAGGCAGGCGATACACCAGGCGGCGAAGAGCATCATCGGCACGTGGAACAAGGCGCCGGGCAATCCTTCCGCGGAAAACACGCCGCGCGTGCCGACGCGCAGCAGCGCTTCGGCGACGGGCAGGACGATGCCGAGCGCGGTCAAGGCGATGAATTGCGACCACGACGCCGACGGACGGCGCGACGGCAAGGGAAGGAACACGGCCAGACGCAGCCCCAAGCGCAGGTACTGGAGGAAACCAGGCCAGGCGCCAGATCTGCCGGTCGACCCGCCACCGGCAACGGCCACGTCGACCGGCACCTTGCCGGGGCTGTTGGTTGGCGCCGGAGCGCCGGCGATTCGTTCCCGCAGCAGGGCAAGGAAATCGGCCAGCTCGGCGCGCGAGGCAAAGGCAGTTTCCGGGACCGGGATGAAACTGACGTCGTCGACGTAGATCAGGACATGCCCGCAGGCGGTTTCGAGCGACTGAATCGCTGGCCACGCAATAAAGGTCGTGCCGTCGTCGTTCGCCCAGCGCAGGCCATCGTCGCCGACTTCCAGGACTCGCGGCCGGCGGACAAGGCAGCTTCCTTCGGCGATGCGGCGCGAGAGATCCTTCTGGAACATCGCCTGCTGGATGCCAAGCAGAACGATCCCGCCGACCAGCGCCAGCGCCAGCCAGTTCCCCCCGCGGGTGTCGAGCCAAATCCCGCCGACGAGCAGGGCGACGGCTGCGCTGACCAGCATCAGAGTCGCCTGATACGCGACCCGGCGCGGCCACTGCCATCGCTGGCGCACCAGGCGCTGCTGGTTGTGCGTCAAGAGCGCCGCATACTGCTCGGCGCCGAGTTCGTAGGCTATTCTGCTAGGCATCCGCGTCCTCGCCGGCTTCGTGGCAGGTCAGGCCGGCGTCCGCGTCCGGAGGTCGTCGTGCGCCGGCGCCGTGCAAGCATGGTAGCACGCCGGGAAATTCGTGCTTTGCCGCAGCTGGCTGCGGCCCCTGCCCGGCCGGAAAGGGGAAAGCGGGAAAGCGGGAAAGCGCCAGGCCGGACTTCCGCAAATAATCGGGGAGGGAGAACCATCAACGCCTTCGCCGCGGTCGCGCGACGCGTCTTAATCCCCTTCAGGAAATCGGGGAGGGAGAAC
>NZ_JAVMKF010000159.1:0-25573 GCF_031732815.1 Accumulibacter sp. | reverse complement strand
TCGTCGACAACGGCCTGGTCGACTACTATCGCAAACGCGATGCGCTGCCCGAGGCACCGCGCGAGGCCTTGCCGGCGATCCTCGAAGGCCTGCAACTCTACGATCATGCCGATTTCCAGAAGAGCTTCGTGCGCAGCGTGGGCGAAGATCCGCACGCGGACCAGCGCGAAGCGTCGCTGATTCTCGAAGGGATCACCTGTTCGGCGTGCATCTGGTTGAACGAGCAGCACCTCTCCCGGCTGGCCGGAGTCGTCGCGGTGGATATCAATTACGCTACACGACGCGCACACATTCGCTGGGACGAGCACCGCATCCGGCTCTCCGAGATTCTGGCGGCGATCGCTGCGATTGGCTATCGCGCCTATCCCTACGACGCCGAGCGTAGCGAGCAACTGGCGCGCAGCGAGCGGCGCAATGCGTTGTGGCGCGTTTTCGTCGCCGGCTTCGGCATGATGCAAGTGATGATGTATGCCGTCCCGGTCTATCTGGCGGGTGCCGGCGAGATGACGCCGGAGGCCGAGCAACTGATGCGCTGGGCCAGTCTGGCGCTCACCGTGCCGGTCATTTTCTATTCGGCAGCGCCCTTTTTCGGCGGTGCCTGGCGTGATTTGAGGCTGCGCCGGGTCGGCATGGACGTTCCCGTCGCACTCGGCATCGGCGCTGCTTTCGTCGCCAGCGTCTGGGCGACTTTGCGCGGCGAGGGCGAAGTCTATTTCGACTCGGTGACGATGTTTGTCTTCTTCCTGCTGGGTGGCCGCTACCTCGAGATGACCGCGCGCCAGCGCGCGGTCAGCGTAACCGAAGCGCTGGCCCGGCTGATGCCGGCGCTGGCGACGCGCGTCGTCGGCTATCCGGCGCAGCGCGAAGGCGAGCAGGTTGTTGCCGGGGACCTGCGGCCGGGCGACTTCGTTCTCGTCAAACCGGGCGAGACCGTCCCCGCCGACGGCTGTGTTCGGGAAGGCGTCAGCAGCACCGACGAGGCTCTGCTCACCGGCGAAAGTGCTCCAATCGGCAAGCGCCCGGGGGATTTCGTCACTGGCGGGGCAGTGAATGTCGAAAGTCCGCTGTTCGTCGAAGTGACCCAGGTTGGCGAAGCGACACGCCTGTCGGCCATCGTTCGCCTGATGGAACGTGCGGCGGTCGGCAAACCGCGCATCGTCGAGCTTGCCGACCGCACCGCCAGCCACTTCATCATTGCCTTGCTGGTTCTCGCGGCGCTGGCGGCGGTCATCTGGTGGTACCGTGACCCAGCGCAGGTTCTCTGGATCACCGTGTCGGTGCTCGTCGTCAGCTGTCCTTGTGCCTTGTCGCTGGCGACTCCGGTCACGCTGGCCGTGGCCAGCGGCGCGATGGCCCGCGCGGGCTTGCTGGTGACGCGCAGCCATGCGGTCGAAACGCTGGCGCGAGCGAACCACTTCGTTTTCGACAAGACCGGAACGCTGACCAGCGGCCGCATGAAGCTGCTCGAGGTTTTCCCGCTGGGCGATGCCGACCAGGCCACCAGCCTGCAGCTCGCGGCGGCGCTCGAACAGGCGTCGGAACATCCGATTGCCGCCGCTTTGCGCGAAGCGGCTGACCCGGCCGCCTTGCCGGCGGTCGAAGCGCATCGTAGCCTGGCGGGCTGCGGGGTGAGCGCGCTGGTCGCCGGCCGGGAACTGCGTCTGGGTCGGCTCGATTACGCGCAGGCGGCGCATGGATGCCCGCTGCCGGCGAGTGCTCTACCCCTGCTCGAGCGCGGCGACACTGTCGTCGCCCTGGCCGACGACGCGGGCTGGATCGCGCTGTTCAGGATCGGCGACGAGTTGCGTCCACAGGCCGCCGCCCTGGTCGCAGAGTTGCATGCGGGCGGGCGAAGGGTGACGCTGCTGACCGGCGATACCGCCGGCGCGGCGGCGCGCGTGGCGCAGGCGCTGTGTATCGACGATGTCGTCGCCGACGCTTCACCGCAGACCAAGCACGAGCATGTCCGCCGCCTGCAGGTGCAGGGGGCGGTGGTGGCGATGGTCGGCGATGGCGTCAACGACGCACCCGTTCTCGCACAGGCACAGGTGTCGGTCGCCATGGGGGGCGGCGCGCAGCTTGCCCGCACGCAGGCCGACCTTGTTCTCCTCTCGGAAAACCTGGCCCATCTGGCGCGCGGGGTAGCGGTCGCCCGGCGCGCGCTGCGCGTCATCAGGCAGAATCTGCTTTGGTCGCTGGCCTACAATCTGATTGCGTTGCCGCTTGCGATGGCCGGCCAGGTGACCCCATGGATGGCCGGCATCGGCATGTCGGCGAGTTCGCTGCTGGTCGTCGCCAATTCCCTTCGTCTGCATCAACCTGCACGATCCTGACCGCGCATGGAAACGCTCTACCTGCTCGTTCCACTCTCCGTCGTGATCGTCTTCATGATCGGTCTTGCCTTCTGGTGGTCGCTGCGCAGCGGGCAGTTCGACGATCTGGAGGGCCCCGCCTACCGCATTCTGATGGATAATGACGACTTGGCGCCGCCATCGGGGAACGACTCGGCGTCAGATTCGGTGCGCCGGGACACCTCGGCGTCGTGAATCGATGATCCGAGCTTGATGCAGGTCAAGAGCGCGCTCGCGCAGACTGCGATAATGCGCTTGTCCGGCGTGGCGATACGCCGCCAGGAAGCCCCCAGGGTGTGCGGGGCTGGTCCTCTTCTGTTGGGGTTCGGGTGCGTTTCGGCGCACCCTTTTTTTGTCCGCCTGGCGAGCAGATTTAGGTCAACTAGTTTGATCTGGGTCAAAATTGTTCGCGTTCCCATAGAATAGCATCGGCGCTGGAATGCCCAGCATAAGGGCATACGGGGCGGTGAAAAGCCGGTTTACAGTCTAGAACGAGGTGAGTCCATGTCGGAAGCTCAGTCAACATACAACTACAAGGTGGTGCGGCAGTTTGCCGTAATGACCGTCATCTGGGGGATAGTCGGAATGCTGGTCGGCGTGATCATCGCCGCTCAACTGGTATGGCCTGATCTGAACCTCGGCTGGCTCCATTTTGGCCGTCTGCGTCCGCTGCATACCAATGCGGTGATCTTCGCCTTCGGTGGCTGTGCACTTTTTGCAACCTCGTACTACGTGGTTCAGCGGACCTGTCACGCGCGGCTGTTTTCCGACGGTCTGGCGGCTTTCACCTTCTGGGGCTGGCAACTGATCATCGTGCTTGCCGCCGTCACACTGCCGCTGGGAATCACCTCGGGCAAGGAATACGCCGAGCTGGAGTGGCCAATCGACATCCTGATCACGCTCGTCTGGGTGGCCTATGCCGTCGTGTTTTTTGGCACGATCGCCAAGCGCAAGGTCAGTCACATCTACGTGGCAAACTGGTTCTACGGCGGTTTCATCCTGGCCGTTGCCCTGCTGCATGTGGTCAATAGCGCCGCCATCCCGGTCTCGCTGACCAAGTCGTACTCGGCTTACGCCGGCGTGCAGGACGCCATGGTGCAGTGGTGGTACGGTCACAACGCGGTCGGCTTCTTCCTGACCGCCGGCTTCCTCGGCATGATGTACTACTTCGTTCCCAAGCAGGCCGGTCGTCCGGTCTATTCGTACCGCCTGTCGGTGGTGCACTTCTGGGCGCTGATCTTCACTTACATGTGGGCTGGCCCACACCACCTGCACTACACCGCACTGCCTGACTGGACGCAGTCGCTCGGCATGCTGTTCTCGCTCATCCTCCTGGCACCCTCGTGGGGCGGCATGATCAATGGCGTGATGACCTTGTCCGGCGCGTGGCACAAACTGCGCGATGATCCGATCCTGAAATTCCTCATCACTTCGCTTTCGTTCTACGGCATGTCGACCTTCGAAGGTCCGATGATGGCAATCAAGACGGTCAACGCCTTGTCGCATTACACCGACTGGACGGTTGGGCACGTGCATTCGGGTGCTCTTGGCTGGGTCGCCATGGTCTCGATTGGCGCCATGTACTATCTGCTGCCGCGTCTGTTCGGTCGTCCCGAGATGTTCAGCGTCAAGCTGATCACCGTCCACTTCTGGGTCGCGACGATCGGCGTCGTTCTCTACATTGCTTCGATGTGGATTGCTGGCGTCATGCAGGGCCTGATGTGGCGCGCCGTCAATGCCGACGGTACGCTGACCTACAGCTTTGTCGAGTCCGTGCGGGCTTCATATCCCTTCTGGGCGATCCGCTTCCTGGGTGGTCTCCTGTTCCTGGCCGGCATGTTGGTGATGGCCTACAACATGGTCAAGACGATCGCCGGAGGGCGAACAGTGGATGACGCGCGCGTCCTGCAGCCGGCCGCTCATCACGCCTGAGAGAGGAATGAAATGAAACTTTCGCAAGACGCAATCGAACGCAACGTTGCGATGATGGTTCTGCTGGTCCTGCTCGTCGTCAGCGTTGGCGGGCTGGTCGAAATCGTCCCGCTGTTCTTCCAGAAGTCGACCACTGAGCCCGTCAAGGGGCTGAAACCATACGATCCGGTACGCCTGACCGGGCGCGATGTCTATATTCGCGAAGGCTGTTTCCTCTGCCACTCGCAGATGATTCGTCCTTTCCGCGCCGAGACGGAGCGCTACGGGCACTACTCGGTCGCCGGTGAGTTCGTCTATGACCATCCGTTCCAGTGGGGGTCAAAGCGTACCGGTCCCGATCTGCATCGGGTTGGCGGGCGTTATTCGGACGAATGGCATCGGGCGCACCTGATCAATCCGCGTGATGTCGTTCCCGAGTCGAACATGCCGGCCTTTGCTTTCCTCGAAAAGGCACCCGCTGACGCCAGCAGCATCGAGGCGAAGATGCGCGCGCTACGCAAGGTGGGCGTTCCATACACTGATGAAGAGATCGCTGGCGCACGCAAGCAACTCGAAGGCAAGAGCGAACTGGACGCCATCGTGGCCTACCTGCAAGGCATGGGCCTCGAACTGAAGAACGCCAAATAGGGTATGGACATCAACGATCTGCGGTCCGTCGTGACGGTCGTTTCGCTGCTTACCTTCCTCGGAGTGGTGTGGTGGGCCTACGGCGTGAAGGCTAACAAGAAGCGCTTCGAAGAAGCTGCGATGTTGCCGTTCGCAGACGAAGCTGCGGACCGGGCCGAACTCGGCCTGGATCGCAATCGACAAAGGAAAGCATCATGAGCGATTTTGTAACTCCGTTCTGGAACTGGTTTGTCATTCTGATCTCTTTCATCAGTATCGTCGGCTGCGCTGTGTTGTTGTGGACGCAAAACACGCCGCCTCCGCGTACGGTGGATACGACCGGCCACGTCTGGGATGAGACGCTGGAGGAATACAACCACCCGCTGCCCAAGTGGTGGATGTGGCTGTTCTACATCACGGTGATCTTTTCGCTGGTGTACTGCGCGCTGTATCCGACGCTCGGCGACTTCCAGGGTGCCCTCGGCTGGTCGTCGACGGGG
This sequence comes from Accumulibacter sp., assembly GCF_031732815.1. Taxonomy (GTDB): domain Bacteria; phylum Pseudomonadota; class Gammaproteobacteria; order Burkholderiales; family Rhodocyclaceae; genus Accumulibacter. The sequence continues at coordinate 20,184 of NZ_JAVMKF010000159.1, read as the reverse complement.
CAGCACGCGAAAGAGGTTGCGAAGGTCGAGGGCGATACCAAGCCGTTGTTCGATAAGTACCTGAAGACGGACCTCAAGGCGCTCGCCGCCGACAAGGAGGCGATGGAAACCGGCAAGCGTCTGTACCTGACCTACTGCATGCAGTGTCACGGGGCCGACGCGCGCGGTGCCAAGGGCTTCCCGAATCTGGCCGACAACGATTGGCAGTGGGGTGGCGAACCGGCGCAGATCATCGAAACGATCAGCAACGGCCGGATGGGCGTCATGCCGCCGCACGCGCAGCTCGGTGCCGAAACGATCAAGGATCTGGCCAACTATGTCCGTTCACTTTCCGCGTTGCCCGCCGATTCGGTGCGTGTTGCCAAGGGACAGGAAGCCTTCACATCGGCCGGTTGCGTCGGCTGCCACGGACCGGATGGCAAGGGCATGGCGGCGGTCGGTGCGCCCAATCTGACTGACAAGGTCTGGCTGTACGGCAGTTCGGAAGCGACGATCAGCGAGACGATCAGCAAGGGTCGCAACAACCAGATGCCGGCTTGGAAAGACTTCGTGGGCGAAGCCAAGGTGCATGTCCTCGCCGCCTATGTGCTGAGTCTCAGTGCTGGGCCAGCGGGCAAGTAGTCTTCGGCATGGCATGGCCCCGGAGCGGCGCGCGCCGCTCCGTTTTCTTTTGCGGGTCACGCGGGAAGTGTCGCCGGTTGATCGACCCTTCAGTGGCGGAATGCCCGGCGGCTGGGTTTGGCCTGCCGATGGCGCTGGAAAGAAGCGACGTGTACCCGCTGCCATGTCGGATATGCCGGAACACCAGGGCATTTTAAACGCGGCTGATTCATATCAAGATCCCACCACGCTCTGCATGTAATATTAGCGTTTGGTGTAATTCTGAAGTGGATTGGAGCGGGCATCATGGACCAGGCCGCCAGCAGCAAGGCCAAGGAAATCCCGATCAACGTCGACAGCTTGTACGAAAAGCACAAGACGGTCTACGCGCGCAGCGTTGATGGAACCTTCAACAACTGGCGCTGGGCGATGGTCGTTATCACGCAGGCCCTGTTCTATGGCCTGTGCTGGCTCGACTGGGGGGGACGCCAAGCCGTTCTCTTCCATATCGTCGAGCGCAAGTTCTACATCTTCGGCCTCGTGTTCTGGCCGCAGGATGTGATCTATCTGGCTGTCCTGCTGGTGGTTTCCGCCTACGCCTTGTTCCTCGTGACGGCGATTGGCGGGCGCCTCTTCTGTGGCTATGCCTGTCCGCAGACGGTGTATACCGAGATCCTGATGTGGATCGAGCGCAAGATCGAGGGCGAACGGCCGGCCCGCATCAAGCTCGACGCGCAGCCCATGAGCGCGCGCAAGTTCCGCCTGAAGGCGACCAAGCACTTCCTCTGGTTGCTCGTCGCGCTATGGACGGGCATCACCTTTGTCGGTTACTTCACGCCGATCAAAGAACTGCTGGGCGCGCTGATCTCCTTCGAGCTCGGTCCGTGGGAGACGTTCTGGATATTCTTCTATGCCGCTTTCCTCTACATGATGGCGGGATTCTTGCGCGAGCAGGTGTGCAAGTACATGTGCCCGTATGCCCGCTTTCAGGGCGTCATGTTTGACCCCGACACGCTGATCATCAGCTACGACCCCGAGCGTGGCGAGCCGCGCGGCGCTCGCCGCAAGGGTGCTGCGGCGAAGAACCAGGTCTTGGGGGACTGTGTGGACTGCAGCATCTGCGTTCAGGTGTGTCCGACCGGGATCGACATCCGCAACGGTTTGCAACTCGAGTGCATCGCCTGCGCGGCGTGTATCGACGCCTGCGATCAGGTAATGGATAAGGTCGGTTCACCGCGTGGGTTGATCCGCTACTCGACCGAGAATGCGCTGGCGAAACATTACACGCCGCGCGAGATCGCTGCCCATCTGCTACGACCGCGCACGCTGCTCTACTCGAGCGTCCTTCTGGCGATCATTCTGGCCACGGCGTGGAGTCTGGCGCAGCGCGTGCCGCTGAAGCTCGACATCATGCGTGATCGCTCGACCCTGTCGCGCGAAGCCGACGATGGGCGGATCGAAAACGTTTTCCGGCTGCATATTTCGAATACCGATGAAGCGACTCATCGCTATACGATCGCGGTCGATGGTCTGGACGGGATCGAAGTCGTCGGTGAGCGCAAGGTCGAACTGGCGCCGGCTTCGTCGAAGATCGTTGCCCTCGCTGCCCGGGTCGAGCCGGGCGTTGGCAAGAAGGGGTCGAATCCGATCTTCTTTTCGGTCAGCGCCGACCAGGCGCCGGCTCTCGCCGTGCGCGAAAAGACGAGCTTCTTCATGCCATGAACGACAGCGGGCGGACAACCGGTAGCCGCTGGTATCGCGAACCATGGCCCTGGCTGTTGATGCTGGGGCCGTGCGCCGTGATCGTCGCTGGCATCGTCACCGCATACCTGGCCGTGCGCAGCAACGATGGCCTGGTCGAAGACGACTATTACAAGCAGGGACTGACCGTGAACCAACGAACGGCGCGCAACCAGCGCGCGTTCGATCTGGGAATCGAGGCCGAACTCGTTCTCGGTGGCGATGGCGATCGGCTAAGGGCAATGTTGCGCGCGAAAGAGCGCGAGCGTTTGCCGGTTGGCCTTGTCCTGCGCATTGCCCATCCGACGCGTCCGGGTCTTGATCAGAAGATTGCCCTGCACGCCGAGGGCGGTGGCGTCTACTCGGGTGCGCTGGCGCCATTGCATGGGCGCTGGCACATCACGTTGGAGGACGACAAGCAGGAATGGCGTCTGGTGGGTGAGTGGGCGGTGGACATGGGTCCGCTACTGCGTCTGCGTGCAGTTGACGCAGTGGCGGGGCCTGCAGTGGGTACTTTGCATGATAAAGGGAGATAAGGAATGGCTTGGGATTTGCTTTTCTCGACCGACTACGGTCTGTTCAGCGTCTTCGTCATCGCCTTTGTGGTAGCGATGGCGATCTGGTTCGGCCTCTTCTTCAGCCGGAAAATCCGCGAGGATAGCAGGCAGACTGGGCGCTAGTCGCCGCACGGTAGCGGCTTGCCGGAGCACTACGCCAGCGCAGCGTCGACCGTCACGCGCGCGGTCGACGGCCGTCTGCCGCGTGATCCGGGCCAGCGGCGCCTGCGCTCAGCCTTGGTCGTTTCGTTGCTGCTGCACGTCGCTCTCTTGTGCAACCCGGTTTCGCTACTTGCGCCGCGTTTGAACGTGGGGCGACCGCCACTGCAGGTGCTTGTCAATTCCATCGGGCCGGGAGCGTCGGCGCAACCGGCGGCCGACCCGAGGCCGGCAGTGAGCAGCACTGCCGTTCGCGCCCCGCGCGCCGATACCAACGCTGCGCGCACAAGAAGCCGCCCGCGGCTGCCCGCGGACAGCGGCCAGCAACCCGGAGCTCGGCTCGTCGCGCCATCGCTTTCCGAAGAGCGACGCCAGGCGGTTCCGGATCTGCCGACGCATGGCGATGGGATCGGTGCGCAGGGTTTGAGCGCTCAGGGCCTGCGCGACTACCGGGTTGCACTGGCGGTCGCCGCTCGCCGCTTCAAACGCTACCCGCTGGTGGCACGCGAGGCGGTCTGGGAGGGAACGACCGAGGTGGCGGTGATTGTCAGCCAATGGCGCCCGACTGCGGAGGTCGTGCTCGTCCGCTCGAGCGGCCGCGCGGTGTTGGACGAAGAGGCGCTGTCGATGCTGCAACAGGCCGCGGGTGCGACCGACTTGCCGGATGCGCTGCGCGGGAAGAGTTTTCGCGTCGTCTTACCGGTTGTCTTTTCGCTTGCCGGCGACTAGATGCGGCCGCTCACTGGCGGGAGAGCGGCCTCGTGGAAATGGAATTCGCGTGCTGCGCGGTCGGAGAAGAAGGCTCGCAAGCACAGCGTTACGGTCTGGAAAGCGATTTCCCGCCAGGGGATGGCTTCTTCGGCGAAAAGTGCTGTTTCCAGCGTTTCGAGTCCCGGCGAGAAGCTGGCTTCGAGCAGGCGGGCGCGGTAGAAAAGGTGGACCTGATTGACGTGCGGAACGCTGATCAGGGCAAAGGCGTCGTCGATCTCGACGTGGGCGCGTGCCTCCTCCAGCGTTTCGCGCTGGGCCGCCTCGCGCGCAGTTTCTCCATTTTCCATGAATCCGGCGGGGAGAGTCCAGAGACCGTAGCGTGGCTCTATCGACCGGCGGCAGAGGAGGATTCGGCCTTCCCATTCGACGATACAACCGACGACGAGTTTCGGATTCAGGTAATGGATGGTTCCGCAGGCCGTGCACACATGACGGGGCAAATTGTCGTCCGGTGGGGTGGTCAAGGAAACAGCTCCACCACATTGGCTGCAGAAGTTCACTCTTTCACTCCTTCGATCTCCCCCCGACAGCGGCATGCTTCGCACTCTAGTCCAATGCACTTGTACTGGCAAGCGCATGCACGTTTGTGTAGAGAACGCACAATTTGTCCGGGTTTTTAGCAAGCGATCTCTTCGCTTGATCGCGCTCGGAACGAGGGCCGAGGTGACGTGCACGGGCTTGCCGCAGGAGAACAGGAAGATGCGGTCCGAACCAGCCCACAGCAGCGGGCAGGTGCGTCGGCCGACTCGCTGCTGGCAGGTAATCTTACGTAAAATCATTCACTGACGGCAAGCCGTCACGATCCGTACGATGCAGCTCGGCGAGCATTGGAGGCGCGGTCAAGGGTGGGCGAAGCCCGCTGCAGCCTTAACCAGGCTATCTCGCTGAGGAGTTCGCCGAAGGCACTCAGAGCCCGTTCGGGGCGGCAGGGCGTGGCAACCGAGGCTTCGTTGGCCAGAATGATCACGGCTTGTCAACCACTGGCGCCCGGCGCTGGCCGAGCGTCTGGAACGCTGCTTATCAGGGCAAGCATGCGGCGAGCGATGGAGGCGACGATCAAGTTGTCGAACAACTCCTGGCGAACGCCGTTTCCGGTCCGGTCGGGTAGGGTGTCGACGCCGCTGGATGTCCCTCAGTGGCCGCAATGCGCCTGTTCCAGCGAGTTCTGAAAGCGTCGAAGGTGGGCGGGATGCAGCAGGACGTCAGTACGTTTCCAGGTGGCGTCCGACAGCGAAGCGCGCGGTTTTCCCGGCTCCATCAGCGCTTTCTGCTGCTCGCTACGCAACGCGGCGTCGCGCTTCAGATCGTCGTCTTCCCAGCGCGGCTCTACAGTGCGCGCAAGCTGGTCCCGCAGATGGCCGAGCCGACGTCAGCTCCCGCCAGTCGACCGATCACTCGCTGGACAATGGTGGGCCACCGCCAGGCGTTGCGATCGGCGTCTGAACCTGCTCGCGAACAGACGACAGCCATAAGGCAAGCAGGTAGCTCCCCGCGATACAGCAGATCAAGGCAGCGCCAACAAGCAGTTCGCGGCCCTCGGACCAGGCGTCGACCTCGGGAAAAGCGAGGCTCGCCACCCCGACTGCGGCAATCAGCAGAGAGAGCGACGAGATCACGAAGCTCAACAGGCGCGAGGCGACCAGCGCCATCTGGTCGGCGCGCGCGATCAGCCGCGCAATCCACAGGCCGTTGATGCCATCGGTGACCAGCATGCCAAGGGTAAACAGCAAGCCCAGTACCAACGCGTGTTGCCAGCCGCCGAACTTGCTCGCGGTCAGCGCGAACAAGGCCGCTTGGCTGAGCGTGTCGAACGAGAAAGCGAACAAGGCCCCGATGAGCATGATCCAGCCGGGTTTCGTCGATCGCGCCAGCCCACCCAGCCAGCGGCTCTTGATGCCGACCAGCGCAACCACTTGATCGGGCTTCGTCGTGCGTAGCGCGCGCAGATTGACCAGCCCGAGCAAGGTCAGAACGCCGATGGAAATCCAGGCGCCGGTGACTTCCAGCCAGGCGGGCACCTGCCACTGCCGGATCAGGGTGCTTGCGGCGAGCGCGATGACCACGACGACCGCTCCGTGCCCGAGCGAGAACAGCATGCCGCAGCGCCGAGCGAGCGGCGGATTGGCACGTGCGTTGAAACGCGTTAATCCGTCGATTGTAGCCAGGTGATCGGCATCGAAGCCATGCTTGATCCCCAGTACGAATACCAGGACCAGCAGGGCAGTCCAGTCGCTCGGCATGTCAAGCATCGGGTTTCCCTCCAGTTCATCCGGTTCGGACGATTCGGCATGGAGTTTAATCGGTTTTCCCGTCGCCGTGTCCCGTGCTGTCGGCGATGAGGTTTTGCAGCGGTAGCGATGCGAACTCAGCGTTAGCCCCGGAAGTGCGGACAGCAGGCCAGGTGGCAGCCTTGCCCCATCGAGAGGCTGCGCAAGCAGCCCGAACAGGAGCGAGAGCATGACGAGAAGGACGAAGCGGAGCCGCAAGCCGGCATTCAAGGCGCAGGTGGCGCTGGTCGGGCTGAAAGGCGACGAGACGTTGGCGAAGCTGGCGCAGCCCCACGACCGCCACCCGAGCACCAGTTTCGAGCCCGGCCGTACGCCAACGACCAAAGCCAGCGTGACCGGGCATTGGCGGTCCAGAAACGCCGGCCGAGCGCCTCCGGCATCTGCTGGCGACTGCGAGTGTCTCAACCTCAGGGGCTCGATCCTGCCTGGTAAGGCTTGCCTCCGTCTCTCGCTGTCCCATTGTGTCACCATCCGGCCGTCGGAGACCGTTCGTGGAAGCTCGGAACGTCAAATGAAGTCGATGGCCGGATGACCGGGGGCCTGCTCGCCTGCGCAACAGGCGCCAGAAGAGATGTTGGCAGCAAACGGATTTGTCCGGTTTTGGTGCACAGGAATTGACCGTGCATGACTGGAACTGTAGAATGCGCGGCTTCTCGGGGCGTAGCGCAGCCTGGTAGCGCATCTGCTTTGGGAGCAGAGGGTCGTGAGTTCGAATCCCACCGCCCCGACCAGTCTTGATTGCATCAACTGCTGGCTGCTGGGGCGTCGCGGATCGATCGCACGAGTCTTCGCACTTGCGCCCGTAGCTCAACCGGATAGAGCACCGGCCTTCTAAGCCGGGGGTCGTGAGTTCGAGTCTCGCCGGGCGCGCCAGCATGATGGCGGTGTTAGCTCAGTTGGTAGAGCACTGGATTGTGATTCCAGGAGTCACGGGTTCGAATCCCGTACATCGCCCCAAGTCCTTCCCCCAAGTCCTTCCTCTGATCGCCGCACTGCACCGGGCCGGCCGGCACGACGATCGGCTGCTGCGACAGCGGCGAGCTGGCCGATCGTCGTGGCGGGCGAGTCTGGCTGCACTCAATGCGTCTGGCGGCGAATTGAATCATCCCACTGATCCGCACGTTCGACGGGCACTCGGCGTCTTTCCTGTCCGTGTCGATCGCTACGTTCATCAGGCCGCTCAAGCCTGGGTGGCGCCGCCGGACGGACGAAGTCGACCGGCGGACGTTCGACCGGGCGCGGCGCGACAGCGGGAGCAGGCTGTGTTGGCAAGGGAGCGGCGCGCATATCGTCACGACGCTCGTGTCGCGTTTCGCGGCTGTCGCGCGTTGCTGGCCAAGGCCGGATCGGATCGATCGCCTGCCGTTCGCTCGGCGCTGGCGCGAGCGGTCTGACTGGAGGCGTGGCGGCTGGTGCAGCTGGAATCGGGCCACGGGCGGGAGCAGGTTCGGCGCGTTGCCCGGCAACCGGCGGTACGCCGGGCGAGGTCGGCGGCTGCCGCGGTTCGGCCGGCCTGGGTACGGCCGCCGGTGGGCTGGCGGGTGCGATGGCTGGCGGTGGCGACTGAACCGGCGGAGCGCCGCTCAGCGGCGCCGGTCCGGCAGGTTGCTGTGCGGGGCGAGCCGGTGGGTCGATCGGCTGCGCGCGCCGCTCTCCTCGCGCCTCATCGATGGCGCTCGCCGGCCTGTTCGGCCAGCGCCGGTTTGACCAGGATGCGTCGCCCTCGAAGCGGCGATGGTCGACGCCAGGTGCGGGCGCGGCCAGCGGCGGTCGAACCTGTACCGGGCTACGCAGGATGTCGTTGCGCTCGCGCTCGCCAGGCAGTCTTTCGCCAACATGCCGGCGTTCGGTGAACGCGTCGCTGTGCGCCGTGGTTACGGCGTGCGGCAAGGCGCGATGCGCATGGCGCGTGTGCTCGGTGAAGGCCTGCGGCTGGCGCGTAATGTCTGCCAGCGGTGGGAGGCGCACGACATGCGCGTGGTTGATCTGGCGGAAATGCCCTTCGCTCGCTCGATAGGCGGGAATGTAGGCTTCGCGCGGCGCGAGCGGGAACCAGCCGATGGCCGGTGGTGCGCTGCCGCGCACCTCGCCGGCCGGTGCGCCGACCCAGGCGACGAGCGCCGGTGCGTAGACCGGCCTGGCTACCCGGCGGCCAGGCACCCAGCCCCAGGCGCCGTGCAGGAACACCCAGCGTCCGTAGTGGAAGGGTGCAAAGCCCCAGGGCTCATCGCCTACCCAGGTCCAGCCCCAGGGCGCTACCCAGATCCAGCGACCATTGCGGTAAGGTGCCCAGTCGGCGGGAACTGTCCGCGGGTACCAGATGGCGCCGTACTCGGCGTGTTCGGTCCACGAGCCGTAGGCCGCCAGGTCGGCGGCGCCGGTCATCTCGTTCGACACGTAGGGCTGCAGGCGAGCGCTCGCCTGGCGCTCGCGCAAGGCATTCCAGGCGGCGAATTCGTCGTCTTCCGGCGCGCCGATCCGGTAGCCGGCGGTTGCGCCGTCGGCCAAGACGAGACGTTGCCCGGTGCCGATTTCCAGCGGTCGTCCGAGCGTTATCGCCTGGAGCCGGCCGGCGTAAACGGTGAACGCGCTACTGCCTCGCGCGGCATCCAGACGGTAATGGCCGGCGTCGCGCACTTTGCAGCGCTGGTCGCGGACGGCCAACTCGTACTCGCGCGCCGATTCGGCAAACGGCAAGCGGGCGACGAGGTGGCCGTCGAGCAGACGCAGGCGGACGGCACGATCGTCCACCTGCGCGAACTCGAGTACGCTGCCGGCGTCGAGGCGCAGCACGGCTGAGCCGATCTGCACCTCGGCGCGCGCGCCTGCCGCGGTGGATAGCAGGTCACCGCTGCTCACCGGCCAGTTGCGCTCGACCGCGGTCGATTCTCCGCTGTCGGCGCGATGCAGATGGACCGAACCGGATAGCCAGGCGATCCGCCCGACGCGCCCGGCGGGGTCAGCCCCCGCCGCCGCTGCCAGCAATGAAAGGATCAGAAGAAGAACGCTTTGACGCCAGAGGCGCAGAGGGCGGCGGAAAAGGGTCATGGCTGATGGACTCGTTGGGCGACGCCAATACCGGCGACTGCAACGATTAACGTCCGGCAGCCCGCTTCGTCCGACAGACGAAACAGTTTGTTACAGCAAAAAAAGGGGGCGCCACGCGGGCGCCCCAAACGGTCTGGGCGGTTGCCGCCCGAGCGGGCTTCAGTAGTGATAGGCCGATTCGCCGTGCGCGGTGATGTCGAGACCTTCGCGCTCTTCTTCTTCCGGAACGCGCAAACCGATGATCAGGTCGACCAGCTTGAAGGCAACGAAAGAGACGATTCCTGACCAGACGATGACGGTCCCGACGCCCCAGAACTGGCTGATCAACTGCGCGCCCATGTCGTAGTCGCCAACCTTATTGGCCACGTAGTCGTAGACCCCCGTGCCGCCAAGCGAGGGTGCCGCGAAAACGCCGGTCAGCAAGGCACCGAGAACTCCGCCGACGCCATGTACACCGAAAACGTCGAGCGAATCGTCTGCACCGATCATTCGCTTCAGCCCATTGACCCCCCACAGGCAGATGATGCCTGCCAGAAGGCCGATCGCGATGGCGCCCAGGGGGCCGACGAAACCGGCCGCCGGGGTGATCGCGACCAGGCCCGAGACTGCTCCCGAGGCGGCGCCCAGCATCGAAGGTTTGCCCTTCAACAGCCATTCGGCGAGCATCCAGGAGAGCGCCGCGCAGGCCGTCGCCACCCAGGTATTGACCATGGCCAGAGCGGCGCTACCGTTGGCTTCCAGGGCCGAGCCGGCGTTGAAGCCGAACCAGCCGAACCAGAGCAGCGAAGCGCCGATCATCGTGAAGGTGAGGCTGTGCGGAGCCATCGATTCGCGTCCGTAGCCGATCCGCTTTCCGATGACGATCGCTCCCACCAGGCCGGCGATTGCCGCATTGATATGCACCACGGTTCCGCCCGCGAAGTCCAGCGCGCCTTTCTGGAAGAGGAAACCGGCCGTTTTGCCGGCCGCCTCGCCGGCGGCGGCGTCGACGTAGGCATCCGGGCCAGCCCAGTACCACACCATGTGCGCCATTGGCAGGTAGGAGAGCGTAAACCAGACGACCATGAAGACCAGAATCGCCGAGAAGCGGGCGCGCTCAGCAAATGCGCCGACGATCAGGCCGCAGGTGATCGCGGCAAAGGCGCCCTGAAAGATCACGTAGGCGAGTTCGGAGACGACCACTCCCTTGGAGAAGGTAGCGGCGACCGAGTCGACGGTGATTCCTTTCAGGAAGGTCTTGTCGAAGACGCCGAAGAAGCCATTTCCTTCGGTAAAGGCCAGCGAATACCCGTAGGCTACCCAAAGGATGCTGATCAGCGAGAAGGTGACGAAGACCTGCATCAGCACCGAGAGCATGTTCTTGCTGCGCACCAGACCCCCGTAGAACAGCGCCAGGCCGGGGATCGACATCAGGATGACGAACGCCGCGCTGATCATGACCCAGGCGTTGTCGCCCTTGTTGGCCTGCGGTGTGGGTGTCGCGGCAGGCGCCGCCGACGAGCTGGCTGCGGCGGCTGGCGCGGCGACGCCCGCGGTGGATTCGGCGCCGACGACGGCGCTGCTCGCCGGCACTGCGGCGGCCGGCTTCTCTTCTGCCCAGGTCGGGGCAGCGACGCTGATTGCCCCGAGCAAGGTGAGGATGGCAAATAGACGTTTCATGTGTGGCTCCTTACAAGGCGCTTTCACCGGTTTCGCCGGTGCGTATGCGAACGACCTCTTCTATGGTCGAGACGAAAATCTTTCCGTCGCCGATCTTTCCGGTGCTGGCGGATTTTTCAATGGCTTCGATGGCGGCTTCGAGCAAGTCGTCGCGAATCGCTGCTTCGACCTTGACCTTGGGCAGGAAGTCAACGACATACTCAGCTCCGCGATAGAGTTCGGTGTGTCCTTTCTGGCGCCCGAAACCCTTGACCTCGGTCACCGTGATGCCCTGCACGCCGATCGTCGACAGCGCCTCGCGTACTTCATCCAGCTTGAAGGGCTTGATGATGGCCGTTACCAGTTTCATTTGTGTTCTCCACATAAGGGGGAAGTCGAAGCTTCCCGGTTTAGCTTGTTGCGCGCTAGAAGTTGCGCGTCAGCGAGACGACGACGATGCCGCGGCCGGCGTCCTTGCTGTGCGAGCCGCCGCTGAGAACACCGCCGTGGTCGGACAGCGAGTTCGTGAAGCAGTAGAACTCGCCTTTGCGACAACTTCCGCTGGCGTTGGTATCGATGTACGAAGCGGCCACGACCCAGCCGTTGAAGTCCTTGCTGACGCCTATCTTCCAGTCGGTGTAGTCGCCGCCGCGAACATTCGCCAGATCCAGCCGACCGACATGCGCATTCAGTCCCCAGCCGTCGCCGAGATCGAAGTTCGCCGAAAGGTCGAGGTACTGCGTACCGCGCGTGCTCCGGTCGAGGGCGCCGGCCCTGCCCAGCGCGCGCAGCGAGAAGTAATCGTCGATCGCGTAGAAGTACTTGAGCGACAGAAACTTCCACGATCCACCCAGATACAGCTCCTGATTGCTGACCGCACCTGAAGACGCTCCCGGACCAAGACCACGCGCCTGTGAGCCAGGGTAGTAGTAGTAGATGGCGCCTGCGTCGAGCGCAAAATCGCCGAACGCCGCCTTGTAGCCGCCGTAGAAGTCCATCTCCAGGTGGCCGTCGGGAAAGCCCGCGCCGGAATTCACGCTCGAATTCCAGTTGCCGACGTACCAGCCGCTGCTGTGGGCATAATCGAAACCACCCTGCAGCGCCGGCTTGCCGAAGCTCTGATCGATACCGCGGAAGCGATAGCTGCTGAACAGACCGACGTTGCCGGTCAGCGTGTGCGGACTGCTCGAGGACGGAGCCGGATCTTCAGCGTGTCCGACGCCCGGTACGGCCAGCGCTGTGGTCAGCGCGGCAAGCAGCGTGATGCTCTTCATGGCCAGTCTCTCCTGAAAAAATGGAATCCAGTGCAATCTGCCGCTAAGCACATTGCGTGCCAGATCGACAACGCGCAATAAAGCATTGGCTTGCCGACTGCTTGGTGGCTGACTTTGGTGGCCGTGCACTGCCCTGGCGCAGGCTTGTCGGGTGCTGCACCAAAGGGGTGCCGTCGGCGGTGGTGGCCAGCGCTGTGCTAAACTGCAGTCCCCCCGCAAACCATCCTTGCTCCCGGTGACTATCATGCTCGACCCCAGGATCATCGAACAACTTGGCGCTCGCCTGAGCAGTCTGCTGGCCAACAGCCCGGCGGCCGATGTCGAAAAGAATGCGCGGGCGCTGCTCGCCAGCTTCTTTTCCCGGCTCGATCTGGTCAGTCGTGAGGAGTTCGATGTCCAGACACGCCTCTTGCAGCGCACGCGCGAGAAGCTGGAGGCGCTCGAAGCGCGCCTCGCTCAGTTGGAGAAGACACCCCCGCCCGACGCTACGCCCTGATCCGGCGAAGCCTTCGCATGCGCGGCCTGTTCGGCCAGCCGCCATCGTTCGGCGTTTGACGCGAAGGCTGCGCGGATGCCCCTCGCCATTGCTCACAGCCGCGCACTGGATGGACTGTCTGCGCCGGAAGTAGCCGTCGAGGTGCATCTGGCCAGCGGTCTGCCGAACGTGACGCTGGTTGGCTTGCCCGACGCCGAGGTCAGGGAAGCGCGCGACCGCGTGCGCGCAGCGCTGCAGAATTCGGGTTTCGAGTTTCCGCGCAAGCGGATCACGGTCAACCTGGCGCCGGCTGATCTGCCGAAGGAATCGGGTCGTTTCGATCTGCCGATCGCGCTTGCCATCCTGGCCGCGGCGCAACAGATTCCCGCGCAGTCGCTGGCGAGCTACGAGTTTGCCGGCGAACTCTCGCTTTCCGGCGAACTGCGGCCGGTGCGTGGCGCGTTGGCGATGGTTCTTGCCGCCGGTGGGCGCGGACGCAGCTTCGTGCTGCCGGCAGCGAGTGCGCGCGAAGCCGCCCTGGCCGGTCAGGTGCGTGTCCTCTCCGGCAATACCCTGCTCGAGGTCTGCGCCCACCTCACCGGACAAGCATCGCTGAGCGAATGCGCGGCCGATCCGCTGCCCACCGACGACGCCGGCAACTACCCGGATCTGGCCGACGTGCGTGGACAGGTGCTGGCCAAGCGCGCGCTCGAGATCGCTGCTGCCGGGGGGCATTCGATTCTCTTGGCGGGACCGCCGGGTACCGGCAAGTCGATGCTGGCCAGCCGGCTGCCCGGCCTGCTGCCGCCGATGACGCTGGCTGCCGCACTGGAGTCGGCGGCCGTATTGTCGCTCGCCGGTCAGTTTCGACCCGAGCAGTTTCGCCAGCGTCCATTCCGAGCGCCGCACCACACCGCATCGTCGGCTGCCCTGGTCGGCGGCGGCAGCATCCCGCATCCGGGGGAGATCTCGCTCGCGCACCAGGGTGTGCTCTTCCTCGACGAGATCTGCGAATGCGATCGGCGCACGCTGGAAGCCTTGCGCGAGCCGCTCGACAGCGGTCGCATCCACATTTCGCGCGCTGCCCGGCAGGCCGAGTTTCCCGCCCACTTCCAGCTCGTGGCGGCGATGAATCCCTGCCCCTGTGGTTACCTGGGCGACGCCAGTGGGCGTTGCCGCTGTACGGTCGAGCAGGTTCTACGTTACCGTAACCGAATCTCCGGGCCACTCCTCGACCGCATCGACCTGCAGATCGAAGTTCCCGCAGTGCCCGCCGAAACGCTGCAGAGCGCGCCGGACGGCGAACCGTCGTCCGTCGTCCGGGCGCGCGTGGCGCACGCTCATGCCCGGCAGATCGAGCGCCAGAACAAGGAAAACGGTCGCCTGAGCGTGAAGGAAATCGACCGCTACTGCCAGCCCGAAGCAGCTGCGGGGGCTCTCCTGAAGCACGCTATCGGCCGTTTCCAGCTCTCGGCGCGGGCTTATCATCGTTTGCTCAAGGTGGCGCGGACGGTCGCCGACCTGGCGGGCAGCGCGCAGATCGGCGCCGCGCACGTCGCGGAGGCGGTGCAGTATCGCCGCTTCACGCGCGAATGAATGGCCGCGCAAACGCCATCCTTTCAGCGAGATTCTTCCAATCCCTCTAGTCAGGTTTAAAATAGCCGATATAATAGAAATATAAGGGTCTTCAGCAACCCAGGCAGCGAACCCCGTGCAATCCCATCGTCTTTCGAAGGACTGAACTTGCCAGATCCGTTGAACCTGAGGGTACCGCGAGGAATGGCCATCATTCTCGCATTGTTGGCTTCCGTCGGACCGTTTTCGATCGATACCTATCTGCCGTCGTTCAACGACATCGCGCGTTCGCTCGGTGCCACTCCCGTCGAGGTGCAACAAACGCTGACCGCTTATCTCGTGCCGTTTGCCTTGATGACCCTGTGGCACGGTGCCATTTCAGATTCGGTGGGTCGCCGACGAGTCATTCTGGTTGCCCTGGCGCTCTTCGGTGTGGCTTCCTTTGGCTGCGTTTTTGCTCAGCGGATCGAACACCTGTGGGTTCTGCGGGCGCTGCAGGGGATGACTGCGGGCGCTGGAATCGTCGTCTGCCGGGCGATCGTCCGTGACCTGTACGAAGGTTCCGCTGCTCGCCGGCTGATCGCGCAGGTGACGATGATGTTCGCTCTCGCGCCGGCGCTCGGGCCGGTCCTCGGCGGGTGGCTGCAGGCGTGGTTCGGCTGGCGCTCGGTCTTTGTCTTTCTCGGACTGCTCAGTGGCCTGCTCTGGCTGATCTGCTGGCTGCTGCTCCCGGAAACACTGTCCCAGCAACAGCGCCAACCGCTGAACGTCGGCTATCTGCTGGCGACCTATCGGCGGGTCCTCACCTCGCCGTCATTCCTGCTGATTTGCGGTGCTCTGGCGTTGAATTTTGCCGCATTCTTCATCTACGTCCTGTCGGCGCCGGTCTTCCTGATCGAGCACCTGGGTGTCTCCGTCACCGGCTTTCTCTGGCTGTTCGGTCCGGCGATGGGCGGCCTGATGGCCGGTGCCTGGCTCTCCGGTCGGCTGGCCGAGCGCATTTCGGCAACGCGCAGCATCGGTCTGGGCTACCTGACGATGGCGCTGGCTGCGGCGGCTAACGTGGCGCTGAATGTCTTTGCCCCGCCCGTGTTGCCGTGGAGTGTAATCCCGATCTTCGGTTTCACTTTCGGCATGTCGTTTGCCATGCCCAGTCTGACGCTGGTCGCCCTCGACCTTTTCCCCGAGCAGCGAGGCTTGGCGGCTTCCTGCCAGACCTTTCTGCAGTCGGGCTGCAACGCTGTCGCTGCCGGCGTGATCGCGCCTGCCCTCTGGGGTTCGACGACGACGCTGGCGCTTGGCATGGGCGGCCTGCTGCTGCTCGGCGCATTCGCGGTCATGATGCACCAGTTGCGGAGCAACGTCTGAGCGTCGTCCGTTGCTATACTTGGCGCTGGCGGCGGCGACTGCGCTTGCCACGAGTGGAGCACAAAACGATGATGACCAAATTCCTTGCGGCGCTCCTTGTTCCAGGGGCACTCGCGCTGCTGCTGGCGGCGTGCGACGCGGACAAGTTCAGCAAGCTCAGGCCCGGCGTGACCACCGCCGACGAAGTGCGCCAGATCATGGGACGACCCGACCTGGAATGGCGCGACCCGGATGGATCGCGCGTCTGGGAGTATCCGCGGACGCCGGAAGGCATGGTCAACTACATGGTCGTCATCGGCCCCAACGGCGTTCTGCGCGAAGTGCAGCAGGTGCTCACCGAGGACAACTTCCGGCAGGTCGTTCCCGGCATGAGCAAGGATGAAGTGCGTCGCTTGCTCGGTCGGCCGGCGCACCAGCGCCTCTTCCCGATGAAAGGCGAAACGGTCTGGGACTGGAAGACGAAGACCGAGCCCGGCATGGACTGGTTCTTCAATGTCCACTTCAACCAGGACGGTGTGGTCAGCCGTACGAGCACCAACTTCGAGCCTCGAGGTTGACGGCTTCGGCGTGAGGGGATCAGCGGCATGCACGGGTTGCACCTGATCGCCGAACTCTACGACTGTCGATGCGCCGAGCGCCTGCTGGCCGATGCACAGACGCTGCAGGACCTGTGTCTGGCCGCGTGTACGGCAGCCGGCTTGACGCCGGTGGGCTTCGTCTTCCATCAGTTCGACGGTGCGCTCGGTCCGGCTGGCGCGACCGGTGCGGTCATTCTGGCCGAGTCGCACCTGGCGGTACACACCTGGCCGGAACACGGCGCCGTGACACTTGATCTTTACGTGTGCAATTTCAGCCACAACAATACGATTGCGGCGCGCGCCGCCGCGCGCCGGCTGCTTGCCGGATTTGCCCCAGGCCGCATCGTCGAGCGCGAGCTCGAACGCGGCTTGTATACGCTTGCTGCGGCGGGCGACGGTGATTGAGAGCCAGCCTTCGCGGTATACTCGATTTCTCTGCCCAGTAGATTCTTCCTCAAACAGACCATTACGGAGGCCGCGTGGAATCGATTCGCATCACGCTTGAACAGTCGGAGATTCCGACCCACTGGTACAACGTTGTTGCCGACATGCCGAATCCACCGTTACCGCCGCTCGCTCCGGACGGGCAGCCCGTCTCGCCCGAGCAGATGGGAGTGATTTTTCCACCGGCGATTCTCGAGCAGGAGATGTCGCCTGAGCGCTGGATTCCGATCCCGCCGCAGGTGCGCGAGGTGTATCGGCTGTGGCGTCCATCGCCGCTGATTCGCGCGCGTCGACTGGAAGAAGCGCTGGCGACGCCGGCCCGCATCTACTACAAGTACGAGGGCGTCTCGCCGGCGGGTTCGCACAAGCCGAACACCGCGGTTGCGCAGGCGTTCTACAACCAGCAAGCGGGAATCAAGCGGATCACGACCGAGACCGGAGCCGGTCAGTGGGGCTGCTCGATGGCCTTTGCCGGGCAGATGTTCGGCCTCGACGTGCGCGTCTACATGGTCAGGGTCAGCTACCAGCAGAAGCCGTTCCGCCGCTCGATGATGCAGACCTGGGGGGCCGAAGTTTATGCCAGCCCGTCGCCGATGACGCAGACCGGGCGCGACATTCTGCAGCGCGACCCGGACAACCAGGGATCGCTCGGCATTGCAATCTCGGAAGCGGTGGAGGAAGCCGCCGGGCGTGCCGATACCAGCTATGCGCTGGGCTCGGTGCTCAACCATGTGGCGCTGCACCAGACGATCATCGGTCAGGAGGCAAAGAAGCAATTCGTCAAGGTGGGCGATTGGCCGGACGTCATCTTTGCGCCTTGCGGCGGCGGTTCGTCGTTTGCCGGCGTGGCTTTCCCCTTCGTCGCCGAAAATGCCGCTGGTGGTCACGATGGTCGACCGACGCGCCTGGTCGCGGTCGAGCCGGCGTCGTGCCCGACCTTGACCAAGGGCACCTATGCCTACGATTTCGGCGATGCTTCCGGTTTTACCCCGTTGATGAAGATGTACACGCTGGGGCACGATTTCATGCCGCCCGGGATTCACGCCGGCGGGCTGCGTTACCACGGCGATTCGCCGCTCGTTTCGCAGCTTTACCATGAAGGCCTGATCGAGGCGGTGGCCGTGACGCAACTGGCGACCTTCGAGGCAGGGGTGTTGTTTGCCCGCGCCGAAGGCGTCATCCCGGCGCCCGAGTCGAACCACGCCATCCGTGCCGCGATCGATGAAGCCGTTCGCTGCCGGGAGAGCGGCGAAGCGAAGACGATCTTCTTCAACCTCACCGGCCACGGGCACTTCGACATGGCCGCCTACGACCGCTACTTTGCCGGTGAACTGGAGGACTTCGAGTATCCGGCTGAAGCCATCTGCGCCTCGCTGGCGCACCTGCCGAAACTCGCATGATCCTTGCGCTGCGTCTTGCCGTTCTCCTTCTCGTCCTGTTCAACGTTCTGCTTTTCGCGCGCAGTTTCATCGCGCCGGCGAAAAGCCCGGACGCCGGACGGCTTGACCAGCAGGTGCTGCCGGAACGCGTGAAGGTGGTCGCTTTCGCCGATCCGCCGGCGTCGGGCGTTGCCAGGGACGAGGTTCACCCGGCCGTCGAGGCGCCACGTGTGACGGAAACCTGCCAGATCTGGGGCGATCTGCCGAACGCCGACGCTGAGCAACTGCAACGCCTGCTGACCGAGCAGTTCCCTGCCTTCAAGGCAGCGCGTCGGGTGAGCGCCGAGACCACCGGCTACTGGGTCTTCGTGCCGCCACTCGAGAACAAGGAGGCGGCTACGCGCAAGACAGCCGAGCTGCAACAACTCGGCGTGCAGGATTTCTTCGTTCTGCACGCCAGTGGCCCCAACCAGTATGCCGTATCGCTCGGCACGTATCGTACCGAGGAAGCCGCCAACGCCGGACTCGAGGCCTTGCGCGCCAAAGGTGTGAAGTCGGCCAAGGTGGGTGAGCGCAAGGGCAAGGCGATCAACGCGTTTGAGATCCGCGGCCCGCAGGAACAGGCCGAAATGCTGCGCGAAGCCGTGCTAGCCTTGTTGCCCAAGGCGCACCCGACCGACTGTCCAAAGGACAAGGAAGGGCAGCCATGACCTTCGTCGTCGGCCTGACGGGCGGCATTGGCAGCGGCAAAAGCACCGTCGCCGAGTTGTTCGTCGAGCGCGGCGCGGCTCTCGTCGATACCGACATGATCGCGCATGAACTGACCGCGCCGGACGGGGCGGCGATGGCGGCGATTGCCGCCGCTTTCGGGCCGATCGTCGTGCGCCCCGATGGTGGCCTGGACCGCTCGGCGATGCGCCGCCTGGCTTTCTCCGACCCGACGGCGAAAGCCAGGCTGGAAGCCATCCTGCATCCCTTGATCAGGGACTGCAGCGAGGCACGCTGCGCTGCGCCGACCAGCGCGCCGTATGTGCTGCTGGCGGTACCCCTGCTGATCGAGACGGGCAGCTATCGCAAGCGTACCGACCGCGTGCTGGTCGTCGATTGCGAGGAAACGATTCAGGTCGCCCGCGTCATGGCACGCAGCGGTCTGACCGAAAGCGAGGTGAAAACCATTATGGCGACACAGGCTTCGCGCAGCAAGCGGCGCGAGATTGCCGACGATCTGGTGCTGAACAGCGCCGGCATGGACGATCTGGCGCCACAAGTTGATAGCCTGCACGGGCTTTATCGCGTTCTGGCGCGAGCCAAACTTCATGCTGACCGTTGAGGTTTTCTGGCAAATGATTCAGAATTATCGAAAATCCCAGGTCCTGACGCTGGCGGCAGTGTGATTACTTACGAATATCCCTTCAACGAACGCATACGCACGCTGCTGCGTCTGGAGGATCTGTTTCAGAAAGTGGCCAGCTTCATGCAGCGCGACGGGGCGCAGGAGCATCACGTTGTGCTGCTTACCCTGTTCGAGATCCTCGACGTCGCGGGTCGTGCCGATCTGAAGATGGATCTGATCCAGGAACTGGAGCGACAGCGGCAAAGCTTGCTGGCTTTTCGCAACAATCCGGAGATCTCTGAAGATGCGCTGTCCGGCGCGCTTTACGAAATCGAGCACGCCTCGGCCGCGCTGCTCGGCCTGACCGGCAAGATCGGTCAGCACCTGCGCGACAACGACTGGTTGATGAGCATCAAGAGCCGGGCGAGCATCCCCGGTGGCGTCTGCGAGTTCGACTTGCCGTCGTACCACTATTGGCTGCATCAGGCGCCGGGATTTCGCCGCGAAGCGCTGCTGGCCTGGCTGCAGCCGATGTTGCCCTTGCGCGATGCGCTGAACATCGTTCTACGTCTGTTGCGCGCGAGCGGGCGGGCGGAAAATCATGTCGCGACGGGTGGTGCGTTTCAGTTGATGCTGGGCGGCAGTTCGTCCCAGATGGTGCGCATATCGATGAAACTGAACGATCCCTACATTCCCGAGATCAGCGCCAACAAGTATGCGCTGAACATTCGTTTTACCCGTCCGGACAGCGATCATCGGCCGCGCCATTGCGATCAGGACGTCGAATTCGGGATGACGTTCTGCAATCTGTAAGGCGGTCGGGCAGCGATGGTGCCGGCGGCGCAGGCGCTTGCCGGTGGGCGAGAATGCAAAGGCCACCCGCGGGTGGCCTTTGGATCTGATGCAGTTGGTCGGGGCGCCGGGATTCGAACTCGGGACCCCTTGCACCCCATGCAA
>NZ_JAVMKF010000158.1:0-4446 GCF_031732815.1 Accumulibacter sp. | reverse complement strand
ATTACGCTTGCAGGGTTGAACGCTCGCCATCAGGGCCGATGCTGGTCTGGCGATGAGCGGTGGCTTACTCGGTGGCGATCCTGCGCAACAGGTATTCGAGCGCCAGCAGGTATCCTTCGCTACCGAGGCCGCAGACGACGCCAATTGCGAGGTCGGAAAAATAGGACTGATGTCGGAACGACTCGCGAGCGTGGATATTCGACAGGTGAACCTCGACGAAGGCAATGCCGCTACCGGCTACGGCGTCACGCAGGGCGATGCTCGTGTGCGTATAGGCTGCCGGATTGATGATCATGTAGCGGATGTTCTGCTCGCGCGCCGCGTGCACACGTTCGATCAGCGCGCCTTCGTGGTTGCTCTGGAAGGTTTCGAGAACGACCCCGCCACCTTCGGCGCGCTGCACCAGCGCGCGGTTGATTTCGGCGAGCGTCGTTGATCCGTAGTACCTGGGTTCGCGGGTTCCCAGGAGATTCAGGTTCGGTCCATGCAGAACCAGCAGCCGGGCTTGCTCGATTTTTTCCCCGCCGTCCGACGAAGTGTCCTTTTGTTTCCTCATGGCCGCAAGTTTGCCGCAAATCGCCGCATTTTGTCCAGTCTCAGGCCGTCCCGGCAGAGCCCGAGCCGGCTCATCGCCGTTTGTGCATGCGCACCACCGGAAACAAAAAAGGCCATCGCGGGGGCGATGGCCAGCTTGTTCGGGCGCTGCGGCAACCCGTTCAGCCGATCTTGAACATCAGCGACGGAGCAGCCGAGTTCAAGGCGACGCTGATCGGCAGTTGATGCGTCGTCGGACCCCAGAACTGGCGTGGCCCAGGCGAGGCGAAGCAGTCGCCGGCCGCCCATTCGTCGCGCCGCGAGACGAAGAACTGCATGGCCGGCGAGTCCATCTTGACCAGCGCCTTCTCGATGACGAACTCGTTCTGGCCGTGCCGGCGCTCGATGTTGAGCAGTCCGGCGAGCGGGATTGCCTGCGGCGTTCCACCGCTGGTCAGGCCAGTGATCGTCGCCATGTAGCCGGTGCGACCATCGAGGATCAGCGAGCCGGCAGTCAAGCCGAGGTTGAACGTGTAGGCCGCGTCGAAAAGCGTCGGTGCGCCACAACGCCCCTCATAGCCGAGGAAATGGCTGTGGGCGGCAAAGGGGACTTTCGGGTCGATCTCTCTGACCCGCTCCCTGGCCATGTCGATCAGCAGCTGTTCGGTTGGAATCAGCGATACCTGCAGGTTGCCGTGCGAGTCACGTTCGGCGAGCAGCATGCGGACGATGTACGAGGGTAGCGAGGCGAGCAGCGCTGCATTCTGTGGGTTCAGCTTGCTACCGACGAAAGCGGGCTTGGCGTCGTCGCTCAGCGCGGCGAACTCGCCGGCGTGATGTGCCAGGACGTCGTTAAGTTCGCCGATCATCTGGTTCATTTCCGGAATGAACTCGATCAGACCTTCGGGCGCCAGCAGTACGCCGTAGTTCATTCCCTTGTGCGAGCGGTCGACGATGACCTGCGCAATGCGCTCGATGATACTGGCGAGCGACATCTGGCGGGCGGCGATTTCCTCCGAAATGAGCGCGATCGCCGGTTTCGTCTGCAGGGCGACCTCGAGCGCGACGTGCGAGGCGGAGCGGCCCATCAGTTTGACGAAGTGCCAGTACTTGAGCGACGAACTGGTGTCTTGCAGGATATTGCCGACCATTTCGCTGTAAATGCGGGTGGCGGTGTCGAAGCCGAAAGAGATCGAGAGCAGTTCGCCGATCTGCAGATCGCCATCGATCGTTTTTGGTACTCCGATCACCTGTACGCCTGATCCATCCGCCTTGACGCCGCTGAACAGTGACTCGGCGAGCACGGCGGCGTTGGTGTTCGAGTCGTCACCGCCGACGACGACGATGGCGTCAAGCTGGTACTTGATGCAGGTTTCACGCACCTGGGCGAACTGCTCGGCGCTCTTTATCTTCGTCCGGTCGGAACCGAGGAAGTCGAAGCCGCCGGTGTTGATGATGAAATCGACGTGCGCGTCGCTGATCTCAAACAGGTTGCCCTTCAGCAAGCCTTTCGGGCCCGCCCTGACGCCGAACAGCGTGTTGCCGGTGCCGAGGACTCGCTTGAGGCCGCAGACGACGTTGTGTCCGCCAGCCGCCGGACCGCCGGAGAAGAGCACGGCAACGCGCTTGCCGTGTACGGCGGCGGTGCTCGTGCCGCTGGAGCTGAGCACGACATTGCCCGAGGCGGCGACACTGCGCGGAAACTGCTCGCGCACGCCGTCGCTATCCTTGGTGCTCAGAATGCGGCCGCTACTGCTGAAGCTGACCGGTTGCGGCTTGCTCGACGAGCCGAAGGCAGCGCAGACCGGCAGGGGGAGCTGACGCACTGCGGATTCGAATACCGACCGGTGCGCCTCCGTCTGGATGAGCTGTTCGACGAGTGTGCTCATGGTGTGATCCTCGCTAGGGTGTTCATGTTTTGACTGGAGTTGACGTGGAGATTGGGCAAGCAGGGCGCCGCGGAAAGCAGAACCGCAACGCCCTGCCGTGCTCGCAGTGAGCGATCAGGCAAGCGTTCCAACGTTGTTCAGATCGGCAAATGCCTGTTTCAGGCGGGCGCGGAACGCGTCCTCACCCTTGCGTAGCCAGGCACGCGGGTCGTAATACTTCTTATTCGGCTTGTCGTCGCCTTCCGGGTTGCCGATCTGGCCCTGCAGATAGCCTTCGTTTTTCTTGTAGAAGCCCATGACGCCGTCCCAGAAGGCCCACTGCAGGTCGGTGTCGATGTTCATCTTGACCACGCCATAGGAAATGGCTTCCCGAATCTCTTCCAGGGTCGAGCCCGATCCGCCGTGGAAGACGAAGTTGATCGGACGCTCCTTCGTGGCGAACTTCTTCTGTACGTAGTCCTGCGAATTCTTCAGGATGATCGGCTGCAGTTTGACATTGCCGGGTTTGTACACGCCATGCACGTTGCCGAAAGCGGCCGCAATCGTGAAGCGGTCGCTCACTTGCGAGAGTTGCTCGTAGGCCAGCGCCACGTCTTCCGGCTGCGTGTAGAGCCGGGAACTGTCTACGCCGGTGTTGTCTACCCCATCCTCCTCGCCGCCGGTGACGCCGAGTTCGATTTCCAGGGTCATTCCCATCCGGCTCATGCGCTCCAGATAGCGCTTGCAGATCTCGAT
The DNA here is from genome assembly GCF_031732815.1 of Accumulibacter sp. Classification (GTDB taxonomy): domain Bacteria; phylum Pseudomonadota; class Gammaproteobacteria; order Burkholderiales; family Rhodocyclaceae; genus Accumulibacter. The sequence goes on along the minus strand of NZ_JAVMKF010000158.1, from coordinate 1,288 downwards.
GTTCTCCTCGATCGGCTCTTCCGAGAGATCCAGCATGTGCGAGCTGTAGAGCGGCTTTCCGTGCACCTTGTAGTACTGTTCGCCGGCCTCGAGCAGGCCGTCAATCCAGGGCAGCAACTTCTTCGCCGCGTGGTCGGTATGCATGACGATCGTGGCGCCGTAGAGCTCGGCGAGCTGATGAATGTGATGGGCACCGGAGACCGCGCCAGCGATGCAGGAACGCTGGCCGGTATTGTCGAGGCCCTTGCCGGCGAAGAACTGCGCGCCGCCGTTGGAAAACTGGATGATCGCCGGCGCGTTGAGCTGGCTGGCGGTCTCCATGACGGCGTTTACCGTGCTCGTGTTGATCACGTTGACGGCAGGCAGGGCGAATTGCTTTTCCTTGGCGAGGTCGAAAATCGCCTGCAGGTCGTCGCCAGTGGCGACGCCAGGTTTGATCTGTGTAGCGTTCATGGTTTGTGTTTCCGGAGGGTGGTTGATCGGGGTGGGTAGAAGTGTTGGGCGAGCCCGGGGAGCAACATGGGGACGACAGCAGCGAGGGCGACAGCAACGGGGGCGGCACGGACACTTGCTGCAAGGAAGGAACGTGGCGATGCAGCCCGCTTCGCTCGAAGTATCTCCGGCGTGCCGCGCCCCGTCAAGCGCCGTCTGGCGAGCGCTGCGCCAGCCAGCTTGCAACGCTCGCCCGCTTCCTCGCCAGTTCCTCATACGGCGGTGGCAGCCCCTATAATTGACGCTTGTCCTTTTTCCTATACTCTCCCGGGAGGCAACATGGCTTCGGTCAACAAGGTGATACTGGTCGGCAATCTTGGCGCCGATCCGGAAACGCGTTACTCGGCAAACGGCGATGCCGTGTGCAACATTCGCATGGCGACGACCGATCGGTTTCGTGACAAAGCAAGTGGCGAACTGAAGGAGAGCACCGAGTGGCACCGGGTCGTTTTCTTCGGCAAGCTGGCCGAAACGGCCGGGCAATACCTGAAAAAGGGCAGGCAGGTCTATGTCGAAGGACGCATTCGAACCAACAAGTGGCAGGACAAGGACGGCAACGAGCGCTACACGACCGAAATCATCGCCAACGAGATGAAGATGCTCGGCAGCCGGGAGGGTTTGGGCACGCCGTCGCCGGGCGATGGCGAGTACGGCGGCGCCATGCCGTCGACCGCCGCGCCGGCACGCTCGGCGCCAGCCCGGAAGACACCCAGCTTCGACGACATGGACGACGACATCCCGTTCTAGATCCGACCTGGGTTGTAGCTGTAAACAAGATCCCGGTAAGCCTTGTGCT
>NZ_JAVMKF010000157.1:0-4461 GCF_031732815.1 Accumulibacter sp. | reverse complement strand
TGACCTGTACTCCCCCGCAAATCCACCGATACGCGTCGTGCGATTCGGTCAAGCGCGCCACCTCGCGCGCGCTGCCCACCCCTTCCAGCGTCGCGTAGAGCCAAAGCGCGTCGAGAATCTCCGGCGCAATGGCGGTCCGCCCGACCCCCCTTCCACCACCTTGATCCCCGCGTACAGACTATCCTGGTTCGGTCGCTCGATGAAGCCCCACACCAGTCGCGCCCGATGCCCGGCAGGCAGCAGCGAATTCAGATCGCCAGCCCACCATTCCATCTGGGTCCGATTCGGCATCTGCACACGCACCGCCGTTCTTGCCAGCGCCCTTCTGCCTTCCTCGCCGCTACCTGCCGAGCGAGCCGGGACCGGCACTTCTTCCTCGCGAAAAAGAGGTTCAGTCATCGCCAGAAACCGTCCAAAGTTGACAATGTCATTGTGCCCGCCGCCCCTCGTGGCAGGAGGGTAGGCGCGGGATTTTTTTCACAAGCTCTCAGCCGCCTGAGTCAGCAGTGCGCCGCGACATGTGCACCGGCGCACCGGTGCACCGCTTTGCAGCCTGCGGCGCGTGCTCGGCGCATGCACGCACGAGATTGGTGCGGCGGACTGGGCGAAGCGGCAGCATGCCGCCTGCAGGCGCCGTGCTGCCTGATGGCACGTTTTCTGCTATTACCTCGGCAACACCTCGCTCGAGAACTCGCCGTGCCACCCGATCCTGCCCTTGTTCGACGCAACCGCTGCCGCTCCGGCTACCGGCTCCGGCTTGCGCCAGAGGTCGTCCGCCGACGGCCGATAGCACGCTCGCGCCAAACCAGCCACCTCGACGTTGGCGTGAGCAAGGTCCAAACCTGCCCGCCGCCAGACTGCGATGAACCTGCCGAACGGTCGAAGCCACGTTTCCAGGCTGCCTGGTGCGTATCCTGCCCCCTGGCGAAGAGCCCCGGCGTGGTCAGCCAGTCGCCGCCGCACGCCAATGGCGACTTCGCGTTTACGCTAGACTTGCGCCAGTCTTGAACCCCTCCGGCGCACTCGGCAACCCCCGCGCCCCTTTCTGCATGCCGCGTTCCCTGCTTGCCAGCTACCCCAGACAAGGCGACCGTTTCGACGAAATGCTCGACGAAAACGGCGTCGTTCGCCCTGCCTGGCGCGCTTTTCTTGGCCATCTCGACGGCGCCAGCGGCGAGCAGATGCGTCACCGGCGTGCCGATCTGCACCAGCGCATCGTCGAAAACGGCGTCACCTACAACGTCTACGCCGACCCCAAAGGTGCCGACCGGCCGTGGGAACTCGATCTGCTGCCGCTCATCCTGCCCGCCGCCGAGTGGCAGCAACTGGCGGCCGCGGTCAGCCAGCGAGCACGTCTGCTCAACGCCGTGCTACAGGATCTGTATGGACCACAGGAACTGCTGCGTGACGGTACCCTGCCACCGGCGCTGGTCTACGGGCACAACAACTTCCTCTGGCCGTGCCGGGGAACGCGGCCGCCCGGCGATGTCTTTTTGCACCTCTACGCGGCCGATCTGGCCCGCTCGCCGGACGGCCGTTGGTGGGTGATCGCCGATCGCACGCAGGCGCCATCCGGCGCCGGTTATGCGCTGGAAAATCGGACCATCGTCGGACGCGTCTTTCCCGACCTCTTCCGCGACCTGCAGGTGCAGCACCTGGCGAGCTTCTTCCGCGATCTGCAGGAAAGTCTGACCTCTTTCGCGCCGCAGTCGAACGAGGCACCGCTGGTCGTCCTGCTTACTCCCGGAGCGTACAACGAAACCTACTTCGAGCATGCCTATCTGGCGCGCTACCTGGGTTTCCCGCTGGTTGAAGGACAGGATCTGACGGTCCGTGGCGATTGCGTTTACCTCAAGACGCTGAATGGCCTGCGCCGCGTGCACGCGATTCTGCGCCGGCTTGACGATGACTTCTGCGACCCGCTCGAGCTGCGCGCCGACTCGGCGCTGGGCGTTGCCGGATTGTTGCAGGCGGTGCGCGCGGGCAAGGTTCTGGTCGCCAATGCGCTCGGCAGCGGCCTGCTCGAATCGGCCGCGCTGCCCGGTTTCCTGCCCGGCGCATGCGTCAAGCTGCTCGGCGAAGAACTCGCCATGCCTTCGGTCGCCACCTGGTGGTGCGGTGAGCAGGCGGCGCTCGAGTTCACCGTTGCCCACCTTGACCGCCTGGTCATCAAGGGGTCGTACCCGAGTCAGAAGTTCGACCCCGTATTCGGCAATCAGTTGAGCAGCCGTCGGCGCGAGGAGATGATTGCCCGCCTGCGCGCCCGCCCGCAGGCCTACGTCGCGCAGGAACTGGTCAACTTCTCGCGTGCACCCGCCTGGAGCAAGCAGCACGACCGCCGCCTGCTGGCGCGTGGCGTCGGACTGCGCGTCTTCGTCGCCGCGACGCCGAATGGACACGTCGTGATGCCCGGCGGCCTGACGCGCGTCGCCGCAGTGTCGAACGCGCGCGTCATCTCGATGCAGCGCGGCGGCTCGAGCAAGGACACCTGGGTCCTCGCCGAGGGTGCGGTCAATCCATTCAGCCTGCTCAAACACACCGTCGGCAAAGCCGATCTGGTGCGTGGTGGTGGCAACCTGTCGTCGCGCATCGTCGAGAACCTGTACTGGTTCGGCCGCTACAGCGAACGCTGCGACCAGACCGCCCGCCTCCTGCGTGCCGGTCTGTCGCGCCTGCTCGATACCGGCGCCGACGCCAGTCCGGCGCTGCTCGCGGCCTTCGACCTATGCCAGGCGCTGCAGATCGTTCCCGCCAGTAACGGCGCCGCACAGGCCACCGGCCAGGAGAAGTCGCCTGGCGCTGGCGCCGCGCACCAGGCGCAGCTCGTGCAGGCGATCTGCGGCCAGCAATGGGGTGACGGACTGGCCGGCGACATCCGCCGCCTGCTCTCCGTCGCGACCCAGGTGCGCGAACGCTTTTCGCTCGATAACTGGCATGCGATCAACCGCTTGCAACACCAGTTGCAGTGCTACGCGGTGGCCGCCGGCGAGGCGCAACAGGTCGAACTGAGCGATGCTCTCGCCTTTCTCGATCAGGTCCTGCTCGCCGCGTCTTCGCTCGCCGGCTTTGCCATGGACAACATGACGCGCGACGATGGCTGGCGATTCCTGATCATCGGCCGCCGGCTTGAACGTCTGGCTTTCCTCGCCGGCAGCCTGGGCCGGTTCCTCCGCCTGCCGGCAGCCTCGGCCGCCGCCAATCTCGAGTGGCTGCTCGAGCTGACCGACAGCATCATCACCTACCGCTCACGCTACATGGCGCGGGCGCAACTCCTGCCGGCGCTCGATCTGATCGTCTTCGACGACGCCAACCCGCACTCGGTGGCTTTCCAGCTCGAAATCCTGACGCGCGACCTCGACAAGCTGGCACACCTGCTCGGCGGCCCGGCCGATCCGGCGATGCACAGCGCGCGCCAGCGCCTGCAGGCTTTCGACCTCGGCCGCTTCGAAGCCGGCGGCCCGCGCGAGGAAGACGCTACGCGTGATCTGGCCGAATTCCTCGCCGACCTCGCGCTCGGCGCGGCCAGCCTTTCCGACCGCCTGACGATGCGCTACTTCAGCCATGTCGGCGGGATCAGCCACCACACGCTGGCCTGGTGAGCACGATGCAGCCACCCGCCAGCCGTTACCACGTCGTGCACGAGACGGTCTATCGCTATGCCAGCCCGGTCTCGCTGTCGCGCCAACTGCTCCACCTGACGCCGCGCAACTGTGCCTGGCAGCGCACGCTGGCACACCACATCGCGCTCGATCCAGCGGCCAGTTGGACTGACCAGCGGCTCGACGGCTACGCCAATCCGGTCAGCGACCTGGCTTTCGAGTTTCCGCACCGCAGTCTGCACGTGCGCGCCGAGAGCACGCTCGAGGTGCTGCCGCACCTGCCCGCCGGGACGTACGCGGCAGCCGCGGCCAACGACCGTGCGGGTGCGCGGCAGCCGCTTTGCCTGCCCGACTCACCACCCTGGGAAGACGTACGCGCGGCACTCGGCTACGGCGCACGCCCGGTCATCCTGAGCGCCGCCGAGTTCCAGTTCGAATCGCCGCACGTGCGCGTCAAACACGAATTCGCCGCCTACGCGGCTGCCGCCTTCACGCCGCAACGGCCGCTGCTGGCAGCCACGCAGGCGCTGATGCAGCGCATCTTCGACGAGTTCGAGTTTGACCCCGCAGCGACCACGATCGCCACGCCGGTCCTCTCGGTGCTGGCTGACAAGCGCGGTGTCTGTCAGGACTTCGCGCATCTGATGCTCGCCTGCCTGCGCTCGCTCGGCCTCGCGGCACGCTACGTCAGCGGCTATCTGCTCACGACACCGCCGCCCGGACAGCCACGCATGATCGGCGCCGACGCCTCGCACGCCTGGATATCGGTCTACTGCCCGGAAGTCGAGGGCGGACGCTGGGTGGATTTCGACCCGACGAACAACCTGCTGCCCGACACGCAGCACATCACGCTCGCCTGGGG
>NZ_JAVMKF010000156.1:0-25832 GCF_031732815.1 Accumulibacter sp. | reverse complement strand
TCGAAATCGGTGCCGGCGATAAAGAATTGTTCGATACCGGTAAAGGTGACCCGATTGCTCCCGGCCGTAATCTGTCCGTCGACGCCGTTGGCGGCAAGAGTCATTTGGATACCGGCGGTCGCGCCCGTATAGTCCACCTCCATACCGTCGAGTCCGGCGCCGCCGATGACTGTGTTGACGCCCAACAGGACGCTCATGAAATCGTTGCCGTCGCCGCCATCGAGGATGTTGTTGCCGCTGAAGCCAAAGATGACATCGTCGCCGTCAAGCCCCTGAATATAATCGTCCAAATCGGCACTGTCGACATCGCCATACAAGAAATCGTTGCCCGATGTGCCAAGCGTGATCGTTGCCATGAGATTTAGCTCCTTGTGATGAGGGAAAGCAGTTGAAAGTAAGTAGCGAGCGAGACGTGTCAGCCTGAATAATCCTGATCCTGTCCCCGATGAGACTTGAACGAATTGTTTTCTTGTCGCCGTTTCGATGCAAATAAAGAACTTCCGGCAAGCGTAAGACGAGAGGTCGCGCGGATGGGCGAAACCGGTTCCGTCGGAGAATTGAAGGCGAGCGCAGTCGGCTCAGTCCTCGTCATTCGGTAGAACATCGAAGAACTAGCAAGCTTCGCGCCATGCCCTGCCAGGTCGCGCCCCGTGGCCTGATACAATGCGCAAACAGCGATTTCGCAGGGTGCGGCCGGGGCAAGTCTTTGGGCAGGAATGGGGCTTATGGCTAAGCGGTATGGGACCATTGCCCCACCACCTGGGGCAAGGATGCCCGCTCAATCGTCGCGCTACGCCGTGCCCGTCGGTCAATCATCGGCGGCATTGAGCCGGCAATGATTGTCCCGCTGGATTAAAGCGCGGCGCAGCCGGTGAGCAATTGCGGGAAAGCGCACGGCTTGGCCAACGGTGAAGAGCGAAACGAAAAAACCGTGCGCCGCGCTCGCTCCCGCGCCGCATTTCGCGCAGCCTTTCTGCTACCCTGCGGCCTTGAGCCGTTGTCTTGCCGCGCGCAAGCCCTTCCTTTATCACCAGGAGAATAGCGATGAAAAGCAATACCGTTGTCTGGTTTGAAATCTACGTGCAGGACATGGAACGAGCCAAGCGCTTCTATGAAGCGGTACTTGCCGTCAAACTGGAGAAAATGCCCGCCCCGACGCCGGAAATGAATATGGAAATGTGGGGATTCCCTTCCGACGCAGCGACGGCACATACGTCCTACGGTGCATGCGGCATGCTGGTCAAGATGGAAGGCTTTCCCTCGGCGGGCGGCGGTACCTTGGTCTACTTCGGCTGTCAGGACTGTGCGGTCGAAGCCTCGCGCGTCAGCGCCAATGGCGGCATCGTCATCAAGGAAAAGATGTCGATCGGTCCGCACGGTTATATCGCCTTGGCGCGCGACACCGAAGGCAACATGATTGGCTTCCACTCGATGTAAGTCGTGCGAACCCTGCGCCAGGGATGAGGCCGGGTCACGCGCCGCCGCGATCCGGCCCAAGGCTGGGAGGGGAAAGAGGGTCAATTGGCGCTCCAGGGCTGGGACCACAAGCGGTGGGTCGTGGTCCTTCGTCGTCCGCTCACCTGCGAGAAGGTGGCACAGGCGGAGAGCGACCAGTTGATGCTGTCGTTCATCGAGGCCAAGCGAAACACTGGCATTCCACTGCCGACGAGGAGGCATTCGACATCTATCGCCGCCACCTGAGGCCGGATGGCTTCATCGCCGCGCACATCACCAACGCCTGTCTCAACCTCTACCCGTCGGTCAATCGCCAGTATTTCGACCCGGACGGCAGGCGGCGACTTCCGCCGCGGCGTGGCCAGCCCGCCCGGCCGCCGGGATCGATCGATCGATGTTCACCACGGATCGATCGATGTCTGGGATGGAACGATCGATCTCCGGGGTTGATCGATCGATGTTCCGCATTGATCGATCAACCTCCAGCATTGATCGATCGATGTTCGGGATTGATCGATCAACCTCCAGCATTGATCGATCGATGTTCGGGATCGATCGATCGACCTCCGGCATTGATCGATCGATGTTCGGGATTGATCGATCAACCTCCGGCATTGATCGATCGATCTGCGCGATTGATCTTCGCATGTCCGGAATCGATCGCCCCATCGCCGGAGTTGATCGATCGAGCGCATGGTTTCGGCCGTCAAGCCCGCCAAGGGCGGCGTTCTGCCACTGAGCGGGCCGCGGCGCCATCTTCGAGGAGCGTTTCGAGCGCTTCGCGCAGGCTGCCGGGATCGTCGAGCAGGGCGAGCAGCAGGGCGAGCGGCAGGCAGAGCAAGCACTGGCACGTCGCGCAGCGCGCTGCACCTGGGCGAGCCGACGTCAGCGCCGCCTGTCTTGCCGGCCCGGGGCCGCCGCTGTGCGAAATGGTCGATGCCGGGCAGGGCGAAGTCGATCGGCAAGCGCAAGCGGCACCGCCCTACGAATTCGATCCGCGCATCGCCGGGCAAAGGCCGCACAAGCACGATCCGATCGGCCTCGGCAAGAACCGCCCCCACCCTGGGTCGCCCCGGCGGCCTCGTCGGCCACGGTGGCGACCCAGGGTACAGGGGTTCTTGCATTATTGATAAGGCCGCAGCGTTTTGCCGACTGCAACGCGCTTTGAGTTCAAAACTCAGCACGGAAGTGAATGAATCAGTGTTTCCCTAGCGCCACCATCCGGTCAGGATCTGGAACATCGGTCGAGTAATCCGCACGCCAAGGTTTTCGCGCAGCTTGCCGTACGCATGCACCCCAACCGCTACGGGGTTGCCCGCAGCGTCGAGAGCAAACACGGGGCTACCGCTTTGACCTGGGATGGTATCGAGGCCGTAGGCGATCAGATTCGCATCGACGCGATGGATCGTGCTTTGGTCATACCACTGGGTGCCCCATCGCCGGTCTTCCGGATAGCCCGCCGTGTACACGGCGTGGTGCAGCAGCACAGCATCGTCCAGCGCCTGAAAGCCGAAATAGCCCAGCGACTGCCCCAGAGCCTGAGGCAGCCAGATGACGCCGATGTCCACTTCGGCTCTGCTCGTCTGCCGCCAGAGATCAAGGGTAGCAAAGCTCGTCGAGGTAAGGGAGCCCCACGGCGCTGTGTTCCCGTCGCGACCAGGGATGACCGTTACCGATGCTGCAGCGTAGCCATGGGCTGACGAGTACAGGTTATGCGCCGCGGTCAGCACGGTCGAAGGGCCAGCCAGCCAGCCGGTGCCGGCAAATTCGCGCCCCTGCGCGTCGGTCATCACCAGATGGCAGATCAGGCGCCAGGGCGGCTGGCGTAAATTGGGGGACGGCTGTCGATTGTCTTGACCAAGCACGTCCCGCGGGCGGAACTCTTCCATTGCGTCGATGCCGGAAAGTCGCGTTGGCGCGGGTGCCGATTCCTGGGCGAAGCGAATGGACTGCACATCCGGAAGGTGCGCCGGACGACTGCATTCTTGGTCCTCATGATTCATGGCTCGTTTTCCTATTGAATGGGCAAGCAGCCAGCGCATGCTGGCGGAGAAGGCGAAAGCGTGCCGCGGTGGGGCTCGCCGGGCTTAAGCTGCACCGCCGGCTGCCCGGCAGCGTTCGCCTTGGCCGCGGACTTATTGCTATTGTCTGGTCGTCGTCCGATTTCCCCAGCCAGCAGTGCGATGCCACGACCGCCGGGCGGGGGCGAGCTTCGCTCCTGCCTCAGGGCGTTCAGCTCATCGCGCAGACCCTTGAGTTCCTTGGCCATGTTGACTTCACTCTCGGCCAGCTTGACCGCGTCTGTGTTGTACCCGATGCGCAGTTGAATCAGGGTCGAGGTTGCGGCAAGAATCCCCCGATACACGTCGAGCGGCCATTCGACCAGGGCTAGGGCAGAACTGGGCTTCTTGTTCTCGGCACTCGTGATCTGACCGCTTTGCAGCACTACCTTGTGCTCGGTCTTGACGAAAGGAGCCCGCTCGAGCGGCAACACGATTGGCGGCCCCCCATTGGGAAGCTGCACGACGGTACTGCTGAAAAAGACGCCTTTGATGGCAAGGTCGATCTGATAAGGCTGCAGCGCTCGATGGCAGATGCCCAGTCCGCAGTCAGCCGACGGGTTGTCCGCGCCGTTCGTCCTGGGCGATTTCTGCCCCGTATGCAGTGCTGTTGCCTTGACCAGCACTACCGCGCCGTCACCTGTGCTCGTCCCCTTCAGTGCTTTCACCAGTTTGTCCGCAGTGTCGCATTTGACTACATCCGTTCTGTCCTTCTTGCAGCCTTCCTGCCACAGCAGCATGCGCTGAAACACGACCTCTTGCAGACGGGCGACCATCTCCTTGTTGCGCGATTTGATGGTGTCGTCCACTTCCCCGTCCGGATCGTACACGCCGCTGAAGAGGAGCGTTTCACCGGGTGAAAGCGCGCTGCCTTCCGGATGTGGAGCAGCGCCGGTCTTGAGCAGTTCCTTGAGCACGGCCAAGGTGTTGTCCGTACTGGTCGCCGTCACCCCGGTCAACAGGCCGGTCGCGCCATCGACTTCTATCTTGACTTCGTCACTGCTGAAGACGTTGCTCGGGTTGTGCGCGAAATAGCGCTGTGCCGGATCGCCGACCAGCTTGGCCGACTCCACGCGCAGCGTCAGGAGGCCGTCGGACTCGGCCAACTGTACCGGCAGCAGCGCTTTCGGTAGCATGTAAGCGACGCCGCGCCGTTGCATTGAGGCGGGCTCCGGCGTACTGCTGACGATCGCGCAGCCGCTCAAGCTGAAAACGACGGCCGCGGCCGCCAGGAAAGACGTTCGGTTCATAAGCATTCTCCCTTTTCCTTGCTGCGCAGACAGCCTGCCGGGCGATCCAAAAAGCGATTTCGGGTGTGTCGCCGCTTGCGACGGCGAACATGATGCTGCGGCTAGGCGGTCGGTCCTCATGGCTGCGGCGCCAGAACCAGGCCGGCCCCGACATCGAAAGGATCGATGCCCGCACCAAGGTCGTTGAAGCTTGCCTGACCGATGAGCTTGGCCGTCAAGTTCAGCGCGTTGAAACTGCCCACTTCGGCCAGACGTTCAGCCCACAGCGCTGCAACGCCGGCGACATGGGGGGCGGCCATGCTGGTACCGCTCATCGTGAGCAGGCCGCCAGCCAGCCCGGCCGATGCAATATCGACGCCCGGGCCGCAGATGTTGGCGCCGGTATTCGAAAAGTCTGCCACCGCCAGACCGGAATCGCTTCGTCCGACCGCGGCAACGGAAACGACTCCGTCGGCGACCGCCGGCGGCGCCACGGCGATTTCAAATCGTGGGTCTTGTCGGCGCCGACTTTCATTTCCCGCTGCCGCAATCAGGATCGACCGGTTGGCTTGGGCGCGGATCAAACTCGCCAGCCGCTCGAAAAGAAGGACGTTGGCCCGGTATCCCTCGAGTGCTCTGGACACGGCCAGTTCCTCGGGGAAACCGTCCCGTTCCCGCAGACGCCGAGCAAGGCCTGGAAAGTCCATTCCGAGTGACATCGAGATGATATGAGCCCCGTTGTCCACAGCCCACAATATGGCATTGACAATCTGCTTGCTGGAGCCGCCGCCGCTACCGAGCACCTTGCCGATCAAGGCTTTCGAGACGCCATGGGCAACTCCGATACGGGTACCCGCGACGGACCGTCCGAATATCGTACCGGCGCAATGGGTGCCGTGCCCGTGCTGGTCGGTATCGGCCTCGTTCGTAAAATTGCGCTGGATCAGCGTCACTCCCTGAAAAGCCGGATGATCGGCCTGAATGCCGGTATCCAGGACGGCGACGACGATTCCCTTTCCAGTGCACCGGGAAGTGTCTGCTCTTACGGCCTTCACTCCCCACGCCACATCTCCCGCTTCGCCGGCGACAGTAGCGCGCCGGAGCACCGGCTCGACCAGCTTCATCGGCATCACCGGCGCCACGGCAAGCACATCGGCGTCGCGCGTAACGAGGGGTATGTCGCGTCGGTTGAGATCTTCCATCTCGACGCGGACATCGGTCGGCGTCGGAGCGCCTAAGGCTGCCGGGTTGGCAAAGACATCGCGCGTCGCCAGATGCGAACTGCGCAGGACCAAATACTCGGATTTCATCAGAATCTCCCCAAAGTTGGGTGAGCGGTCCACGGAGAAGCCTCCGACTGCCTTTGGCGTTCGCCGTCGAGCCGACCAATTGTGACAACAGGTTCACGGATGCCCGACCAATCGCGGGCGGCGAGCCGATGAGTCTGCTGCCGACCGACGAAAAAGCAATTAGCTCAATCCCTCAAGCGGCGCAGAATATGGCGCAAGGCGAACGCCCTGGGAAGCGACCACCGTTAATGACGGGCATTAGCAGGTCGCTCCACGCTTTTTGCTAATTGCCTTCATTAGCCGACAGTGCTTGCCATGCACCCGGTGTCCTGGGCGATCATGGCACTCTGCGCAGGAGGTTAACGTGGAGCAATGGCGGCTTTGTTGGGAAGATGACTTTCAGGGCAGCGCGCTTGCTGATCACTGGATCGGTGGACACGCCAACAGCAGTCGCGAAGGCCGCATAGCGGTCAACAGCGGCCTGCACATAGCGTTCGTAGCGGGGCAGGAGTACGCCTCCTGTGGTGTCGTGACGCGCCAGCCCGTGATTGGCGATCTCGACGTGCGCGTACAGTTCTCTGTCGATAGTCCAAGTCAAGGCAGTACGCTGGAACTTGCTGCGCTGTCGATCGACCCTCCGCGAAATTCGGGTTTAGACCAGGATCAGGCTGATCGCTACACGCGTAGTCGGGTGTACGATGTGCATGGAGCACCGCCCTACGTCAGCAGCGAGTTCGATGAGAACGACGGCTGGCGAATTGCCTGGAATCGAGGCTCGGCGCAGACGCTGGTCGATGCGCAGGGCAGGCCGATGTCGGACAATCACTTCAATCGCTACGGCAAGAGCATCCAGCCTCCGCCCGCGGGCCCGGTCTGCGGCTGGTTGCGTTTGCTGCGCCGAGGCCCGCATTGGACCGCCTATCGACTGAACCTGGACGACGGCGCCTGGCAGCAAACAGGTGAGGTTCTGCACATGAACCTTCCCGACCCCGTGTTCCTTCGTTTGGCCGCCAAGCATTGGGTCAAGGAAGGCAACCCGGCGCCGGCGAAGCAAATCGTTTTTCAGCGCTTTGAATTACGGCTTCCCTCGCCAACCGGGCAGCCACCCGGCAACGAAACGAAGACGGCCCCGCCCGTGGCGAACACGGCGCCACTTGCACCCGAGGCTCCGCCAGAAGTACGGCTGATGCAAGATGTGCGTGCGTGTCGAGAGTGCGACATATTCAGCCGCACTTCGCCGTATGGCCCTTTCCTGCGCGTGCGGAGAAGCCCGCCCGCTCCCGGCGACGATCCGGAGAACGCCGCAGTAAGGGAGATGGCGATGATATGCGACTTCGGACAGAGCGAACCGGCGGCTTTGTACGGCTGTCGCAAAGCGCCGGTGATGCTGATCGGTATCAACCCAAACCTGCCCAACCATTTCATCATCCCGCGGACGACTGCTGACCTGGAGCACTGGCGTAGCGGGTCGTATCGTGTACTCCGCTTTCATCCGACTGACGCCGACTATGCTAAAGCCTGCCGCCACGCACCCGAAGCGCCTCTGGAAATCGCCGATGAAGCAGCGCTCGAGGACCTCTTGCGGAGTGACCTGACGATGCTGGTAGCGCCGCAAAACGGTCGCATCGTCGGCAGTGACGAAGGCCCCGAAGGTTCGCAACGCGAGCCTGAACGCCGCCATGCTCGATTGCTGCTGGAAATGGCCGATGGCACGCGCTCGGCGTATGAATGGCCGCCGAAGCAGAACGAGATCTGGGGATCTGAGGAAAATCTGGCCATCGTGCGCGGCCGCTTCGCCGCGGGTGAGGTCGTCTCCGGCTTCATTGATCGCTCCGTCATCGGCCGCGAAGTCCGCGTGCGAACCGGCCGCGAGGACCGCTATTACGGCAACGCCAAGCGGCTGCTGGCTGCTGTGGGTACGCATCTGAATGCCTCGCTGGTTCTGGGCGAAGACATGTCTTTGCACGATGTCGTGGCGTGTGCCAGCCCCGGCTGGGATGCGAAGTGGAAGCTACCGTTGTCGTCAATCACTGCTAACTGCGTGGGCAAGAACCGTTGGCTGCATCGGCAGATCGAGCAGAGCGACCCGAAAGTGCTCCTGATCACCAGCAGAACCGCACTTGGCCTGTTCGCCGACAGCGCTCTCGGTAGACTGTCGACGCCGCTTTCCCAGTTGCCGGAAAAGGGTGGTGGGCGGGAGGGCTTGTTCTTCCGCGTCGCCACCGAGGGGCTGTGGTGGGAGAGAGAAGTCGCTGGAGTGCTGGTAAGAACCCGCATCGTGCTGGCGCCACACCTCTCGTACAATGACAATCTTATCCCGCACAGCTACTTCACCCAAGAAAAATGGCTTGAGTTTCAAGGCATTAACCCCGATGCGGCAGACTGGCTCAGCGCCCAAGTGCGCGCGGAATCGAACCGTCCGGTCGTGGTGCCGGTTGTTTTCGGCGAGGGCGACGTGATGGTTTGCCTTGACTCGAATCAACTTTGGACGGCGCTGAGCGAGCGCTATCCAGATGCGGAAGCAGCGCTTCGCGCGCTTTGGATCGACCCGCTCAACCTGATTTCCGGTGCGATTGCCTCTGAACTCACGCGGCTTGGCGTTGGTCAGACCGCGGGTGCTCGCTTGACGCGCAACGCCGGGCCGTGTACGTTCTGTCGCAACCGCTGGTGGACGATCGGCGATGGCTGTGACTACGGCAAACCCAGCGAGTGATACCGAAGGGTGGGTCTACTGGCCAGAGGTCATCCGAACCTGAGTTGCGCAGTCTAGGAGGGGGGGACAAGACATGGGGTGGACCGCGAGTGACTTTGAGCGACTCGATCCGCGGCTTTTTCGATCGTTCCTGGCCGTAGTCAAGACGCAAAGCTTTACCGGTGCAGCGGCAGCAGCTTCCCTGACGCAGGGAGCCGTCAGTCAGCAAGTGGCAAGACTTGAGGAGCGCATCGGCGTACAACTGTTCGTCCGTGTTGGAAACAAGGTATTGACGACGCCTGCCGGCCAGTTGCTGACCGAATATGCGCGGGCCTATATGGAACATGCCACGCATTTTCTGGAACAGATCAACGAGGACTTTGAGTCTTTGCGCGGCACTGTCCGTTACGCAATGCCTGAAAGTTGCATTCACTCTCCGCATTTCAGCCGTCTGCTCGACAGACGCAAGTCGCATTCGGAGATCGTCCTGGCGATTGATCTCAAGCCGTCCGCCGGCGTTCTGGCGGACTTGATGAATGGCGACATCGACTTTGGGTTCGTGAGCCAGGAGGTCAGCCAAGCGGCCGTCGTAAGTTACCCGTTCTGTTTCGAGGAGTATGTCCTGCTCCAATCGGCCGACGACGAAGCACTCACCTGTCCGGTCACGCTGGACGATTTGTTGGCGCTACCAATGGTCGTCTACCCGAGCATGCTGGATTGCCTCAACCGGTGGATCGCGGTTTACCTGGCGGAGTCTGATCCCGTCAACCTGTTGGCCTTGCGAGTCACCGGAGAGTTCAACGACATGCGTGGCGCTTTGGCAATGGTCGAAGGCTGTCTCGGATGTACGGTGATGCCGCGTCATGTCGCCGCCCCCGCCTTGGCGCAAGGTCGCCTACGGGAAATCATCCCGGCCCATCACGAAGGCGCCGCCTCCTTGGCTCAGCAGACGGTCTGGATCGTCCGCTTGAAGGAACGCCACATGCCGGCGAGAGTCAGGCGCGTGATCCAGTGGTTTCTGAAATGCACAGCGAACTTCGGCCCGTGCCCGAGGAGTTGCTGCGATGAAGGAGCAAGGGGGCATCCGCGTTTGGCGCGGCTGGCGGAAAGAGACGGTTGCTTGGGACAAGTTTATTCGCCATCTGGCAACGATCTTCATTCCGGCAACCTGGCAGGTCATGGGCCGGCTCGGCCTTCGTCTTTACGTCCCGAGCGTGCTGGCCGAGAGCAAACCAGAAGGCCTGCCGGACGAGGTGGCTTTGCTCTTCTATCCGAGTCAGTCAGCGTACCTGGCGGCACGTTCCAGGAGTGCGGCCGGTCGGGCTTATGGCTTGCTGCACGAGGCAGTGTTCGCCTTCACGCCGGAGCGGAGATCGACGTCGACGACAGCGGTAAGCTGGTCGCCGGGTCAGCCCGCTCCTTTGCAGGACCAGCCCTTCCACCGCCAAGCGACGGGAAACGGCTGCCGTTTCTGCGAAGCACAACGGGTCGTGTTTCTTGCGTTATCGCATCAACAGGCGCCCTCGGCAATGCCGGGAGCACTGTTTGCCGTGCTCGGCCAGTGTTGCGACGAAGCGGTCGTCTACAGCGAAAACGCATTCACTCTGGCTTGGCTTGCGGTAAGAAACGCGGGCGAGTTCGATCGCGGAATGCTGGCCGCCGAACTCGCCAGTCGTTTACCCGCCAGCACGCTCGTTGCCGTGCACGCTGCAGAGAGGATGCAATTCCAGGTGGACTACTTCGCCGAGTTCGACGGCCTTGCGCTGCAATCTGATCAGACCCTTTTCTTCCTTCCCGCTGACCGTATTCCGGAGGGCATCAGCGCCAGAGCCTCGGCACTCGAATAGCCTGGTTTCCTTCGTCATTGGGCGTACAAGAAGGAGGATTGGCTGCGTCAGTTCCTGCCGCTGAAGAACGGCGTCGCGTCCGAGAAGACGTTCCTGAGGATCTTCCGGGCGCTGGAACCGAAGCCATTCGAGGTGGCTTTCCGCCGCTGGGTTGCTGAGGTGGTCGGGAGCCTCGCTGGCGGCATCGCGGTCGATGGCAAGAATCTGCGCGGGTCGGGCAGCGGCGGTGAGAGCGCCATTCACATGGTCAGTGCCTTCGCCACGGAACCGGGCGTTGTTCTCGGCCAGGAAAAGGTCGCCGCCAAGAGTAACGAGATCACCGCCATCCCGGAACTGCTCCAGGCGCTGCAGATCAAGGGCTTGCTGGTCACCCTTGACGCCATGGGGTGCCCGAGGAACATTGCCCGTCAGATCACCGACCAGGGCGGCGACTACCTGCTCGCGGTCAAAGGGAATCAAGCGGCGCTGCTGGAAGGCATCCAGACTGATTTGATGGATCAATACCAATCGGAAGCCGTCGACCGCCAGCGCCAGGTTCATCAGTCCCGTGGTCGGGTCGTCGGCCAGATCGCCTCGGTCCTGCCCGCAAGAGGAACCGTTGACCGGGCCGATTGGCCCGCGTGCAAAACGATCGGTCTGGTCGACGCCTTGCGCAAGGCCGGCGACGAAGAGTCGAACTTCGAGCGGCGCTATTACATCAGCGCTCGCGAGTTGACCGCCGAACAACTTGCCGTCGCTGTGCGCGGCCATTGGGCCGTGGAAAATCGGCTTCACGGGGTGCTCGAGGTCAGCTTCGGCGAGGATGCCGGCACCCTACGTAAGGACACTGCCCTGCAGAATCTTTCCCTGCTGAAGAAGATCGTTCTCAGATGGCCAGGTGAGCACATCGGCCAGTTCTTCGAGCAGCGCCATGCTGATGTAGAGCTGAATGCTGGAGCGCTGGCTGATGGCGGCCAGCAAGTGATGCGGCGGGCCGCGCCACAGCAGCGCAGACAACACCACGTAATGCCGGCGCGATGGCCAGCAGGCGAAGGTGACCTGCAAATGCCACGCATCCCCGACAGAGGTGGCCCCGGAAATTCGATCAGCGTATCGCCTGGTAAAGGCCGCACGAGGACGATCCGATCGGCCTCGGCAAGAACCGCTTGCACGCCGGGTTGCCGCAGCGGCCTCATCGGCCGCAGCGGCGACCCAGGGTCGTCCTGGTGCGGCGACTCCGGTATGGGTGATGGCGGAAACGGATCGAAGCGCGCGTCAGGAGCTGTCGTTGTCAGGGACGCGCAGCCGTCGCGCGGCGGCTCGCGCGAGTACGCCAACAATCGGCAGCTTGGCGTACAACTCGCCGGCAGCGTCCCAGTAGTCACGGTGCAGGAGCACGCGGCCGTCGGGCGCGAAACGCAGGTGTGTCGTGCCGGCGATGCGGTGCTCGCCGCCGCCGAGCAGCCGGCTACGAAAACGCAATTCCCAGCGGAGCATCGCTTCGTCGACCGGCGTGTCGCCGCTGGCGGCAAAGCGGCCGGTGACGACGAAACGCGGCGAATCGAGGCGCTCGAACATGTCGGCGAAGATGCGCGCGATTGGCCGCTGTCCGACGACGTCGTTGAACGGGTCCACAAAGCGCGCGGCGTCGTCGTAGAACTCGGACAAGCGGTCGAGCGTTGCCGGGGTCAGCGACTGGTAGAAGGCGACCAGCGCGTCCAGGTGTGCAGCAGCAATGGTCATCGCGGCTTCTTCCGGGCGATGTGGGCGAATAGCGGCATCGACAGAGCGTAAGGCAGCATGGCGGCGATCTTGAGCAGGCGGGTGAAGCGCGTCGGGAAATGAATCTCGAAGCGACCGCTGGCGAAGCCGCGCACGATGGCCTCGGCGGCTGCTTCCGGTGGCATCAGCGCAGGCATTTCGAAATCGTTTTGCGCGGTCAGCCTGGTGGCGACGAAGCCGGGATTGATCGCCCAGACGCCAAGGCCCTGCGGCGCGAGATCAAGGTACAGACACTCGGCGAAGCGGATCAGTGCAGCCTTCGAAGGACTGTAGGCGAGCGCTTGTGGGAGCCCGGTGTAGCCGGCCACGCTGGCCACCAGGGCGATACCCGAGGCAGGCGCGGGCGTGGCAAGCAGGCGCGGGGCCAGACGTAGCGACCATTCGACGGCGGCGGCGTAATTCACCGCCAGCATGCGCCGCGCCGCCGGCAGCGCCGTTTCGCCTTGCCGGGCGTCGAGCGGCTGGTAATCGCCGGCGAGGTAGACGCCGACCGAGGGCAAGGGCAATTCGCCCGAGTCGAAACGCGCGAAGGCAGCATCGAGCGCCGCGCTGTCCGTCGCGTCGAGCGCCAGCGTGCAATGTCCGGGTCCAAGCGCACGGGCGAGATCGGCGAGTGCCGATGCGTTGCGCGCCGACAGCACGAGCTTTGCGCCACGCGCTGCGAGCGCGTGCGCCAGCGCCTCACCGATGCCGGCCGAGGCGCCGAGCAGCCAGACGCGACGGTTCGTCCAGTCGGCGATGCGCGGGTTGCCGCGCGGGATCGCGGCAGGCGGTCCGGGGGGCACGCTCAGCGCCTGCGGAAAGAGAGGCTTACTTCACCCAGTTCGAATCCCCACTTCGACATCGTTGCCCGGTTGATCATCGTTTGCTCGTCGATGAGAAACATCCAGTCGTCGAAGTGTACGTGCCAGGTGCGGCCGTCGACCGGCAGCGCCAGCACGTATTTCCAGTGCAGCGCGTTACCGGCGACTTCGCCGGTGGCCTGGCCGACGACGTCATCGGCGTGGCCGAGGTAGCTGCCGTTGGCCTGCCGGGTGAGCGTCCACACGCGCTGGCTCTTGCTGCCGTCGGACCACGAGAAATGCTCGTCGAGGACGCCGGTGTCGCCTTGCCATTTGGCGTCGATCACGACGTGGAAGCGCTTCACGACTTCGCCCGAGCGCTTCTGAAACATTCCCCACCCGTCAATGGTGCCGTTGAAGTAGGTGCGCAGGTCGAGCGCAGGCGCCTCGGCGCGGTACTGTTCGACCGCTACGCCGGTACAGCCGGCAAGCGCCAACGGCACCAGGACGGCAGCCAAGACGGGCGCCAGGGCTGCGCGGAGTCGCCGGATCGGTCGGCATCGGCGGGCAAGGGTTGGCGTGGGGTCGGCGATGGCGGTGATGACGTTCATCAGGGGATTCCTTCAGGAGGCGGTCGCCGAAGGCGCGTCACGACGCATCCGGCGATGCCAGCGGCTAAGGAGAAGTGCAGCGGCGAGCTTGCCGGCAAGTGGCAGCCCGCCGTAAAGCAGCGCCAGCGCGCCCGGTTCGACGCCCGGCCGGTAGCCGCTCCACTCGAGCAGCGGCAGCGCAATGCCGGCGGCAAGCGCCAGGTTGAGCTTGGCGACGAGGTTCCACACGCCAAAGGCGCTGCCGCTATCGAGACCCGGCGCGGGCGCGCCTTCGCGGCGAGCCGGCTGCGTGCCGGCGGTGTCCGGGCGCTCGCTGATCTGGGCAAGGTAGGCGGCCGGCAACGCCAGGTCGGCGCCAAGCGCAAAGCCGGAGAGGACGCAGATGGCGCCGAAAGCGGCGAGCTCGCCGGCGCCGAGGAAGGGCGCCAGGGCAAACGCCGCGCAGGCAAGCAGCATGCCGTCGCGCCAGGCCGGAAGGTGTCCACGGCGTGCCGCGTAGCGCACCCAGAACGGCAGGCCGATGAGGCCGGCGGCAAAATAGGCAGTCAGGAAGACTCCTGACCACGCTTCGGCGTGCAGAACGTCGGCGATGAAGAACAGCACCAGCGTTGCCGGCAGGGCCGAAGCGACACCGCTGACGGCAAAAACGAGCAGCAGCCGCCGGAATTCCGCTACGCGGCCCGCGGCGGCCAGTCTTTGCCAGAGGGCTGCCGGGCGATGGCCGCCAGCCGGCAGCCGTTCTTGCCGCGTCGCCTCCTCCAGGCGGCGGCCGCTGGCCAGGCTGAGCACGGCGGCCACGCCGAGAAGCAAGGGGAAGCCCCAGGACAGCCGCGCGAGCCCAACTTCGAAGCTTGGCGAGAGCAGCCCCGGCAAGGCAGCGGCGAGGAGTACGCCGACCAGTCCCCAGCCTTCACGCGCCGCGGTCAGCCGCGTGCGCGTCGTCAGGTCGCCACCGATGTCGGCTCCCCAGGCGCAGTAGGCAACGTTGAGCAGGCTGAACGAGAGGTAGGTAACGGTCAGCGCGCCGGCCAGCCAGGGCAGCCCGGCACCGGCTGGCGGGTTGAACAGCGCGAGCATGCCGACGGCGAACGGAGCGAGGGCGGCGAGCATCGAAACGCGGCGCCAGCCAGGCCGGTCGGAAAGGGCTCCCAGCCAGGGGTCGACGAAGGCGTCGGCGAGTCGCGCCGCGAAAAGGACGCCGCCGAGCAGTAGGAGCGGGATGCCCACCGCATCGCCATACAGGCGCGGCAGGTGGACGTAGATCGGCAACGCGGCGAACGCCAGCGGCAATCCCAGCAAGCCGTAGCCGCCGACCGTCCATGCGCTGGCCCGCTTGCCGGTTGCGGCTGGTCGCGGCATCGCGGCGGCCGGCTTGGCCACGGTCGGTGCGCTGATCATCGCGAGGCGCCCGTTCCGTTTGGCAGTCCGAAGAGCTGCGCGCGCAGCTCGGGATCGCGTGTTTTCGGGTCGAGCCAGATGCCGAAGAAGCGGCGGGCAAACTCCGCGTCCGCCACTTCGCCGGTGGTTGCGCCCTGGTGCAGAAAAACGGCGCCGCGGCCCGGCTGGTGCAGGCCGGTAATCACCTCGCCGGCCTTCACGTCGGGAAATACGCGGGCAAGGTCGTCCTTCCAGCGTGCGAGCTGTGCCTCGGTTGCGCCCAGACGGTGCATTTCGCGCAGGCTGGCCTCGACCAGCGTGTCGCCGGAGAAGTCGCGGACGTAGCGCAGCGTCAGCGCGTGCGGTGCGGCCAACACGGCAGCGTCGCTTGGCGCCACGCCGGCGGTCCACAGCGTCGCCCGGTAGAGGCGCAGGCCGAGGAAAGTGGTTTCCCCGCTGCCACGGCGCTGCCAGTCCACGCCGGGCGGCAACAGGCGTGCTTCGCTGGCGCTCGGGCGCTGGCTGGTGCTTGCGCCAGCGCTGGCCGTTGCCGGCGCTCCGGCGATCGACAGCGCGACGAGCAGGCCGAGGAAAGGGGCGCGCGGCAGGGTCATCAGGCGTGCTGGAGCCGGTACTGCACAACGTCGGTCGACCCGGTCGCAAAGCCGGCCTGGCAGTACGACAGGTAGAAGTTCCACAGCCGGCAGAAGCGTTCGTCGAAACCCTGCGCGGCAATTGCATCCCAGCGGGCGTTGAAGTTCTCCTGCCAGCGGGCCAGCGTCCGCGCGTAGTCGGAGCCGAAGGCGAGCGACTGATCGATGGCCAGCCCGGCGCGCCCGGCCTGCGTGGAAAAAGCGGCCGGCGACGGCAGCATGCCGCCAGGGAAGACGTAGCGCTGGATGAAGTCGGTGCCGCGCCGGTAGTTGGCGAACAGGTGGTCGGCGATGACGATCGTCTGCACGAGCGCTCGCCCGTGTGGCTTCAGGCAGCGCGCGAGCGTACGAAAATATGCCGGCCACCATGCCTCGCCGACCGCCTCGAACATCTCGATCGAGACGATGTGATCGAACGGAGCGTAGCGGGCGGCGACGTCGCGGTAGTCACAAAGCAGCAGCTCGACGCGCTCGTCGAGTCCGAGCGCGGTCATGCGCTGGCGGGCAAACGCCAGTTGCGCGGGCGACAGGGTGATCCCGGTGACTCTTGCGCCGGCCTCGCGCGCGGCGACCTCGGCGAAACCGCCCCAGCCGCAACCGATCTCGAGCACTCGCTCGCCTGCCCGGATGTCGAGACTGCGTACGATGCGACGGTACTTGGCAAGCTGTGCGTCTTCCAGAGTCGCCGCGCTGTCGGCGAAAAGCGCGCTTGAGTAGCTCATCGTCGGGTCGAGCCATTGCTGGTAAAACTCGTTGCCCAGGTCGTAGTGGGCGGTGACGTTGCGGCGACTGCCGCGGCGGCTGTTGGCGTTGCAGGCGTGCCGGACGCGCTCGGCGAGCAGAGGCAACCAGCGCCCGTACAGCGCGCGGCGAAGCGCGTCACGGTTGCGGTTGAGCAAGGTAAGCAGGCCCGAGAGGTCGTTGCTGTGCCAGCGGCCATCGAGGAAGCTCTCGCCAAAGCCGATGTCGCCGCGGGCAATGATTTCCGTGAACACCGTCCGGTCATGCACGGCAAGGACGATCTCGCGTTCGCTGGTGGCAGGCAGGCCGTGGCGTGAGGCCGCACCGTCCGGCAGGATCAGCGTTACCTGTCCACCCGACAAGGTGTCCAGTAGCTGGCCAATCTGTCGTGCCGCGCGCGTCTCGCGTGCGGACGGCGAGGCCGCACGCACGGTTGCCGCGAAACAGCCGACGGCAGCCTCCAGCGGTGATGGAAGGGAGCGAGAGGCGAGCGTGTTCATGAAGAGGTCTCCTCGAGCGGGGGAACTGGTTTTCGGAAGAAGGTCACGCGTTTGCCGAAATACAGCCTGGCTGCTTGCCAGTGGATGCGAGCGATGACGCCGACGGTAAACAACGGGCGGGTGATCACGGCGAGCGCAACGGTGCGGGAAGTGAGCGGACGCGGCGAGCCGGCAATTGCCGTGCGCAACAGGTCCCCGTCAGCGTCGGCGTAATCGATGTGCACCGTTGGCCGGGCGGCGGCGAGGGCAAAGCGGAAGACGTAGTGACCGCGCACCGGGAAGAACGGTGAGACGTGGAAAACCTTGTCGCGCGCGAAGCAGTCGCCGTCGACGATGGGCCGACCATCCGCGTGTGCCAGCAGGTAGTTGTGGTGCTCGCCAAAGGTGTTATTCACTTCGGCCAGGATGGCAGTCACCCGCCCGTCGCCACGGCAGGCGTACCAGAAGCTGACCGGGTTGAAGACATAGCCGAGCATGCGCGGGAAGGTCTGTAGCCAGACGGCGGTGATTTCGGCCGCGCGCGCCTCTCCGAGCGTGCAGGCGACCAGTTGACGCAGCCAGGGCAGGAGCGGTGATCCATCGCGCGCGCCGTGATCGCGTTCGTGAAACGACACCAGCGCCGCCCGGTTCACCCCGAAACCCGGGCAGTTGGCCGCGGCGAGCGCGTGCAGCGGCAGCACGCAGTACAGTACCGGGTAGGCGAAATGGTGGCGCACCGGCCGCAGGCGGGCGTGAAAGACCTTGCCACACAGCAGCAGCGGCTGAGTTCCCGCCGTGCCGAAGAAGGGAACGCAAGCTGTGCCGTCCGATGCGCTGGCGGGTGTGGCCATTGCCTTCATCAGGCCGCCTTGCCGATCATAGCGTGCTTTGCCGCGGCTGCTCCCGGCAGCGGGCCCAGCGTTTGCCACGGCGCGCGGCACCCCAGGGTGTTGGCGACGCGCATGGCCGACTTGAGCCCGTCTTCGTGGAAGCCGTAGCCGGTCCAGGCGCCGCAGAACCACACGCCGCCGTGTCCCTGGATGCTGTCAAGGCACTGCTGGGCGGCGATCGCCGGTTCGTCGAAGATCGGGTGGGAGTAGTCGAAGGTGCCGAGAATGGTCTGCGGAGCGATTGGACGCTGCGGGTTGAGCGTCACCACTACGGGTGTCGATACCGGCAGCGGCTGCAGCTTGTTGATCAGGTACGAGACGCTGACCGGGCGGTCGCTCGGCGAAGTCGCGTGTGCCTCGCCGAGGGGCAGTTCAGCGAGGTAGTTCCACGCTGACCAGAGCTTTTGCTCGCGCGGCAGTTGCGCTGCGTCGGTGTGCAGAATGGCGCGGTTCGGCTGGTAGCGCACAGCGCGCAGCAGCTCGCGCTCGGCCGGCGAAGCAAGCTCCCCGAGCAAGGCGAGAGCCTGGTCGCTGTGACAGGCGAGCACCACCTCGTCGAACACCTGGCGTTGCTCCCTGGTCTCGACTTCGACGCCATTGCGCCGGCGAAGTACCGACCGCACGCTGCATCCGGTACTCACGCGCGCAATGCGGGCCAGCATCTTGCGCACGTATTCGCGCCCGCCGCCGCACACGGTGCGCCATTGGGGCCGGTCGTCGAGCTGGAGCAGGCCGTGATTGCGGCAAAAGCGGGTGAAGGTGGCAAACGGGTAGTCGAGCATCTGGCCCGTCGGGCACGACCAGATTGCCGCCGCCATGGGCAGCAGATACCAGTCGCGGAACGCGCTCGAGTAGCGATGCTCCTCAAGGTAGTGGCCCAGGCTTGGGCCTGCCTGTTCAGGATTTGCCTCGAGCCAGCGCGTGCTTGCCTGGTTGAAGCGCACGATGTCGGCCAGCATGCGCCAGAAGTCGGCGCGCAGCAGGTTGCGACGTTGGCCGAAGAGGGTGGACAGGCTGGTGCCTGCCCACTCGAGGTCAGGTTGCCGCAGGCTGACCGAAAAGGACATCTCGCTGGCCACCGAGCGGACGCCGAGCGCATCGAACAGCGCGCAAAGGTTGGGATAGGTGCGCTCGTTGAATACGAGGAACCCGGTGTCGACCGGAAAAATCCTTCGATCAACCTCGACGTCGACGGTATTGGTGTGTCCGCCGACCCACTCGCCGGCCTCGAAAAGCGTCACGTGATGGCGTTGCGATAGAAGCCAGGCGGCCGAGAGGCCGGCAATGCCGGATCCAACGACCGCGATGAATTTTGCGGGGGTGTCCATCGGCTGTTCTCGTGTGTACAATATATGTCCTAGACAAAAGGCATGATGCGAGTTAGAATAGGCTCTCATCGCGTCTTTGTCAATGGTTTGTCTTGGACAAATTGGAAAATGTGAACTGCTCGGGATTGCCGATTGCGGTCGTCGAACGGGACACCGGTATCGGCAAGGATACGCTGCGCGTCTGGGAGCGCCGCTACGGTTTCCCGCGCCCGTACCGCGACGCGTCTGGCGACCGCCTTTACCCGGTCGACCAGGTGGAACGGCTGCGACTGATCCGGCGTCTGCTTGATCTCGGGTATCGACCGGGCCGCCTGGTCGGAGCGGAGGATGCCGACCTGGCGCAACTTGCGCTCGCGGCGGGCAGTGCGCTGCCAGCAGTCGCCGAGCTGCGCCAGGACGGCGACAGCCTCGCTGCGCGCGTCGTCGACAGCATCCTTTCCCACGATGTCGAAGCGCTTCGCCGCCTGCTGTCGATGGCGCTGATGCAGGACGGTGTCGAGCGATTTGTCCTGGATACCGTTCCCGCGATGAACGTGGCGGTCGGCGAGGCCTGGAGCCGCGGCGAGCTGATGGTCTTCGAGGAGCACCTGTACACCGAACTGTTGCAGAAACAGTTGCGGCAGGCGATCGCCAGTCTGCCCGCCGGGACGCGGCGGCCATGCATTGTGCTGACCACCGCTCCTGATGAGCAGCACGCGCTGGGGCTGCTGCTGCTCGAAGCGCTGCTTACTCTGCACGGAGCGGCCTGCATCTCGCTTGGCACGCAGACACCGATCACGGACACGGTGGCAGCGGTCCGCGCGCATCATGCAGACGTTGTTGCTCTGTCTTTTTCCGCGGCCTTTCCGACGCGACAGTTGACCGGGGTACTCTCGAGCCTGCGCGCGGCGTTGCCGCCGACGGTCGCTCTCTGGGCAGGTGGCAGTGGGGCGCAGAAGCTTGCGGGAGCCAGACGTTCGGTGGTGCCGGACGTCGACTTCGGCGTCGAGCTTGCGGATGCGCTCGTGCTGCTGTCGCGCTGGAACGAAAGCAACCAGGCGCAGCCAGCCTCGGCGCCGACGATGCAGTGATGTGACGAGGCGGGAAGGAAAGCGCACCCTTGCGCGGCTGGCGTGGATTTGCCGCCGGGCGACCCGCGCGGAGAAGAGCCTCATGACCTGCGAGCGTTGTTTGCTGTTCTCCTGATAGACCTTGAATCGCCGCTCATAGCGGGAATTCTCCGGCTTGAACTGATAAGCCGCGCGTCCCCAGCTTGATCGATGCCCGCTCGCCCGAGATAGCCGGTCATCCGGCATTCCCGAAAACCGACCGCCGGATACGACTGCGTCGGTTAATCGACCTTCCACCGTGCGACCAGCGCAACTGGCAGTGCGGCGAGCTACGCTGGCGCGCCGATCGACTGGCGGGACGCGTGGGTAGCGAAACGCTGCCTGGTGGACGGTGTATCGCGATCGTCGACGAAGCGGGTCGCATGGTG
Source organism: Accumulibacter sp. (assembly GCF_031732815.1). Classification (GTDB taxonomy): domain Bacteria; phylum Pseudomonadota; class Gammaproteobacteria; order Burkholderiales; family Rhodocyclaceae; genus Accumulibacter. The sequence goes on along the minus strand of NZ_JAVMKF010000156.1, from coordinate 5,161 downwards.
CTGGCGTGCGTGACCTCCTGCAGCACCCGCATGGTGCCGACGACTCTGCCAGCGACTGAAGTACGACGGCGCGCGTGCCGCAGGCAGAGGAGGCAGAGGATATTGCGCCGCAAACTGTATTGCCCCACAGTTTTCGGCGTAGCGAGTTCTCAACCCGAATCCCCATGGCTGCCGCCTGCGCACCCGCTCGCGCAGCCGTCGATCGGCATCGCCGGCGCGAACGTACCGTGCTCTGTCGCAGCGTGCAGACGCAGCTCGCCACCGGGCTCGAACGCTCCTGCGATAGCCGGCAGCGCGTATCCGGCCCAGCTCATGGCGAACGCGAGTTCCGGAGGTATCTCGAATGCAGGACACTGGCCCATGGTTTTGCCCGCGCTCGATGCAGCGATTGTGCTCACGACTTCCGCATCGCCTGGTCGTGCAAGGGTCGCGGGGTCTGTCCCGCGTGCACAGCCCGGCGAATGGTCGACACCGCTGCCCAGCTTGCCGACCACGTCTTTCCGCGACTGCCGGTCCGCCAGTGGGTACGGTTGGTTCCCAAGCGCCGGCGAGATGCGCATCATCGCCTTCATCACCCACGCGTGCGCCTGCGCGAGATGCTCCCGCACCTGGCGAGCCGACGTCACCGTCGCCTGTTACGCAGGCCCGGGGTCCTCCGCTGTGGGAAATGGCCGATGCCGAGCAGGGCGAATTCGACCCGCAAGCATCACCGGCAGCGCGCTACGAATTCGCTCAGCGCATCGCCTGGTCAACGCCGCACGACGACGATCCGCTCGGCGTCGGCAAGAACCGCTTGCACGCTGGGTTGCCGGCCTCGTCGGCCACGGCGGCAACCCAGGGCCATCCTCGTGCTGCGACTCCGGCGAGGTTTACACGCTTCGTCGGCGCACTGTCTCCGAGTCGAGACTGCTCTCACGGCCCGTCAGAGCCTGGAACACTTCCGGAAGGGGCGGCGAATCTCGTATCCATTCCTGTCCGTCATTTCCGGAACTAAATCAAGGTGGACAACACGGCAGGTGGGTGCTAGGCTTACTCAGGCTGTTCGTCAAGTTGGCACACTATCTGGTTGGCCAGGCTACCCAGAGAAAATGTACGGTATGGAATGATCCTTACCTTGGACGTTTACGGCACCCTGGTTGCCGCCTCGCTGGTCCTGCTCATGGGCCGGAAGCTGGTGGCCAGCGTGCGGCCACTGCGGGTTTACAGCATCCCGGAGCCGGTAGCCGGCGGGCTGCTGGTAGCGCTTGGCATGCTTGCACTGCATACCGCCACCGCGGTCGAACTGCATTTCGACAGCAGTCTGTCGGCACCGCTGATGTTGACCTTTTTCGCCTGTATCGGCCTCAATGCTGACCTGTCGAGTCTGCGTCGCGGAGGTGCCAAGCTTGCGTTGTTCCTTGGGGTGGTACTCGGCCTGCTGGTCGTGCAGAATACCCTGGGACTATTACTGGCCAAGGTGTTGGGAATCAGCCCGTTGTTTGGCCTTTTGGCGGGCTCCATTTCGTTGGCGGGCGGACATGGTACGGCAGCGGCATGGAGTAAGGTGTTTAGCGAGAAATACGGCCTCGATCATGCAGCCGAGGTGGGCCTGGCGTGCGCTACATTTGGCCTGATTCTGGGTGGATTGATCGGCGGGCCGCTGGCCAATCATCTGACTAAACGAGTTACCCTCCCGGACCGTTCCACGACAGGCACTGAACCTGGCCTATTTGAACAGCCCGACAATATTCGACTGATCACCGCTCCGGCGATGATCGAGACGCTGGCGCTGATCGCTGTTTGCCTGCTGGGCGGGCAGCAGATTGCCGCGCTCTTGCGCGATAGTGCGCTGGAACTTCCGGCTTTCGTCTGCACCTTGTTTGTCGGTGTGCTGCTCCGCAATGGCCTTGGCCATATCGGACTCTATCAGGTATTCGAGCGTGCAGTATCGGTGATGGGCAACGTTGCGTTAGCCCTGTTCCTCTCTACCGCATTGATGGCTTTGCGGCTCTGGGAATTGGCGGCGCTGGCTTTGCCGTTGTTGATTGTGCTCGCCAGCCAAACCGCACTGATGCTGCTTTACGCACGTTTTATCACGTTCCGCGTCATGGGTGGCAATTATGACGCAGCGGTTATGGCGGCGGGACACTGCGGCTTTGGTCTCGGCGCCACACCGACTGCCATTGCCAACATGCAGTCCGTAACCGATCGGCACGGGCCCTCTCATCTTGCCTTCCTGGTCGTGCCGGTTGTGGGCGCCTTCTTTATCGACATCGCTAACGCTAGCGTCATCAAGCTCTATCTTGGACTGCCCATTTTTGGTGGATAGCACTATCGCCAACATTTTTTTGCTTCGTTGCCCCAACTGTCAGGTAATTGTTTACACCCTCTTAAGAAAAGCTGCCAACGTGAGGATTTGTAGGTTATAGTTGCGCAACTTGCAGACGACCTGACAGACGCAGCAGGATGCACCTGAGCAAACATGACCTGTCCCAGATGAACGACGAGTGGCTGAAGAAGCTGCCGGCGGAGCTTGTGCTGGAAGTGTCGAAGCGGCTGTTGCACGACGTGAAGGAGTTGCAGGATCGGCTGAATCAGAACCCGGACAGCAGCTCGCGTCCGCCGACCAGACAACCGCCCTGGGCGAAGACGGGTGGCTCGGAGGAACAGAATGGCGCGGCGGACGAGCGGGACAGGGCCGACCTCGCCGCGCAGACGGCTGGAAGCGCTACCGAAGAGACGGAACAGGCTTCACTGGTTGATGGCCAGCGGTCATTGGCCAAGAAGGGGTCTGGGAAGCGGCCCGGCAAGCAGCCGGGCAGTCCGGGTCATGGTCGCATTCAGAAACTGGTGATCACCGCCCGGTGCGAGCACCGGCCCGAGATCTGCGCCGCTTGTGCGGCAGCGCTGTCGGCGGATGCGGTGTCGCGGGCTTGCACGGCTTGGGACGAAGTTGACATTGCACCGCCGGTCGAGGGCCTGATCGGGCTGACGTTCAGTGTTACCCGTCACACGCTGCTTGAAGTGAGCGGCTCCTGCGGGCATGTCAGCCGTGCGCAAGCTTGGCGGGCGCCGGCCGACGGGCAATGGGAGAAGGTTGAGCTCGGGGAATGGCGACTGGCGGGTCCCCGGCTGGCCGGGGTGATCGTTCTGCTGGCGCTGCGCACGCGCCTGTCGCGGGCGGGCATTCGCGAATTGCTGATGGAACTGTTCGGTTTGACGCTGACTACCGGCGTCATCGACGAAGCCATCCGGGAAGCGGGCCGCGCCAGTCTGCCGCTGGAGGACGCCTTGGTGGCCGACATCGTGCAGGCCGCGCAACTGCATGTCGATGAAACCTCGTGGCCGGAGTCCGGCGTGCTGCTGTGGCTGTGGGCACTGGTCACCACCCACACGACGCTGTTCCTGATCGGCCCGCGCAGCCGGGAAATGCTGGAGAACGCCCTGCAGGACGGCTTTGCCGGCCTGCTCATCAGCGATGGCTACGGCGTCTATCGCGCCTGGCCAAACCGCTTGCGTTGCTGGCCGCACCTGCTGCGCAAACTGAGAGGGCTGGCCGAATCGAGCGAGGCGCGATTCTCCGGGGTAGGGCAAGCGATGGAAGGCCTCATGAAAACGCTGATGGCCGCCATCTACGCGGCGCGCATCGGTCCGCCCGCGGAAGGACTCCCGGCCCGCTACGCGAACGAGATCGTGCGACTGCGGCACCTGTGCGAAGCCCATCGGATGGATGACCACTCGGTGGTGCGCAGTGTCGTGCGCGAATTCCTCTACGACTGCGACGTGATCCTGCGTCCCGTCGCCGAGCCCCGCCTGCCGCTTTCCAACAACGCCGCGGAACAGGCGCTGCGGCACTGGGGGATTTCGCGCAGTATCAGCCACGGCACACGCTCTGAAGAGCGATCACGCGCCTTCGCTTTCCTCGCCAGCCTTATCGAAACCTGTCGCCATCGCGCAGCATCCGCCTGGCAGTCCCTCGGCACCGTCATCGCCGCCGCTCGCAAAGGCTTGCAGCTCCCCACGATCCCCCAGATCCCGGCAACCGTGCAGGGGAGTGCGTGATTAGACGGGTCATGTTTGATGTTTGACAAATGATAACGAATGATAGCAACTTCAAGAAATGGATAACAAAATGATCAGATGGGCTTTTGTTGCAATCTTGTTTGCGTGCTCGATCTTTGAATCGACGGCACAAGTCAACCTCAGCGCTGATCGAGATCAGCGGTTGGCCAAGTGGAATGAATTCAACAATGGTTCGATGGACGCTTTACTGGCGGTTCAAGAAGAGCTGATACGACAACAGGCCATTGCTAATCTCCTGCCATTATTGGCAAGTGGCGTCAAAGATGCTCAGCCATACTGGAAGCCTGGGGCGCCTGAATATGAGGAGGCAAGAGCAGTATTACTCAGAACACTGAAGCCAATTTTCGCCGAGCAACTTTCTGGCATTTATTCACTAGCCGCCACGTATTCCCCTGACTACAGATCGTTCACAGATATGGAGATAGACAGTCTCTACACATTTGCTAATACCTACCCGAAGGAGCGGTGGGCCACAATGAATAACTGTGGTGTCGCGCTAATAATGGTATTAGCATCCGCACAAACAAGTAAATCAGCGTCACGGTCGGTAGTTGATAGCTGGATCAAGAAGCTGATGCCCAATCCAAACGACTGCAATCCAACGCAGAAGGAGGCCGAAATGCTAGAGGCATTCTCCCAGACAAGCGCTTATCAAAAACACGCGCAAGCCACTGCCCGGGGGTTAGCACGGCTGACAGCACCACAATTTAGTGAACCGTTTTTGAACGCGGTTAAGAAAGCAGTTGCCGACCGCTTTCAGAGCGAGGTTCTTCCGGAACTGATACCCGTTCTACGAAAACTTGAAGTTCGTATTGCATCTGAGTCTTTTTCGTCTCAAAACTAGCTGTCGCTGAATGTGATGTTACCTGCGCCTTAACCCATACGCTTACACACAAGTCTCTGTTTCAGCGTCCGCCAGACTTTCGGACGTTTCTAAGCGCTTGATTTCAAGGAAGGGCTTTGAGTGTTAACGGCTTCCGTTTCGCCTCACCCATCGCAACCGCTCACGCCCCCCTGCCTTCTTGCCTCTGGTCCCCGGCAAGTTGTTGATTCGTAGAGCACGACCGTGTTGGTGGCAAGGGGGTGTGAACGGTTACAC
>NZ_JAVMKF010000155.1:0-4580 GCF_031732815.1 Accumulibacter sp. | reverse complement strand
TCTGCTTGAAGAAGTCAACGTCGATGATCATCACGCTCAAGGGCTGGCCGTAGCGCTGCAGGCGGTCGATCTCGCGCTCGATGGACTCTTCCAGTCGCAGCCGGCTCCATGCGCCAGTCAGTTTGTCGGTGCCGGCGAGCAGCTCAAGGCGGTCGACCATGAGTTGCAAGTGCTGATTGGTTTGCTGCAGGTGGTCGAGTTCCTGCGCATGAGCGGCGTCGAAGACGAGCGAGACGATCGCTTCCAGCACATTGTCCGGCCCAAGGACAGGCAGCTTTGACCAGACGCAACGATTGATCCGGCTATTGATCGCCAGATCGACGCACACCGCGGGCGAAACCTGACCGGCGAGCAACTGGCGCTCGGCGTGGTCGAGCAATTGGCAGATGTCCGCCGGCAGGAGATCGCTTTCCGATTTGCCGCAAAGTACCCCGCCGTGTGGGCACAACAGCCGTTCGATTTGCTCGTTGGCGATCCGGTAACGGCCGTCGAGCCCCTTGATGCCGATGCCAACCGGCGCCGGTCCCTGCATCAGAAGCCTCAGCAAGCCGGCAACCGGCAGCCGCCCAACGGATGCCAAGTGGCTGTTCCAGGCAAGTTCTTCCATCGCGGGCACATCCTCTTGTAACACGGAAAGCTGCCGGTCTGTCTGCGGGTCCGACGGCGGCAAGTCTCCGCCCAGTGCGCGATTATACGAGTTAGCCCGCTACGCCTGGGAGAAGTCGCTCAATCGTGCGCCGGCGGAAGGTTACTGGCGTTTGCCGGCCTGTTCGCGCGTGCTCGACGGTGCGTGCCGAGGCTACGCTACGCGGCGTTTGTCCTGCTCTGCCGCGCTCTTGCTATACTCGCCACCGTCGCCCGGAGAAGCCCGATGAACGTGGTCGCCATTATCGATGACAGCGATATCAATCTTGCCTTGCTCAAGGCTTTGGTGGGCAAGCTGGGCGGTTGCCAGGCGCATGCCTTCGCCGAGTCGTCGGCGGGCTTCGCCTGGTGCGCAGAAAACCTCCCCGATCTGGTCATTGTTGATTACATGATGCCGGTCATGGACGGGATCGAGTTCATTTCGCGTCTGCGCCGGCTGCCTGAGCGATCCGAGTTGCCGGTGCTGATGATCACCGCCAACGACGATCGGGAGGTTCGCTACCGCGCGCTGGAGGTCGGAGCGACCGATTTCCTGACCAAGCCGGTCGACCGGATGGAATTTGCCGCGCGCGCACGCAATCTGCTGGCGCTCAACACGACTCGCAAGCATCTCGCTGACCGGGCTGCCTGGCTGGCCGAAGAGGTCGCCAAGGCAACCGCCGTGATTCACGAGCGCGAACAGGAACTCCTCTTCCGGATGTCGCGCGCAGCCGAGTTTCGCGACCCGGAAACCGGCGCCCACATTCAGCGGATGGCGCATTTTTCCCGCCTGATTGCCGCCGGCATGGGCCTTGCGGCGGATGCTCAGCAATTGATTTTGCAGGCAGCGCCGATGCACGATGTCGGCAAGATCGGTATTCCTGACGCCATTCTGCTCAAACCTGGCCGCTTGACGCCAGAGGAGTTCGCCATCATGCGCGGGCACGCGCGTCTTGGTTTCGAATTGCTCGCCGGCAGCCAGTCGAAAGTTCTCCAGGCAGCAGCTTCGATCGCGCTGGCGCACCACGAGCGCTTCGACGGTTCGGGATATCCGGCGGGCCTGGCTGGATCGGCCATCCCGCTTGACGGCCGGATCGTTGCCGTGGCCGATGTCTTCGACGCTTTGGTCTCGGAACGGCCGTATAAGCGCGCCTGGGAGCTGGAGCGCGCCTTTGCCTATCTCGAGACGAACGCCGGGGCGCATTTCGATCCGGAGTGCGTCAAGGTCTTCCTCGCCCGCAAGGACGAGGTGGTGGCCATCCGTTTGCGCTTTCAGGACGAAGCGCCGGAAGATTTCTGAATTTTTCAGCGAGCTCGCCGAGGCCGATTTTCACTGGCCATGTTGCCGCGGATGTAAAATGGCCGGCCAGCCGCTTACCAATTGGCGATGACGCGTGGGGGACGATGAAGTGGAACAGAGGGGTGGATAAGGTGAAGGAACTCGAAGCGGCGCTGGCGGCGCACGTGATCTGGATGTCCGAACTCAGGCAAGCCATCGTCAATGCCGCCACGACGCCGGGCGCCGAGTGCGTGCGGGCAGACGATAAATGTCCCTTTGGCAGGTGGCTGTACGGTCCTACCCTGTCGCTGGAAGAAAGGGCCACCGAATACTACCGGGAAGTCAGGGCGCTGCACGCCGAGTTCCATCAGGTTGGCGCGCGTGTGCTGGAGCTTGCCGCGCAGGGGAAAGTATTCGAAGCCTATCGCATCTTGTACGGCGAATACCTTACGATGTCGGGCCGCCTGGCCTTGGCCATCCGCGCCTGGCAGAAGGCGCTGCAGCATACGGACTGACCACCACAACGCGGCAGCGCCGGCGCGATGACCAACTGCTGCCCGGCTGAGCGTGCCCGCCGATGGGTCGGTCAAGGTCGCGGGTCGTCGGTCTGTGGCTCGCCGGTCGCTGCCGTTCGCGCTGCCAGCTCGTCGAGGCGGCGAAGGCGGCGGCTGAGTTCGCGCGCCAGGTTGAGGACGATGAGGGCAAACGTCGGCAGGTCCGATTCGTAGATCTGGAACAAGCCGCCGTTCGACAAGGCCAACGCAGAAACCGGCTCAAGCGCACGCACCGTTGCCGAGCGGCATTGCATGTCGATCAGTTCCATTTCGCCAAAAACGTCACCGACGCCAAGCGTGGCGATACGGCGCCCTGTTTCGCTGCCCGCCGAATCGCTGCTCTTCAGGATTTCGACACGCCCGCTGCAGATGACGAAGAGCGAGTCGCCTTCTTCGCCTTCATGCACGATTACCTCGCCAGTGACAAAGCTCAGCTCGCGCAACAAGGGCAGGATGCAGCCCATCGCCCGGTCGTCGACGCCGCCGAAGAGCGGCTGCTGCTGCAGAAAGGCGACTGTCTCCACGGTCCGTCCTTGAAGTTGTTGAGCGGCGCGCGGCCGATTGGCCGGGGTGCAGGTCCATTCTGCGCTTGCCGGCCGACGAACGGAAGCCCGTGCACGCTCGTGTAGCGCTTCGCCGCGCGCACCCGCCGCTCAGCCGGGACGCTCGGCGAGCTGCTCGACCAGCCGCAGCAGGCGCGGCAGCGTGTTGCGCTCGAGATCGAAGCGCTGCTCCATGTCGCGCCGAGCCTGGGCGCGCTGTGTCCGCAGGCGATCAGGCTGGGCGAGCAATTGCACGATCTCGGTCGCCAGTTGCTGATGGGAAAAGAAGTCGACCAGCAGCCCGTTTCTCCCTGCCTCGATGACTTCGCGTACGGGTGGCGTATCGGACGCGATCACCGGGCAGGCGCAGGACATCGCTTCGAGCAGCGACCAGGAAAGGACGAAAGGGTAGGTCAGGTAAACGTGTGCGCTCGACAGGCGCAGAACGTCGAGGAATCTTCCGTAAGGGACTCTGCCCAGAAAGTGCACCCGCTGATCGTCGAGCGCGTCGCCAAGCTCGCGCTGGTAGCGGCTGCGGTAGGTCTCGCCGTCGGGCAAGCGGCGCCCGTAGCTGACTTCGTCGCCACCGACAATCAACACCTGCGCCTGCGGACGCGCTGCGAGGACGGCGGGCAGGGCGCGCATGAAAATGTGAAAACCGCGATACGGTTCAAGGTTGCGTGCAACGTAGGTGATCACCTCGTCGCCCGGGCGCAGTCTGCCGCGCCCGGCCGGGAGAATGAAGTCGTCCACCGGCGCCGGACGCGCGACATCGGTTCGGATACCGTCATGGATGACTTCGATGCGCTGCTGGAACGGGCCTGGATACTGGTCGCGCTGCCAGGCGGTCGGACTGACGCCAAGGTCAGCGGCTTCCAGGCTGATCAGTTGTATCGTGTTGCGTACGCGCAAGCGGCACTGATCGTCGAAGCCGGAGGGGAATTCCGGGTCGAAACCCATGTCCGAACCGCTCGCTCGGTAGAAGAATTCAAGGTAGAGCAGCAAGCGCGCGCTGGGGAACACATCCTTCAGAAAAAGCGCTTCACCCCAGGCCGGGTGTGCGCAGATGACGTCCGGAACAAAGCCCTCGCGGCGCAAGGCGAGCGCCAGCCTGGCCACCGCCTGACCTCGGCGAACCGCCGCTTCGCTGCTCTGCAGGTAGTGGTGCGTTTGCGCCGAAGCCCCTTGCGGCGACGCATAGGCGACGACCTTCAGGCGTGGATGGAAAGCGCTTGCCTGCCGGCGCAGGTTCTCTTCTTCGCCGATGGCGACGACCTCGTTCTTCGGCGAATTCGCCAGCGCCGGAGCGAGGTGCTTGTATTGCCCGGGAAAATTCTGATGGACGAAAAGGATGCGCATGGACAGGCGGGAGGGAAACGGCGCCATCAGCCGGCGCCAAGGCGTCTCGGTTGACAGACGGTGAGCGAGCGACGATGTTAGCCGGTTTTCGCCTTGTCGAGAACGCTTCCCGGCCGGCCGGAACGCCGGCGAACAGTCGCTGCCGGGGCGGCGGGCAGACTGCGCTAGAATTCGTCCGATGATGAACGACGAGTATTTCATGCGCGAGGCGCTGTCGCTCGC
>NZ_JAVMKF010000154.1:0-4599 GCF_031732815.1 Accumulibacter sp. | reverse complement strand
TCTTCTATGTCGGCAAGGCCGGTGCCCTGCGCTTTGGGCGAACCGTCTCCGACAGTATGGCCGCGCCCGATGACTTCAAGCAGCGGCTGCTGGCCGAGGCCAGCAAGACGTCATAATCAGAAAGACAAGAAGCGGTCCACTGTTCAGCGGGTTGCAGCAAGACGAGCGCATTATTATTCGCGCTCGTCTTTGCTGTTCTCGTCTCTTTTCCTTGATTACATTTGGGCAAAGAGCGTTACTGTCGTCGTCAACACGGAGCGACGACGACCATGACGAGCAACAGGACTTTCGGAATCGAGATCGAGGCCTTCGGCATTACGATGCAGGCAGCCCGCACGGCCCTGCGCAGCGCCGGCCTCGATTGCGAGATCGAAGGCTACAATCACGAAACCCGGGCGCACTGGAAAGTGGTCAGCGACGCCAGCGTTCCCGATGGTTTCGAGGTGGTGAGCCCGGTCCTCGAGGGCGAGCGGGGCGCCGCCCAAGCGAAGATCGCGATGGACGCGCTGCGCGACGCCGAAGCCCGGATCAGCCGGGCTTGCGGCCTGCACATCCACTTTGGCGCAAGCGACTTGACCGCTGCCGAGATCGCCACCGTGGTTCGCCGCTACGCCAAGTTCGAAGACGAGATCGACGCCTGGATGGCGCCCTCGCGCCGCGGCGATGCCAACCGCTACTGCCGCAGCGTCAAGAGCTTCCTCAGCCGCGGCGAAGTGACGCGCAAGCTCGCGAGCGGCAGCGTGCGCGACGTCTGCGACGCCTTCGGCACCCGCTACGCGAAGGTCAACCTCGAAGCCTGGCGCCGCCACCGCACCATCGAGTTCCGCCAGCACGGCGGCACGGTTGAGAGCGAGAAGGCGCTCGCTTGGATCCGCTTCGGCCTCGGCTTCATCGAAGAGAGCCGGCGGGTGGCGCATGGCACCAACACCGCCGCCCTGATCCCGACGAACAGCAAGATGGCCACGGTGATGACGATGCTCAGCCGCATGGGCGGCGCCAGCATCGACGACCTGATTGCCGCGACCGGCTGGAAACGGCATTATGCCGACGTCCGGATTATGCCGAGGTAAGATTGTAACCTATTGTTTCTGGCGGGGACTGCTGCGATGGGATCGGCATAATCAGAGGGCCTCGAGGAAGGCGAGGAGTTTGTCGGTCGGCCGGAAGCGGCCGGGCTTGGTGGCGATTGGCGCGGTCTTTTCCAGGGCGCGTTCCTTGATCCGCAGATCCGCGTGCAGGTAGATCTGGGTCGTCTCGATCTGTTCGTGGCCGAGCCAGAGCGCGATCACGGATGTGTCGATGCCGGCGCGCAGCAAGCGCATGGCCGCGGAATGCCGCAGAACATGCATGGTCACCCGCTTGCGCGCCAGGGACGGACATTGGGCGGTCGCGTCCACGGCATATCCGGCAAGCCGGCGTTCGAGCGCGTCGCGGCTGAGGGATCGTCCGGTCCGTGTGGGGAACAGCGGGTCCGCAGGCTGACCTGTGCGCTCGGCCAGCCAAGTCCGCAGGACGTTCCTGGTGCCCGAGGTGAGCGGCGTGATCCGCTGCTTTCGCCCTTTGCCGTTGCAACTGACATGCGCACCGGATCCGAGATGAACGTCGGTGCAGCTCAACCCGATCAGTTCGGAGGTCCGAAGGCCCGTCTGGACGGCGAGGCTGAACAGCGCCGTGTCTCGCCGCCCGGTCCAGGTGGTCCGGTCCGGCGCGGCCAAGAGGGCGTCGATCTCCACCTCGGTCAGGTAGGTCACCAGCCGCCGTTCGAAGCGCTTCGGCGGAATGGCGAGAACGCGTTCGATGGTGGCGGCATGTTCGGGATGCCGAAGGGCGGCATAGCGGAACAGGGACCGGATCGCGGCCAGCCGCGCGTTGCGGGTGCGTACGCTGTTCTTCCTGTGGCTCTCCAGATGATCGAGGAAGGCGCCGATCAGCGGCGCATCGAGATCGTCGATCTCCAGCTTGCTTGGCTCCTTGCCTTTCCGGCCTGATGCGAAGACCAGAAGCAGCCGCAGTGTATCGCGATAGGCGCCGACCGTGTTCGGGCTGACCTGCCGCTGGCGGATGAGGCGATCGGTGAGGAACGCCTGCAGGGTCGTGGCGAGCGCACTCATGCGTCACCTCCGAGGTGGCGCTCGAGCCGTTCGCCCGCCAGACCCAGCAATTCCGGCGCGGCCGACAGGTACCAGTAGGTGTCGCCCGGATCAGCATGACCCAGGTAAGTGGACAGGATCGCAAGGCGCGAACCGGGGTCGGCGGCCCCAAATTCACCGGCCCTGTAGCCATCGATGATGGTATTGACGGCGAAGCTGTGCCGAAGATCGTGGATCCGGGGCCGGCATGTCGCCGAGTGCGGGACAATGCCACAGTGATGCAGCAGTTTCTGGAACGTCGACTGCACGGTCCCGTAGCGCAGTCGTTTGCGAACCGAACTGATCAGGAGGGCCGGCGTGCCCGCCTGGCGGGGGCGATCCTCGCGGCGCAGGTAGTCGTCCAGGGCAGCGACGGTCGTCGGGTGCAACGGCAATTCGCGGGACTTGCCGAACTTGCCTTTGCGGACCGTGAGGATGCCACCCGCCGCGTCGAAATCGTCGCGGTCGAGGCCGATTGCCTCTCCGATCCGCATGCCGGTTGCTGCCAGGATGCCGATCAGCGCCCGGCAGGTCGCCTGCACATGCGATCCGCGCAGGACCGCCGTAGCCCGCATCAGGTTCGAGATTTCCTGGGGCGTGTAGAGATACGGCGTTGCGCGGCGCCCTCGCGCTGGCAGAAGATCGTCGGGCGGCACCTCGGTCATCGGGTCGAGTGTACGAAGGTGCCGGGCGAAGAGGCGAACCTCGGCCAGACGTCTGGAGGTCCAGATCGCGGCGGCGCCTGCGGGCCGGGTCGCCCAGACCAGCGCCGTCTCGGTCTTGATATGCGTCTCGCCGCGATCCTCGGCGAAGGTGATGAACTGACCGAGAAGTCTCTCGGTCTTGTCAGGCTTGTAACCAAGGGCGCGCCGCATGGTCAGATAATCGGCCAGGGCCTGGGACAGAGGGCTCATCGGTCGCCCTCCGGCCAGGCGCGCGCGATCAGGCGCAGTCTGTCCCGGTCGACCTTGGCGTAGATCGCCGTGGTCTCGACATGACGATGACGCAAGAGCTGGCCGATCTCGGGCAAGGATGCGCCGGCGCGCAAAAGCTCCGTTGCCGCGGTATGGCGCAGGCGATGTGCATGGATACGCCCGAGATCGGCCCTCCGGGCGGCGTCCGCAACGATCGTGCTCACACGGCTCGAACCGAGATGGTGATGTGGAGCGATGCACCGAACGAACACGGTCCGGCCCTGGGCGTTCGCGGGACGGGCGTGCTGCAGGTATTCGACCAGCCTGCGACCGACATCGGGCGGCAAAGGCATCCGTTCGATACAGCTTCCCTTGCCGCGCACGACGATTGTGCCCGTGCGCCAATCGATATCGTCCAACGTGAGGGTTGCGACCTCGCCGCTCCGCAGGCCGAGGCGGACCAGCAGGGTCAGAATCGCCAGATCGCGGCAGCCGACGGGTGTGCGGGCATCGCATGCGGCAAGCAGGCGCCGCACCTCATCGGGCTCGAGCCCCTTGGGCAGCCCGGCCAGCCGGCGGTGGGCAACCGACGGCACGGCGCAAACAAGCGACCGTTCCGTGACGCCGTCCAGATGCAGAAAGCCGAGGAACGAGCGCAGCGCCGTGATCGTCAGCCTTGCCACGCCGCCGTTCAGATGCGGGCACCACGCCACCACGAAAGAGGTGACATCGGCCGGGGTCAGGCTCCCGAGTTCGAGACCATCGGCCGACATCCTTCGGTCCAGAAACGAGCGCAGGCGATCAATGTACCGAAGGGCTGTCACCGGAACCAGACCGCGTTCCGTGGTCAGGAACTGCCGGTACCGGTTCAGAATCTCCCCGGCGGGGCCGCCCTCCCAGGGTGTTTCGGCCGCAGGCGCCATCTCCAGCTTGCGGAGATAGCCGAGGATGGGGCCCAGTGCCTTGCGCATTTTTTGATTGGCGGCACCGGCGGACCGGCGATCCGACAGAAAAAGATCAACCTGCCTCAGGGACAGATCGTCTGCGGTCAGCTGCCGCACCTGCAGCCAGTCGCTCAGATCCCTGAGCAGCCTCCGGTGTTCCGAAATCGTTCTGGGCGCGTATCCTTGCCGCCGCAAATCCTCCGCAAAGCCCTTCGAAAGGGCCGCGAGCGGTCCGCCACCTGGTGTCTTGCTGGGGTCGATCAACATGAAGTCTCCTCATTTCGACGTGAAAGAGGAGACGTTACCAGCCCTCAGCCCCGAGGATTATGCCGACCCCGGCGCAACAGACTTAGGGATATTCAGAAGCTTACAGACCTACCTCGGCATAATCCGGACGTCGGCATAATGCCGTTTATGCCGAAGTCGGCATAAACGCCACTCGCTGAGGGCAGCGATTTCCACCCAGCTGCGCAAGCGCGGCCTCGAGGTGGTCAGCCGGCGCGAGAACGGCACCACGGTTTATGCGATCATCAACCGCGCGGTCGACGCCGCCGACGACGTGATGGCCGGCATCGATGACGACACGGCCGCATTCTTGCGCCGCCGCGCCGC